>JAFNYY010000065.1 GCA_017383125.1 Schwartzia sp. (in: firmicutes)
GCGGCGATAATCTCCGGAAAGAAGAGGGCAGTCCTTCTCCTCAAGATACTTCTTCGTCTCACCAACCGGTACCAAACCAAACTTCAAAGTCTTGGACAAACTGTACTTGCCAACAAATTCCTCCGCAAAATATGCCATAATATATCAATCCTTTCAAAACAGTAAATTAATTCCTACGAGACCACTACATATACAACAGTAGAAATTATCTGAGGTTTCTAAATTTTGATCGTTACACAATGCTCTTTTAATCTACGACAGTAGAAATTAAATAGAAAATAAAAACGCGAGGGCGTCCACCTTTACCCATATCTACAACAGTAGAAATTATATAAGGTTTCTGGCCACGGCTCGGGATGACTGAACGCCAGATATCTACGACAGTAGAAATTTTATTAAAGTCTGGCTGCTCCAGCAAGAATCGGCTTAAGAGTCCGATATACATCCTGCCCCTGCTGCTGGCCAAAAGTTTTGAGGCACAACATATACCGCTGCTGGTTCTCTTTTATCGGCATTAACTGACAAGCCAATTCATATATTTTGTTAAACATTACCTTCAGCGGGGATGCTTTAAGAGCTTCCTCCAGCAGAAAAGCCAATGGAGTTGTACCCGGCAAAGAAACATTTCCCACATTACAGACATGCTTAATTTTTGTCCGCTGCTTCCCAACACCGCAGTGCAAATCAAAAGCAGCCTCAAAGCTCTTCGCAATTACAACCTTGATATTGTTATGACCTGTCCTTCCGGCCATAACAAAATCCCGAGCCGCCTCAAAGCCTTTATCTTTGGATAAGATCGCAAAATCGGTATATCCTTCGCTTATCAAGGAGCCCATCAATGTCACCAGGCAAAAATCAGCTGCATTTTTCGCAACCTTTATTAACGGGAAAGCCTGTACATGACAGCCACTGGCTGTAATCTGTACCATCTGTTCAATTGGGATTGTTTTACATCCTGCGGAGTAGAAAATATATACGCTGTCATCCGGTTGTAGCCGGGATGCCCCGGCCAAACCTTCGGTATGAACATTTTCATAGTCTACGAGATAAACAATCATTCAACTCGCCCCCTCAATAGGTCATAGCCAATTCCGGGAAGAACCCGGTTTACTTATCTTCTATCGCCTGCTTTATCCCTCGCAGCTGTTTTAGATTAAGTTCAGATATTTTAGAGTGTGTCAGCTCTTTCCACGCCCATGTCACCAGCTCTTCTCGTTCACAGTATTCCTCAGCAGCCTGTCGGGTTAAAAAGAGGTAAGACGCATAACCGTAATTAATCTGTTCACGGAAGTAATCGTAGAGTTCAGATTCCCGATATTTTCTTACATAATTCTGGCCTTTCCAGACAACAGAAACATAGACGCGCCCGGTACCAATAACCTCAGCCTCTACTATTTCTTTGCAATGGCCATTGCGGTCATGTTTTCTGACCGCAAAGACCGTCAGGCCCTTTTTATAATCTTTAATCGTTGCCATACAAACATCTCCTCATTTTTATAGGGATCAAATCAGGGAAGCTTAGTTAAAACCGGCTTCAGCAACCTATAAATAAGCGGCCCTTCAACTGTACCGAACCTTGCCAAAATCCTTTTGTACCGGGTATTTTTACTGTTAATGAGCAGCAATTCCATCGTCAGATTATAGAGCATATCCAATGAATAGGTTACATGGGATTTCTCCAGCTCTGCCATCAACAGCTGCCTGCATTTGTCGGTTTCTTCCTCCGGCGCAGCTGGAACCGCTTCCGGCTGCTCTGGAACAGGGGAAGGAGGATTTTGAGGCTGCGGAGCAGAGGAGGGCTCCCTCTCCGCAACAGCCTCATCTATCATCGGCTTCAGCCGTTGATAGATATTCAACCCATCTTTCCCCCCAAAGAGCCTCAACGCAGACCGGTATCGGTCATTGCCTGACTTCATCCCGGCGCAGTCCTTAACATACCGACAAAGTTCATCTATTTTGTCAAAATAGGGAGTCTCCCCAAAAAGACCCTCTATCCGTTCTTTAATCGCAGCCTTTTTTAGGTGACCATCCCCAAAGGTTCTTAACCCGATTCTCTCAGCTCCCTGAATACATTCACATCTCCTGTCCCCACCAATTCCCGGCTCCGCAGGAAGTTTCCGGATTCCGGATTCTATCGATTTGGCAACAACGATATTCATGTCATTCAGGGCGGCCATTATATATTCCTTAGCCACCAGAAATCCCTGATCCATGGAAATCACCGCAATATTCTTATAGCCTCTTTCGGCCAGAATACCCATCTGCGCCACAATCATAAAATCCAGCGCATTATGCCCGGTATGCGACAAATACACAGCATGGAATTCGCAGCCGCTTCTATCAATCAGGTTGGCATCCCGCCGACTAATATTGGGGCAAGCCGCAGAATAAAAGATATACAGTACATCTTCCGGAGCAAGGACTTCTACGCCCCATAAACCTTTCCCTTGGACATTTTCGTAATCGACAAGAAATACTGCCAAAACAATTCACATCCTCACTCGGCCTGGACATCTTCGGGTGCCTGCTGCATGTCTGCTCCAGCAATTTCCATACAATCCCTAACAGTGCTGGCACGGATTTCACGGACTACTCTATTAAGAAAAGAAGCCAATCGCAAAGCTTGTTCACAAGTCATACTGTATTGAAATTTCACATGCCCTCGACCAGGCTCATATCCGTATCGGTCCTCAATAGCCAAATCGACATACCCATCGTCCAAGTCCCCTTCAACGGCCATCGTTTTGCCCGTATCAAAAACCTCGGGGAACCTCAACACCAACGGATTCGCATGATTCCATCCACAATCAATCGTTTCTTCTTCAACAGCGCAATTTTCTTTCATAGCATCTTCACTCTCTTTCTTAAAATATAATCAAATATTTTCAAAGTCAACCGACTTTGCTGTACTGAACTTCCTCGTCGGAATTTACCGGTATGGTATACCCGACCTTCAGTAGGCATCTGTAGCACAGTTCAACCTTTGCAATCATACTGTTTTCATCCTGATTTGCTATGTTCTGCAACAGAAGATCCTTCATTAAATTGGTCATCATGATGATATTGACCCGGGTTTCAACAGGCATTGCAAACCGTACATTGCTGAGGTACCCCTCGCGAGACAAATACAGCGCAGCATCGACTATGGACGGAGGAGCCTCAAAGGTTCCTTTCAAAACCCCTTTTACGAAATCGACCGCCTGCAGTTCCTGCCGTTCGAGCATCTTTGCCGGATATGCCTGCTCCTCCAAGCCCACCAGCCACGCTGCCGAAACAGCGAACAACTTGCAAATATCAGCAATCAGCTTACCGTCCGGGCATCTCCGGCCCTGTTCAATTTCCGCAATATCTGCCGGAAAGATACCCAAAAGAGCAGCCGTCTGGTAATAACCTACACTATGTTCGGCCCGCAGTTCCTTAAAACGCTGAGAAAAAACCTTGTTACTAATCATGCAAATCTCTCCTTTTTTCTTATCCAAAAATCCATAGAGCAGGGGATTATAACCCCAAAAAGTTGACAGCCGATTGACAGCCAGAAGATAATTTATTTTGGCCAATTTTGGCGTATTTTGAACACTTGCCAACAAATCCTCAAAAAATTCCAAACTATTGCAAATCCGCATACCATGTGATACAATGGGCTCACAACAGACGCGGAGAGGTGTCCGAGTGGTCGAAGGTGCTTGACTCGAAATCAAGTGTGCAGAAATGTACCGAGGGTTCGAATCCCTCTCTCTCCGCCATAAAAATCAATAAGAATTTCAGGCCCGCCAGGCGGGTCTTTTCTTTTTTATACAATGAAAAAAATCTATGTTTTTTAATGACCTTTTGATATAATACTAGGAAGGAATTTTATGACAATCTAAAATGTAATAAATCTGCTATGCAGAGAAAGAGGCGTTATACAATTATGAAAAAGCGTGATGATATTCACAAAATTCTTATTATCGGCTCCGGCCCGATTATCATCGGACAGGCCTGCGAGTTTGATTATTCCGGAACTCAGGCCTGCAAGGCCCTCCGCAAGCTGGGTTATGAAATCGTGCTGGTAAATTCCAATCCGGCTACTATCATGACAGACCCAGGCATGGCCGATGTAACCTATATCGAGCCGCTGACCAAGGAACGCCTGGAGATGATTATTGCCAAGGAGCGTCCGGACGGACTTCTGCCGAATCTCGGCGGTCAGACCGGTCTGAATCTGGCATCCGAACTAGCTCAGGCCGGTATCCTTGACAAGTACGGCGTCAAGGTAATCGGTGTTCAGATTGAGGCCATTGAGCGCGGTGAGGATCGTATCGAGTTCAAGAAGACTATGGATTCTCTTGGTATCGGTATGGCCCGCTCCGAGGTTGCATACTCTGTTGAGGATGCTTTGAAGATTGCTGATGAGCTTGGTTATCCTGTAGTTCTCCGCCCGGCGTACACCATGGGCGGTGCCGGCGGCGGTCTTGTATATAATGTAGAAGAACTTAAGGTTGTCTGCGAGCGCGGTCTGCAGGCGTCACTCGTCGGTCAGGTGCTTGTCGAGGAATCCGTTCTCGGTTGGGAAGAGCTGGAGCTTGAGGTAGTCCGTGACTCCAAGGGTCAGATGATTACCGTCTGCTTTATCGAGAACATAGACCCACTGGGCGTTCATACCGGCGACTCCTTCTGCTCTGCACCGATGCTTACCATCCCCGAGGATGTTCAGCAGGAGCTGCAGCGCCAGGCATATAAGATCGTCGATGCAATTCAGGTTATCGGCGGCACCAATGTTCAGTTTGCCCGCAATACTGAAACCGGCCGCATTATCGTAATCGAAATCAATCCGCGTACCTCCCGCTCCTCTGCGCTGGCCTCCAAAGCAACCGGTTTCCCCATTGCTCTCGTTTCCGCTATGCTGGCCGCCGGTCTTGATCTTGATGATATTGAGTGCGGTAAGTACGGTACTCTCGATAAATATGTTCCCTCCGGTGAATATGTCGTTATCAAGTTTGCCCGCTGGGCCTTTGAAAAGTTCAAGGATGCTCAGGACAAGCTCGGTACCCAGATGCGCGCTGTAGGCGAGGTAATGAGCATCGGTAAGACATACAAGGAAGCCTTCCAGAAGGCTATCCGCTCTCTGGAGACCGGCCGCTACGGTCTCGGCGGTGCCAAGAACTTCGGCGAGCTGACCAAGGAAGAGCTGATGGCGAAGCTGGTAGTTCCTACATCTGAACGCCAGTTCATCATGTATGAGGCTATCCGCAAGGGTGCCACCGTTGAAGAGCTCTACAAGCTGACCTGGATTAAGCCTTACTTCCTCGAGCAGATGAAGGAACTGGTAGAGGAAGAAGAGGCTCTGAAGAAATGTGCCGGTACCATTCCCGCTGCCGATGTACTTCGTCAGGCAAAGCAGGACGGTTTCTCCGACCGTTATCTTGCCGGTCTGCTGAAGGTAAGCGAGGAAGATGTACGCAAGGCTCGTCTGGCCGCCGGCATCGAAGAATGCTGGGAAGGCGTACATGTAAGCGGAACCAAAGATAGTGCCTACTACTATTCTTCCTATAATATCCCCAAGGAAAACGATGCCAAGGCCAGCACCAATCCCAAGAAGATTATGATTCTGGGCGGCGGCCCGAACCGCATCGGTCAGGGTATCGAGTTTGACTATTGCTGCGTTCATGCTGCAATGGCCCTGAAGAAGCTCGGCTTTGAAACTATTATTATCAACTGCAATCCGGAGACTGTATCCACTGACTATGATACATCCGATAAGCTGTACTTTGAGCCGCTTACTCTCGAGGATGTTCTCTCCATCCACGAGAAGGAGAAGCCGATGGGCGTTATCGCTCAGTTCGGCGGTCAGACTCCGCTGAATCTTGCTGTTTCCCTGAAGGCAAACGGTGTAAATATTCTCGGTACTTCTCCGGAGACCATCGACATGGCAGAGGATCGTGACCTCTTCCGTGCAATGATGGATAAGCTCGGCATCCCCATGCCGGAGTCCGGAATGGCTGTTACCGTTGACGAGGCCATCGGGATTGCAAATAAGATTGGTTATCCGGTCATGGTTCGTCCTTCTTATGTACTGGGCGGCCGCGGTATGGAAGTCGTGCACGACGATGAGCAGATGCGGGTTTACATGGCAGCTGCTGTCGGTGTAACTCCTGACCGTCCGATTCTCATTGACCGCTTCCTGATGAATGCTCTGGAGTGTGAGGCAGATGCCATCTCTGACGGCGAGAATGTATTTGTTCCGGCTGTCATGGAGCATATCGAGCTTGCCGGTATTCACAGCGGTGACTCCGCCTGTGTGTTGCCTTCCAAGAATATCTCCGAAAAGAATGTCGCTCTCATTAAAGATTACACGAAGCGTATTGCCAAAGAGATGAATGTCGTTGGTCTTATGAATATGCAGTACGCAATCGAGAACGATGTCCTCTATGTTCTGGAGGCAAATCCCCGTGCCAGCCGTACGGTTCCCCTTGTTTCCAAGGTTTGTGGCATTGGCATGGTGCCCATTGCCACCGAAATTATGACTTCGGCCATTACCGGTAAAGAATCTCCGGTACCGGCATTGAAGGATAAGGTCTTCAAGCACTGCGGCGTTAAGGAAGCTGTCTTCCCATTCAATATGTTCCAGGAGGTTGACCCGGTTCTCGGACCTGAGATGCGTTCCACAGGTGAGGTTCTCGGTATGGCTTCCAACTTCGGTGAGGCCTTCTACAAGGCACAGGAAGCTACCAAGACTAAACTGCCCCTTTCCGGAACTGTCCTTATCTCTGTAAACGACAGAGACAAGAAGGATTTGTCTGAGGTGGCAAAGGGATTTGTTGACTGCGGTTTCGATATCGTGGCTACTGCCAACACCTGCAAGTTCCTCAACGAGGCAGGAATACCGGCCAAGAAGGTTCATAAACTGAATGAAGGTCGTCCTAACTGCGTTGATATCATTATGAACCGCGAGGTTGATATCGTCCTGAATACTCCCAGCGGCAAGAACGGCAGCAATGACGGTGCAGCTATCCGCAAGACTGCCATCAAGGTTGGTATCAATTACATTACCACTATGGCTGCGGCCAAGGCTTCCATCGAAGGAATCAAGGCTATGCAAGCAGGAGCGGCAACCATCAAATCTCTCCAGCAGTTCCATGCTGAAATTGAGTAATTAAGAAATAGAAAAAGCCTCAGCCGGGCGGCATCGGAAGCCGCAAGGCTGAGGCTTTTTTGTGCTGTGTTTAGCCTGCAGAAGAAAGTCCGGTGCAGTGATTACCACTGACGGGGGATTTCGTCAAAATGCTTGATGATGTACATTGTATCGGAGATGGTGCAGACGGTCTTATCGTTCTCATCGTACATTCTGGAGTCGATTATCATTGTAGTCCTGCCATGATGAGTAATGCGGCTCTTCACATAGTAGCGTCCTTCCTTTGATACAGGGCGGATGAAGTTCATGCTTACGCACATGGTAGCAACTACCTCGCCGACACTGGCACCGGTTACGCCGAGAACGGTGTCGGCCAGTGCGGTGAGAACGCCGCCGTGACAAACACCTCTGTGATTGAAGTGCTTCTCCTTGATAATATCGAGACTGACAACTGCACTTCCGCAGTGTATCTCCTCAATGTTTATGCCGAAGCCATTCATGAAGTAGTTGCCCTCGTACATTTTGCGTATGTAGGCGGGAACATCCTTTACCAGTTCCATGGATATCAGTCCTTTTGTATAGAGTTTATAGGAGAGATTATACTATTATTGAATCTGCTCTTCAACAAAAGAAAACAAATGGGTAAAAACAAATAAAATACAGGTATACATAATTCTTCTTTATTGTTGGTAATTTATTGTCTATAATCATTGACAATGTTGAAGATGTCAACTAAACTATAAACCTAAGGCGTGTTTACGCCTTTTTCTGATTATTATTTGCGGAAGGGGTTTATCATGGGCGAATATGGTGCACTTGGTATATTTTTTCTGGTAACGCTGGTTTTTCCTGTATCGGCGCTGATTCCTGCTTTTATTCTGCAGCCACGGCAGCCGACCAAAGAAAAGAGAATACCGTACGAGTGCGGTGTCGATACTATCGGCAAGACTCATGTAAGGTATAGGGCTGGGTATTTTCTCTATGCTTTAATGTTCCTGGTTTTTGATATTGAAACGATATTTCTCTATCCCTGGGCAGTGAGATTCGGTCACCTTGGTCTTTTTGCTCTGGTAGAGATGTTTATATTTGTCGGTATTCTGGCTATCGGTCTGGGATATGCCTGGAAGAAAGGAGCATTGGCGTGGAAATAGTAGATATCGTCCCCCCTATGCTGAAAAACAATGTCATTGTTACTACCGTAGACTCTTTGTTCAAATGGGCCCACGGTAATTCTATTTGGCCGCTGTCCTCCGGTCTTGCCTGCTGTGCTATTGAAATGATGAGTGCTGCAGGCGGCAGGTTTGATATTGCCCGTTTTGGCTATGAAGTATTCCGTCCTTGCCCGAGACAGGCAGACCTGCTTATCGTTGCCGGTACTCTTACCTGGAAGATGACGCCGCCTCTTATCCGTCTTTATGAGGAAATGGCGGAACCGAAATATGTTATTGCCATGGGAAACTGCACTATTGCTGGCGGTCCCTTTGCTGATTCGTATTCCGTTGTTCCCGGTATTGACGAGATACTGCCGGTAGATGTTTATATTCCCGGCTGTCCCCCTCGTCCGGAGGCTCTGATCAACGGTATGCTGAAGCTTAAGGAAAAGATAATGCATCCGGAGCATGTAGAGAAAGCAAGGGAAGTTCTTTTGCAGCAGAAGCTGGCCAAGATGGACAGGATTAAAGAGATGGGAGGAGCAGGGAAATGAAAAACTATGCGTCCTCCGAAAAGCTGGCAATTATAAAGGAAGCTTTTCCCGATATCACTTATGACGAAGCAGAGCGGCAGCCGGCTGTATTTGTCTCAGGAGAAAGCCTAAAGGCGCTTCTGACTTTTCTTCGTGACGATAATGGGATGATGTACGGTCGTCTGGAAAATGTTACTTCCGTAGATTGGAAGACTCATTTTGAAATGGTGTACAACCTGTTTTCGTGGGAAAAATATGAGGCAATAACCGTCAAAGTAAAGCTGAACCATGACAAGCCTGTTGTGCCTTCGGTAACATCGGTATTTCCCGGCGTTGAATTCGAGGAGCGGGAGGTATTTGATTTGATGGGAATCGAATTTACTGACCATCCGGATCTTCGCCGTATACTGCTGGCGGAAGACTTTGAAGGTCATCCGCTTCGCAAGGACTATAAGCAGATAATGCCGCCCAGAGTGCGTCATCTGGTAAAGGGGGAGTAACATGCTGAAGACAGAAACATATACTCTCAACATGGGTCCCCAGCATCCAAGTACCCACGGTGTTCTTCGGGTCGAGCTTGAGCTTGACGGTGAGAGCATTGTCAAAGTAAAGCCAATAATCGGCTATCTCCACAGGGGAATTGAAAAGCTGTTGGAGTCCCGTACCTACATTCAGTGTGTTCCTTATACTGATCGCCTTGATTATGTTTCTTCCATGAATAATAACTTTGGCTTTTGCCATGCGGTGGAGGAACTGGCACAGATAGAGGTGCCTCGTCGGGCGGAATATATCAGAGTAATGATGGCAGAGCTGAATCGTATTGCCAGCCATCTTGTATTTATGGGAACCCTGTCCATTGACCTGGGCGCAAGTACCGGTCATTTGTATGCGTTCCGTGACCGTGAGGATGTTTTGGATTTGTTTGACCTTGTCTGCGGCGCCCGCATGACTTTCCATTACATTCGTATCGGCGGAGTTATCCACGATTTGCCCGCAGGTTTTATCGAGAAGGCCAAGGCATTTATCGACAAGCTGCCTGAGCGCATGGCTGAATATGATGAGCTTCTTACAGGTAATGAAATATTTGTCCGCCGTCTTAAGGGCCGCTCGGTAATGACCAAGGAAATGGTGCTGAGTCACAACATGACCGGCCCCAATGTCCGTGCATCCGGCATCCCATTTGACATTCGCAGGGTAGACGGCTACAGCATTTATCCGGAGCTTGAATTTAAGGTGGTTACGGGTCGCGAAGGTGATAACTGGGATCGCTATCGTGTCCGCTTCGAAGAGATTCTGGAAAGTGCCAAGATTGTCCGTCAGTGCATTGAGGGACTTCCGGAAGGACCGATTATGGCGAAGCTTCCGGCTGTATTTAAGCCACCAAAGGGCGAAATTTACAGCCGTACCGAAGGTACCCGCGGAGAGCTTGGCTTCTACATCGTAAGTGATGGGACACCGAAGCCCTATCGAGTACATATCCGCAGACCTTCCTTTGTCAATATGCAAGGCCTCAACGATATGTGTGCAGGGTATTATATCGGTGATTCTGTAGCCGCATTCTCTACTATAGACCCGCTTATGGGTGAAGTAGATTGCTGAAAAGGACGGTGAAAACGATTTATGCCTCAGATTTTTCCTAAATTTTATCCCCAGAATCTCGTAACGGTGGCAGTCGATTTCATCGAGCAGATACTGTTCTATTTATTCGGCAATCAGTTTGTTGTTGACTGCATTTTTAAATTCATCGGCATCGGAGCTATCCTTGGTATCATTTCCATTGCAGCAATGATATTTACCTACGAGGAGCGAAAGGTTTGTGCCTTTATGCAAAAGCGTATCGGCCCGAACCGTGTAGGTCCTTATGGACTACTCCAGTCTATGGCTGATACCCTGAAGCTGATGACGAAGGAAGATATTATTCCTCTAGGCTGTGACAGGGTGGTGTGGGCATTGGCGCCTATGCTGCTGTTTGCCCCGTCGGCTTTGATTTATGCTTTTTATACCTTTGATGACGGTGTGGCGCTGGCAGATGTAAATATCGGTCTTTTCCTCCTGCTAGCGATTTCTTCACAGGCAGTTCTTCCGTTCCTTATGGGCGGTTATGCCTCAAATAGTAAGTATGCCATGATTGGTGGTATGCGTACCGTAGCTCAGATGATAAGCTATGAGGCTCCGATGGCATTCTCTCTTCTCGGCGTTGTCATGATTACCGGCTCCATGAATATGGGGGAGATTGTAAGAATGCAGGGTGAGCTGCCCTGGTTCGTTTTCCTTCAGCCGATTGCTTTTGTCATCTATATTATCAGTGCTACCGCTGAAACAAACCGAACTCCCTTCGATCTGGTAGAAGATGAGTCCGAAATTGTTGCCGGTCCCTTTACTGAGTACAGCGGAATGCGCTGGGCATTGTTCTTCATGGCAGAGTATGCGAACCTGCTGTCAGTTTCCATTATTGCCACGACGCTCTTTCTCGGTGGCTGGCAGGGACCGATTCTTCCTGCTCCCGTCTGGTTCTGGGGCAAGGTCTTTGTTATGGTATTCCTTTTCATGTGGTTCCGCTGGACTTTCCCCCGAACCCGTGTAGATCAGCTGCTGGAGTTTTCCTGGAA
>JAFNYY010000066.1 GCA_017383125.1 Schwartzia sp. (in: firmicutes)
GAAATCGTACTGGCCGGTAGTGACGAGGAACAGCTGAAGGCAATAGCGGCCTTTGACGGAGAGCAGACCGCCAGAGATAATGCGGCAGCTATGAGCAAAGCGATGCGGGCGGAATAAAGCGGCTCATGATTGCTTTGTAATATTTAATAAACCGTACTTAAGAATTCAAGCAGATTTACGATATACAGGTTAAGCGATGATATTTTTACGGATAAAGGAGTGGTAGATATGGATATCGGTACCATCGCAAATCTCAGCACGGCAAGCTCCGTCGGCGGAGCAGGCTACAGTGTCGGCGGCCGCAATGTGGGCGGCGAGACCGCAGCTAAGGGACAGATTGCAGGGAAAGAGAACGGCAGAGAAAATGCCGCCTCCGTGGTAGAGCTTGGCTCCAAAAAGACACTGGCCAATGCAGGCTACACCAAGGCTCAGGCTGGTGGTGCAAACCGCAAGGGTCTGAACGCCGATCAGGTAAAGGCTCTGAAGGAGGATGTAGAGAAGAGCCAGCAGAATATGCTGAAGATGATGACCTCCGTACTGGCAGACAATCAGGCCAGACTGGCAGGCGTTACCCAGTTCAATTTCAACGGCATTCTGGTAGATGCCAGTGAATTCGCCCTGCCGACAGTAGCGACGACTCCGGAGGAAGCTGAAAAGGCTGTTTCCGAAGGCGGCGACTACTCGGTGAATGCTGTCGCAGACAGAATCTTCGGTCTGGCTGAGAAGCTGGCCGGTGGAGATGCAGACAAGCTCGAGCAGCTGCGCAGTGCAGTAGAGAAGGGCTTTGAACTGGCAGGAATGACCTTCAGGGAGGCTACCGGCGAGGAAGAAATGCCGGAAATCACCGGTAAGACCCATGAGGAAATCATGAACCGGTTTGACAAGCTGCTTGAGGAACTGCGCAATCCGAAACCGGAGCCTGAAGCTGCTGTAATAGAATAAGAAATAAGCGTCAGGTAAAAGAAGGCTGTGAAAATGAGCAATCATTTTTCGCAGCCTTTTTGCATGGGCTGATTTGTATTTTGATAAATATCGTGTGAGCAATTTCTCTTTGTTTTTTATTTAGTGTTTGTGCTATACTTATGATTGTATAAAAGTGGGAATTTGTCACTTTTTTTATGATTGCTTTCGGGAAGGTTCAGAGGGAAGCAGTATGGATAGTAATAAAAAAACACTGACTATATACGGCTCCGTTTGTCTGGTCCTGCTGGCGGTAATAATCGGTTGCGTCAAGATGTTTGACGCCCCGGTGAAGGAGCGGCCAAAAGTAGGTATGATGATGCGGCCGATGATAAATTCCAGCAACTGGGCCACCACCCAATACAACGGCATTAAGCTGGCGGCAGAGCAGATGGGTGTGACGCTGCTGGTAAAACAGGGAATCTCCAACCACAATCAGGAAGTCGAGTCTGCCATACAGGATTTAGTCGACGCCGGCTGCGAGGTCATCATCATGACCGACGGTAGTCAGGCAAAAATGGGCAGGAAGCAGATAGAAGATAATCCGAAGGTTACATTTTACTGCTCGCAGACAGAGGAGAAATTGCCGAATCTTTACTTTTTCTCCGGCAGATTTTACGAAGCAAGATATCTGGCCGGAATGCTGGCTGCCATGAAAACTCATACCGGCAGGCTGGGATATATAGCAGATATGCCCAGTGGGGAGGTAGTCCGGGGCATAAATGCCTTTACCCTGGGGGCACAGGCCGTGCTCCCGAGTGCGGTGGTTGAGGTCTACTGGACAAAGGAAAGGGTTCAGGGCGATAAGGAGCGACGGGGAGTAAAGGTCCTCAGCGCCCGCGGAGCGGATGTAATATCCCATCACATGGACCGTTCCACGGTAAACGAAATGGCCACCGATATGGGGATTTATTCCATTGCCTATCATGAGATGCCGCCTTTTGCCTCATCGATGGTTCTGGCCAATATACGAATCCAATGGGGCGAGATATACCAGGAGGTATTGCGCCGTTCCTTTAAGAAACCCAGGAGCCGTAATGTATGGCGCGGTGTAAGTGATGGCTCTGTAAGCTGTGAAAACTTTTCCAAGAGCGTCAGCGGCTTTGAGGTCGAGAGAATCCATCAGGCCCGTGCTGCCATGATACAGGGCCGCAAGGTGTTCGCCGGAGAGATAGTGGACACTACCGGGCAGATTCGCTGCCGGAAGGGTGAGTCGCTGTCCGATGAAACGATTCTCCGGAAGATGAATTGGTTTGTTAAGGGCGTAATCACAAATCTGTAACAGTCCGTGTACTATGGATTGAGGAGTAACAGATATTATGGGAAGTAATTTCGAAAAACGCTGGCTTCGGCCGATTGCGGCAATATTGACGATGCTCACAGTGCTGGCCGGAATCGGATACATACTCCACAAAAAAATAGATGACTTGCTATACAGCTACATTGAGCTTCAGGTCAATCGGCAGGTTCAGATTCTGGCGAAGGACTTGGAGGGTCGTGTTGCCGACCGGGAGCTGGCGGGCCTGGGCAGTCTTGCCAGAGCGGTAGAGCGTGTCGAGCAGTGGAACATGAAGGAAGCCTCCGGTATCGACGCTGTCCGCTCCGTAGATACGGATCCCAGTAAGGGCCGGTACGGCATTATTGACCACAGCGGCAATGCGCTGTACGGTTCCCGCATTGATGTAGATAAATTCCCTTCCATCCGGCAGGCATTTCATGGAGAGCCGGCTGTAAGCGGAAACTATAAAGACGGCTGGATAGCGGCAGCGCCGGTCATGTCCAGCGGCAATGTCAAGTATGCCCTCTATCATCAGATTCCGCCCAGTGTCATCTCGATTGATTTCGGCGTCAGAGCCTATGAGGGAAAGGCCTCGTTCTGGGTTGTAGACGGCAAAGAGAATGTCATGATCGGCCCCGTTGACTGGGACGATGAAAGGGAACAGCTCCTGCAGCTTGCGCGGGAACGCCAGCTGTTCAGGGAGCTGGACTCAAAGCTTCTGAGAAAGCCGGAGGCGGTCGTCTGGGCTGCCAACGGTGATAACGGACTGTTTCTTGTAAAGGCAGATGTTCCCTCCCTTAACGGTGAGCTGGTGGGCCTGATTCCTATGCATGTCATGATGGAATCCATCGGCGATGCCTCCATGCTGGTAGGCTTGTCCTTCGGTTTCCTGTGCATCATCGTTATGGTAGGTATGTTTTACGCATACACCTTTGAGGAAAAGTCCCGTCAGAGTGATGAGCTGCGTGAGGCTATCGCCGATGCAGCCAGAGCAAACAGCGCCAAGAGCGACTTTCTGGCGAACATGTCTCATGAGATTCGTACCCCTATCAATGCGATTATGGGTATGAATGAAATGATTCTTCGCGAAGGACGGGAGCCGGTAGTCCGGGAGTATGCCCAGAATATAGAGTCAGCCTCACGGGCACTCCTTTCGCTGGTAAATGATATCCTTGACTTCTCCAAGGTCGAGGCCGGCAAGATGGATATCGTGCCGGGCAACTATCGTCTGGCTCGCCTGCTGAACGAAGTATCCACCATGATCAATGTGAAGGCAGAGGAAAAACAGCTCTCCTTCATCATCAATGTTGACGGAGACCTGCCGGATCAGCTGGAGGGTGATGCCGTCCGCATCAGGCAGGTGCTGATAAATCTGCTGAACAATGCTGTTAAGTACACCAATGAAGGCGGTATTACGCTGACCATTACTGGTGAAAAGATGGCTGAGGAAAGTGACAACATCGTATTCCGGTTTGCTGTAGCTGATACGGGTATCGGTATCAAGCCGGAGGATATGGACAAGCTGTTCAAGACCTTTGTCCGCCTTGACCTGAACCGGAATCGTTCTGTTGAAGGAACCGGTCTCGGTCTGGCCCTTACTCATCGACTGGCGAAGGCTATGGGCGGTGATGTGGAGGTCACCAGTGAGTACGGCGTAGGTACCACCTTCACCCTCATACTGCCTCAGAAGGTAGTAGGCACCGCCAAGGTAGGAAACTTCCAGGCCCAGTGCAGGGAAGTCCAGAAGGGCAGGACGGAATACAGCGTCAGCTTCATTGCTCCAGAGGCAAATGTGCTGGTAGTAGACGACCGTGATCTGAATCTGCTGGTTGTTTCCGGACTTCTGAAGGAGACGAAGATTCATGTAGTCACTGCCAACAGCGGCGTGAAGGCGCTGGAGCTGATGAAGAAGGAAAGCTTCGACCTGGTACTGATGGATCACATGATGCCCGGTATGGACGGTATCGAGACCATGGAGCGGGCACGGGAGATACCCGGCTACGACAATATTCCCTTCATAGTTCTCACCGCCAATGCTATAGTGGGCATGAGGGAAATGTATATTTCCAGGGGATTTGTTGAATATCTGTCCAAGCCGGTGAACGGTACCCTGCTGGAGGAGACTCTCCGCAAATATCTGCCGCCGGAGAAGGTGCGTGATGTCAGTGCTCCGCCGGTGAGCGCCAGAAGAGTGAAGTCGGAGAGCGACAAAAATATGTCGCTGGAGGAAGCTATGGCAAAGGCTGCCGCGGAAGCCGGAATCGAGGGATACAGCGCCGGAGTCATTATTCCGCCTAAGCCTAAGGCTGCAGCTACGGAAGCTCCGGTATACGGCGGAATGGCAGCTTTGGCTGCCGGCGGACAGCTGCCGGCGGCAGGGCTGAATCCCTATCTTCACCGCAATGCGGCTGCACCGGCACCGGTTAAGAGCAGCAATGACGGACCGAAGAAGGCTGACGATGAAATGACGGCTCTCTTCAATGCCGAGCGCGGCTGTAAGAACTGTGGCAACAAGAAGGATATGTATGACCGGGTACTGTCGGTATTCTGCGACGAGGCTGCCAATACAAAGGCTGAGATTGCTGATTTGGCGGAGAAAAAGCAGTGGGATCCCTTCACTGTGGCTGTCCATGCCCTGAAATCTTCGTCTCTCCTGATTGGCGGCGAGAAGCTTTCCCTCCTGGCCAAGGCAATGGAGATGGCAGGCCGGAAGGTGCAGGGACTGCCAGCGGAAAATCCGCCGGAGGATCCGGAAGCATTTATCGAAAACAATGCAGATATGCTTGTTCTGCTGTATGATGATACCGTAGCGGCGGCCCGGAAGTATCTGGCCGGCAGCAAATAAATTTTTGAAGGAGCTGGGTAGGAGCTTGTCTGACTCAGCTCCTTTGCGTACAGAAATAGAAGCACGGACGAGGCAGCGGTGCCGGTTCGGCTTTTATACTGGATGGTTCAGACCTATTGCCGATTGGTTTCTATATTCGGAGGATTTCTGCATGACTATCAGAGAACAGACCGAAGAACTGGAGTACAAGATTCTTGCCTCCTGTGCCGCCAAGGCAAGGGAGGCGGTACGGCGCAGTCCTATCGTGCCGTGCCAGTACCGTACCGACTACCAGCGGGACAGGGACCGTATAATTCATGCCAAGTGTTTTCGACGGCTGAAGCACAAGACCCAGGTCTATATCATGTCCGGAGATCATTACCGCACGAGAATGACGCACAGCCTGGAGGTGGCTCAGATCGCCAGGACTATTGCCCGCGGTCTCAGACTGAATGAGGATTTGACGGAGGCCATAGCCATCGGTCACGATGTGGGACATACACCCTTCGGTCATTCCGGTGAGGCGGTCATGGCGGAGCTGACCGGTCATTTTGCCCACAATGAGCAGAGTCTCCGGGTCGTCCGCTATCTTGAGCGGGACGGAAAAGGACTTAATCTCACAGAGGCGGTAGAGGACGGCATTGTGAATCATACGGGGCCAAATCGTCCTTTTACGCTGGAGGGCCGCATCGTCCATCTTGCGGACAGGATCGCCTATCTCTGCCACGATTATGATGACAGTATCCGGGCGGGTCTGCTGAAGCCCGGTGAGCTGCCGGCGGATGTTATAAAGTGTCTGGGAGCTGACCACTCAGCCATGATTACCGGCTTTGTGTCGGATATTATTACCGCTTCAGCGGATTTGTCTGATATAAGATTGTCCGACCGGTATACGGATGTTATGAATCAGTTCCGCAGGTTCATGTTTGAGCATATATATCATTCGGAGCATCTGGCTAGAGAGCGCGCGCAGGCTGGCTTTATTCTCTGCCAGCTATACAATCACTTTTTGGAAAAGTTTGAATCACTGCCGGAGGAGTTCCGGCGCCATGAAGAACGATGGGGACGGAAGCAGGCGGTCACTGACTATGTGGCTGGTCTGACCGACGGCTACGCCGTAGAGCTGTTCAACAAGATATTTATTCCGCCGGTATCGGTGTACCGGTGAAAATGGAGCCGTAGGAGTCTGTAGGATAATCGGGACTATATGGTTTCGTCAGATTTTTGCTGGCGCAGACAGGCAGAAGGGTGGTGATGTCATGACAATCGCAGATAAACTCAGATGGCTGGCAACAGCGGAAAGCTTTCTGAATTTGGGAAACATCTCCGGAGCAAGAAATGCTCTGGGGGAGATACTTTCTACGGTGCAGTTTCCCCATGATCCGGATACCCTTGCCTTTGCGGCGGAGCTGGCTCTGTACAGCGGCGAAACCGGTGCGGCGGAGGAGTACCTGCGAACACTGACCTTCGTAACCGTGAAGCCCGGCGGCGGTCTTCCTCACAGTCGAGGCGAGTTTGTCAGGGCACTGATGGAGCTTTCCGTCTTTGAGCTTAAACAGGCTGTCCGGCGGCTTGAAGCCGTCCTTCGCCAGCCGGTAATCCGTCAGCCGCGAAATGATTATGACAAGTGCACTCGTGTGCGGGTGGACAAGTATCTGGCAGATGCCTGCTATCTGCTGGGCGATGCAGCCGGGGCGGCAGCCAGACTGTTTGATGCCTCGGCTATTGCTGATAAGTCAGCGACAAGAGCGGCACTTTACAGCAAGGCACTGTTTCTCACCGCCTACAATCCGCCGTCTCCGACAGAGGAGCTGACCATAAGCAAAGGGTTCGACAGATTCTTTGAAAACACCCCTCCGGTCTGTGTTACGGATAGACCTGTATGCGAACCTGATCCGTCCCGTCTGATGAAGCAGCGGAAGGAAGGCATGAAGACGATACGGATTGGATACATTTCACGGGATTTCCGCCGTCACGCCATGGGATACTTTCTGGCTCCGCTTCTTCGTTACTTTGACCGCAGGAATACCATCGTCTTCGCCTACATGACCGGTGAAGGAGATGAGGTGACAAGGAGACTGCGCCGCCTGGGAGCGGCGTTTACGGATGTGTCAGAGATGTCACCGGAGCAGACAGCCAGACGGATAGCGGCGGATAAGCTTGATGTACTGGTGGATTTGTCAGGCCATTCCCAGGACAATGCTCTGCCAGTGCTGGCATATCGCCCTGCCCCGGTAATTATATCCGGTCTGGGATTCCTGCATACTACGGGACTGGCAGCGGTAGACTACCACCTGACAGACAGGATAATGACTCCGGCGGATACACCGGAAAGCCGCGGGACAGACAGCCGGATGCAGAGGGCATTCTGTGAGAAGCTGCTCTATTTAGATGAGGGAATCCCTGCAGAGCAGCGGAAGAATGATTTTTATCCTCTTTTCTGCTATGCTCCGGTGGAAAAGGAAAAGATGCCCCAACCGGCATCACCGGCTGACCGGCAGGGGAAGCATCTCACCTTCGGCTGTTTGAATAACTACGCCAAGATTACCGACAGGACGCTGCTGTTGTGGCGTTCCATAATGGAGAGGGTGCCGGACTCCCGGCTGATACTGCAGAACAAGCTGGCGTCCCTGCCGGATTTCGCCGGACGACAGTTCATCGTCAGACGGCTGGGAGCGATGGGCTTCGATACTGCCAGAGTAGAGTGCCGTCCGTACTCTCCGGATTATCTGAAAACCTATGCCGATATTGATATCGCGCTGGATACCGAGCCGTATACAGGTGGAGCAACCACCTGTGAGGCCCTCTATATGGGTGTGCCGGTGGTGACACTGGCCGGCAATAGTCCTTCCGCACGGGTGGGAGCTTCAATTTTGTTCGGTGCAGGCTGCCCGGAGCTGATTTCCTTCTCGGAGAAGGAGTATATTGCAATCGCTGTCCGATTGGCAGAGGATAGTCAGCGGTTGGCTGATTACAGGAAAAATCTCCGCAGTCAAATGGAGCGGTCTCCGCTGATGGATGAGAAAAGATATGCGGCGGCAATGGAGTCGCTCTGCCGCAAGGCTTACAAAGAAAAATTTGTAATCGGATAGTTTTTTTGTTGCTATTTCCTTGGGAATAGATTATAATTGGCTGTGATTTGTATGCGCAGCAAGAGAGAGGTGAAGGTTGAATGGATTTAACGATGAGCATTGCGTCTATGAGCGTTGGTCTCAATATGATGACAGCACAGCAGGAACTCGGCATCTCTGTGTTGAAGATGAGTATGGATACGGCAGGCGAAAGTATGGACGCACTTTTATCGACGGTTTCCGGCAGCCTTGACCCGAATCTGGGTACGCAGGTGGATATCGCCGTCTAATACGGAGCGATCCCTCGGATTTCGTCAGGTTTTTCCTTTCTCGAAGCCGCGGTAGCCTTAAAAAGATGGTTCAAGAAAAAAGTAAGGGGAATAGTTACATGGAATTCCAGGACAAAACTTTAAAATGCAAAGATTGTGGCAACGACTTTATTTTCTCCGCTGGTGAGCAGGCATTCTACCAGGAGAAGGGTTTTGAGAATGAGCCCGTTCGCTGCCGTGACTGCCGTGATAAGCGTCGTCGTCAGCGCGATGGCGTTGCACAGCGTGAGCTCTTCACTGTTGTTTGCGCTGATTGCGGCAAGGAGACTCAGGTCCCCTTCCAGCCGAAGGATGATCGTCCGGTTTACTGCCGCGACTGCTTCAGCAACCATCGCCGCTGAGCCATCAACTGAAAATGCCGAGACTGAGACTGTTGCACTTGTGCAGCAGTCTTTTTTGTCTGAAAGCTATAAAACTCGAAGCCGGCGTTCACGAATAAATACTAATGCTGACGAGGAAATTTTTCTTGCAAATGGATATCACCTGTGCTATACTATTCAATCGTAATGGACGAATTGTCGTCTGTTTACAATGTTAATGACCGGCTTTTCCCCAAAACGGGAAGCTTGGCACCAAGCCTGCGCAGAGTGGGCTTGTATCACTCCCAACCGGGGAAAAGAGAGGTGTAAATAATGCGCGAAGGAATCCATCCTCAGTACCAGGAATGCAAGGTTATCTGCGGTTGCGGTAACACTTTCATGACCGGCTCCACTGCCACTGAGCTCCGTGTAGACGTATGCTCCAAGTGCCATCCGTTCTTCACTGGTCGTCAGCGTGATGTCGCTGCCGGTGGCCGTATCGAGAAGTTCAACAAGCGTTATGGCCGCAAGTAATTTCTCGAATTGCTATTCAGTCACCAAAGGCTGTCGCTTTTGCGACAGCCTTTTTTGCATACCTGAAAAATAACCGTGAATACAGTCTGACGAAAACACGCTCTCGCTCGGTAATCAACACAGCGGTACCAGGCTCTGACTGCGTATGCTTACTTGTCAGTCGCCACGTACCGTTGTTGATTAACGGTTTTCTTACAGGCTGAATTCACTGCTTTTACCTTGAGGATGGGATTGTGAAAACGACTGTTCATTTTCACAATCCCTTTTTCTGTATGACTATAGGCACTTTGACGGCTTTGTGGTAAAATAAATTGCTACAACAGTATTTGTATACAACAGAAAGGATAATAAATGTCAGACGAAAAACCAACAGTCGGCGGTCAGGCTGTCATCGAGGGTGTTATGATGAGAGCCCCCGGCAGCGTGGCTACCGCAGTCCGTGAGGCAAACGGACATATAGCCGTGCAGGTAAAGGCAGTTGAGAGCCTCGGTGACCGCTATCCAATCTTCAAAGCCCCCTTTATCCGCGGCGTGGTATCCCTTGGAGAGTCGCTGGTGCTGGGTATGCGTTCTCTGTCCTACTCTGCTCAGATGGCAGGTGAAGACGATGAGGAAATGTCCGACAGCGAAGTGGCGATGACCATGGTCTTTGCCTTTGTTTTGGCGGCTGTGCTGTTCATCGCAATTCCGACCTATGCGGTGAAATACTTCCACGCCATTACTGAGGACCCGTTCTACCTGAATATCTTTGAGGGCTGTTTGAGGCTCACCGTGTTCCTTGTTTACATCTTTTTCATCTCCAGGATGGAGGGCATCTATCGGGTGTTCCAGTACCACGGAGCAGAGCACAAGACAATCCACTGCTTCGAGAAGGGCGAGGCTCTGACGGTAGCTAATGTCCAGAAATGCTCCCGCTTTCATCCCCGTTGCGGTACGGCATTCCTTCTTATCGTCATGATTGTGAGCATATTCGTCTTTGCCTTTTTGGGCTGGCCCAGTCTAGTGGAGCGAATTGTCAGCCGCATTGTGCTGCTTCCGGTTATCGCCGGTATTTCCTATGAGCTTATCAGGCTGGCGGGAAAGCACCCCAACGGCATCATGCACATTTTTATTCTGCCAGGACTTTGCCTCCAGCGGCTTACCACCAACGAGCCGGCGGATGAAATGGTAGAGGTGGCAATCGAGTCCCTAAAGGCGGTGCTGGCGGAGGAGGATATTCCTGCCGGCAGCGGCAGCTATATCAATCTGCGGTATGGAATGACCTCGCAGACAGATGACGGGGAGCTAAATCCCGCAATAACGGCAGATACAGTAGAGGATAATAAATGCTGAATAGACTTTTGGCTTTGGAATCAAAATATCGGGAACTGGAATCATTGCTGTCAGATCCGGCGACCATTGCCGATATTGATAAATACAGAAAGCTCTCGCAGGAGCATGCAAGCCTTACTCCGGTGGCGCAGACCATCGCCCGTTATCGGGAAATCAGCGAGGGCATAGAGGAAGCAAAGACAATACTTGAGGATACCTCCTCCGACAAGGAGCTGCGGGATATGGCCGCAGAGGAGCTTTCCTCACTCCGGGAGGAAAAAGAGAAGATAGATGCGGACCTGCCGCGGCTTTTGCTGCCCAAGGACCCGAACGACGATAAATCCGTCATCGTGGAAATTCGCGGCGGCGTAGGCGGCGAGGAAGCGGCACTTTTTGCGGCAGACCTTCTCCGGATGTACTCACGCTACGCCGAGAGTCAGGGCTGGCAGACAGAAATCATTGAAGCAAACGAAACGGAGCTGGGTGGCTTTAAGTCCGTATCCTTCTCAATTGAAGGCTACGGGGCTTTCAGCCGAATGAAATATGAGCGGGGGACTCACAGAGTACAGCGAGTTCCTGCCACCGAGTCTCAGGGTAAGATTCAGACCAGCGCTGTCACGGTAGCAGTCCTTCCGGAGGCGGAGGAAGTGGAGATTGATATCCGTCCCGAGGAATTGAGGATTGATACCTACTGTGCTTCCGGTGCCGGCGGTCAGTATGTCAACAGGACGGAGACTGCTATCCGCATCACCCATCTTCCTACCGGTATGGTTGTCACCTGTCAGGATGAAAAATCCCAGCGGAAGAACAAGGACAAGGCAATGCTGGTACTGCGGGCCAGACTCTATGAGAAGCTTCAGAATGAGCAGAACGATGCCATGGCCGCGGACAGAAAGGCACAGGTCGGTACCGGTGACAGAAGTCAGCGGATCCGCACATACAACTTCCCTCAGGGGCGAGTCACCGACCACCGTATCGGAATGACACTCCATCGGCTTGATGATGTAATCGCCGGTGATTTGGACGAGCTGATAAATGCTCTTATCACTGCCGATCAGGCGGAGCGGCTGAAGGAAAACCGCTGAGCCTTTGCGGTTGATGAATAGATTGTTTGAGATAGGAGTCTGTGTATGGCTCGTACCGTTACAGAGCTGCTGACCATAACGGCAGATTTTTTTCAGAAGAAGGGTATAGAGAGTCCCCGGCTGGATGCTGAGCTGTTGCTCGGTGAGGTTTTGGGACTGTCCCGCATACAGCTTTATACTCACTTTGATCAGCCCCTGCAGGAAGCAGAGCTGGATGAATTCCGCGAGCTGGTGCGTCGACGGGGCAAGCGTGAGCCGGTGGCCTACATCCTTGGACGGAGAGAATTCTTTGGGCGGGATTTTATCGTAAACCATGATACCCTCGTTCCCCAGCCGGACACGGAGATACTGGTGGAGACAGCGGTAACGGAGCTGAAGAAGTATTCGTCGGAAAATCCGCTGAAGGTGGTTGACCTATGCACCGGTACCGGTGCTATTGCCATCACGGTCGCCCTCGAAATGAGGGGCAAGGCTCTGGTGACGGCCACCGATATTTCCCCGGAGGTACTGGCCGTAGCGAAGCAGAATGTTGAGGCATTGGCGGCAGCTGATATGGTTGCGGTTCGTCAGGGTGATTTGTTTGGAGCGCTTAAGCCGGGAGAGAAATATACGGCTGTTCTTTCCAACCCGCCTTACATAAGAAAAGATGAAATGGCTGGACTTCCGCTGGAGGTACAGGCAGAGCCGGAGCTGGCTCTCTGCGGCGGCGATGACGGTCTTGACTTTTACCGGCGGCTGATCGCTGAGGCACCGGAATATCTTGAGCCGGGCGGATTCCTTGCGATGGAGATTGGTGCGGAGCAGGGAGAGCAGGTGGCCGGATTGGGCAGACAGGCGGAAGCCTATGTGCCGGAGAGCATCAGTGTCATTCGGGACCTGTCCGGTCATCCCCGAGTAGTGATAATGAAGAAAAAATCATGAAAACCGAAATATACAATGTGAAAAAAATCGGCACAGAGGAGTACACCAGGGCAATCGACCGTGGAGCGGAGCTGCTGCGGGCCGGCGAGCTGGTGGCGTTCCCCACCGAGACGGTGTACGGACTCGGCGGCAATGGCCTCGATGCAGACGCCTGCCGGAAAATATACGAAGCCAAGGGGCGGCCCTCAGACAATCCGCTGATTCTTCATGTGGCGGATTTTGAAGGTCTGAAGAAAATAGTCAGTCGGGTCACGGAGACCGCCGAGAAGATTTTTGCGGCCTTTATGCCCGGCCCTATAACGGTCATCCTGCCCCGGGCAAAGTGCGTTCCTGATGCCGTCACCGGCGGGCTGGACACCGTAGCGGTGAGAATGCCGGATAATCAGGTGGCCAGAGATTTAATTCTAGCGGCAGGCATTCCCGTGGCTGCTCCCAGTGCAAATATCTCCGGCCGTCCAAGTCCGACCAATGGAGAGACCGTGAGCCGTGACCTCGCCGGAAGAATCGGGGCAATACTTGACGGCGGCGCTACCGACTGGGGCATCGAGTCCACCATTGTGGACTGTACGGAGGCTGAGGGTCGGGATACTGTGACCATACTGCGGCCGGGGGCGATCACCGGGGAAATGCTGCAGGAAATCATTGGCGTGGTAAAGACGGCAGCTCCGAAAAATACCGCGGAAAAGGAAGCGAGCTTGAAGCGGGCACCAATGGCCCCAGGGATGAAATACACTCACTATGCACCAAAGGCTCCCATGACGCTTGTGACTGACGGGGAGACAATGGCGAGAGAGCTTCGGCGGAGAAAGATAGCCGGTGAGCAGGTGGGACTGCTGCTCTTTGCGGAGGACTACCCGGAGTATGAAGTAGACTACAAATGCTCTCTTGGCAGCCGGTCGGATATTCGGGAGATTGCCGCCGGTCTGTATGACAACCTGAGATATTTTGATGAGCTGCCGGTGGACAGCCTGCTTTGCCCCGTCGTCCCGGATGAGGGACTGGGGGCGGCGGTGGTGAACCGCCTGCGGAAGGCGGCCGGCGGAAGGCTGCTCTGACTCAGCCCGTGGACTTGTTTGATGCTGCAGGGTTAAATAGGTGTATACATAGTTACACCTATTCACAGCAATTGGCTTTTATGCTACAATACATTTAATTATCAATTTTGAAAGGGATGACAGTTATGAAGCTTGTCATTGGCTGTGATCACGGCGCTCTTGAGCTGAAGGAAGAAATCAAAAAATTCCTCGCTGAGCTGGCCGTCTGCCCCTTGGATGCAAATGACCCCATAGAAGTAAATGACATTGGTACCTACACTGCTGACTCCGTAGACTACCCGGATATTGCCGAGAAGCTCTGCAAGGAAATTAACGAGGGACGCGCCGAGAGAGGCATCCTCCTCTGCGGTACCGGTATCGGCATTTCCATTGCCGCAAACAAGATTAACGGTATCCGTGCAGCACTTTGCACCGATGTGTTTAGTGCCAAGATGTCCCGTGAGCACAACGATGCCAATGTAATCTGCATGGGCGGCCGCGTCACCGGCCCCGGCCCCGCCGTAGAAATCATCCGTGCTTATCTGTCCTCTACCTTTGCCGGTGGGCGTCATGCTCGCCGCGTAGGTAAAATTATGGATTTAGAAAACAAATAACTTCTGAAAAATCTGGAGGGAAAAACAATGGCAATGATGGACGAACTGAAAAAGGTTGACCCGGCCGTAGCTGAGGCTATCGAAAAAGAGCTGGGCCGCCAGCGCACCAAGCTGGAGCTTATCGCCTCTGAGAACATCGTATCCAAGGCTGTTATGGAAGCACAGGGCAGTGTTCTCACCAACAAGTATGCCGAAGGTTACCCCGGCAAGCGCTACTACGGCGGCTGCGAATTCGTCGATGTAGCCGAGCAGCTGGCTATTGACCGCGCCAAGAAGCTCTTTGGTGTAGAATATGTCAATGTACAGCCCCACTCCGGCGCACAGGCAAACATGGCTGTATTTTTCGCACTTCTTACCCCCGGCGACACCGTTATGGGTATGAACCTCACCGATGGTGGTCACCTGTCCCACGGTTCACCGGTCAACATGAGCGGTAAGTATTTCAACATTGTTTCCTACGGTGTTGCTGAAGGCAGCGAAGTCATCGACTACGATGCTCTCGAAAAGACTGCTATGGAATGCAAGCCGAAGCTCATCGTCGCCGGAGCTTCTGCATATCCCCGCATCATCGACTTCCCGCGTCTCGGCGAGATTGCCAAGAAGGTCGGCGCTTACCTCATGGTCGATATCGCTCACATTGCCGGTCTCGTAGCTGCCGGTCTGCATCCCTCTCCGGTACCCTATGCTGACGTTGTTACCACCACCACCCACAAGACTCTCCGTGGACCTCGCGGCGGTCTCATTATGTGCCGTGATGCAGAGTTCGGTCAGCAGTTCAACAAGGCCATTTTCCCCGGCATCCAGGGCGGCCCGCTCATGCATGTCATCGCAGCAAAGGCTGTTGCTCTCGGCGAAGCTCTCACCGACGAGTTCAAGGAATATCAGGCTCAGATTATCAAGAACGCTCAGGCTTTGGCCAAGGGTCTCACCGACCGTGGCTTCCGCCTCGTATCCGGCGGTACCGACAATCATCTGATGCTGGTTGACCTCACCAACAAGAACATCACCGGCAAGATTGCTCAGAATGTTCTCGATGAGGTAAACATCACCGCCAACAAGAACACCATTCCCTTCGAGAAGCTCTCTCCGTTTGTCACCAGCGGTCTTCGTCTCGGCAGCCCGGCCCTCACCAGCCGCGGCTTCAAAGAGGATGACATGGCAGAAGTTGCCGCTATCATCGCTCTTGTTCTCGAGAATCCGGAGAGCGAGGATGCAAAGAACGAGGCTCGTGAGCGCGTAGCTGCACTCTGCAAGAAGTATCCTCTCTACGAATAATCTAAAGCCATTTCGGGCAAGCTGACTTGCTCGTGTAACGAAAGGGGCTGTCGTTTTGATGAGAATTCATCAAATGCGACAGTCCTTTTTGCACCCCTCAGTCGGCTGCTCCGACAGCTCCCCTCAATGGGAGCCTTTTTGCGATGTCGATGGTGACGAGAGCCTCCCATTTAGGTGTGCATGAGCACTTAATGAGCTTCCGAATTTAGTGGGAGCCATACAAACTGCTTAGTGATATCCGAGGGTAGCGATGGATGAGCTTAGCCTGTTTGTAGAAGGTGGCAGAGCGAAGCGAGGTCGGAGGGGTAACAGCAAATCCGTATAATAGCCTCCCATCTAGGGGAGGTGGCCGAGGGAAGCGAGGTCGGAGGGGTGATAGGGAGACTAAAATACGATAGACACTATCTCGATGTAAATACTTTATTCACAGCTGGATTTAATGGATATAATGGATGAAATTACTATCGGTGTATGGTATACTGTATACAGGTGAGAAGTATGGAAAAGTATAAATTTGCCGTCATCGGCGGCGGGCGTCTGGGCAGTGCCCTGGCTAATGCTCTGAAATACCGTGGACAGGAAATCATTGCGGTTACTCATCGCAATGACGACATAGCTGCTGCTGTCAGGGGGTCGGACATCGTTGCCCTCACTATTACTGATGGCAGGATAGCCTGGGCGGCGAAGGAGCTGGCGCAAGCCTTTGCACAGATGCCGGCGCAGGAACGGCCAAAGTATGCCTTCCATGTCTCGGGGGCGACGACCCTTGCACCGCTGCTGCCCTTGAAGGAGCTGGGCATCGGTGTGGGCAGTATTCATCCGCTCCAAACCTTTACCCCCGCAGCAAAGGAAGACACTGACATATTCGCAGGGATCTATTGCGCTGTGGCGGGAGAGGGAGATATCTCACTATTTCTGCAGGAGATGGCAGACCTCTTGGGGGCAAAGACCTTTTCTGTCCCCGATGATGAGGAGAGCAGGGCAAGGTATCACGCTGCAGCCTGTATCGCCTGCAACTATCTGGTGACACTTACGGCAATGGCACAGGAGATTTTTTCTCCCTGGATGGACAGACCCGAGGACGGGCTGGCAGCCATTATGCCGCTGGTGAAAAACACCGTTAATAACCTTTCCCGTGCGGACAGCGCAATCGATGTCCTGACGGGACCTATAGCCAGAGGAGATACCGACACAGTGGATCGCCATCGGCTGGCACTTTCTCCCAACATGAGGGAGGTTTACGAGGCGTTATGCAAAGAAACCATCGCGCAAATGTTGAAAAGGAACGGGAAAAATAATTGAAATCCCGCTCCCAAAGAAAGGACAAAACCAATGGCAAAAATGATTACTGTAAGTGACATCGCAAAAATGAAATCCGAAGGCAAGCCTATCTCCATGGTAACTGCCTATGACTTCGCCATGTCAAGAATCGTCAACGAGGCCGGTATGGACATGATACTGGTAGGTGACTCTCTGGGTAATGTAATGCTGGGCTACAGCTCGACTATCCCCGTAACTATGGAGGATATGATTCATCATACAGCTGCCGTCATGCGAGGCAATGATCACTGCATGGTGGTAGGCGATATGCCCTTCATGAGCTATCAGGCCGATATGGCCGAGGGCATCCGCAATGCCGGCCGTCTGCTGAAGGAAGGCGGATGCGCTGCCGTAAAGCTTGAGGGCGGCAGTGAAGTAGCACCTATGGTAAAGAAAATGGTCGAGGCCGGTATCCCGGTCTGCGGACACATCGGACTCACCCCCCAGTCGGTAAATACTCTCGGCGGCTTCAAGGTACAGGGCAAGGATGTGGCTGCGGCCAAGAAGCTCATCGAGGATGCCAAAGCGCTTGAAGAAGCCGGTGTTTTCGCTATCGTGCTGGAGTGCGTACCTGCGGCACTGGCCAAGAAGGTTACCGAGTCCCTGACTACCGCTGCTACTATCGGCATTGGTGCCGGAAACGGCTGCGACGGACAGGTGCTGGTCTGCAATGACCTTCTGGGCTTCTCCAACGGCTTCTGCCCCAAGTTCGTCAGAAAATACGCCAATGTCCATGACATCATCCTGAAGGCAATGCAGGACTACAAAACCGATGTGGAGGCTCGTACCTTCCCGGCTCAGGAGCATACCTTTGCCATCAGCGACGATGTAATGGAAAAGCTCTATTGATAGTCTCAGCACAAATGCTCTCTAGCTGACTGCTGTGTGTTTGTGAACACCGCCTTAAAGCCTCCCCTTTAGGGGAGGTGGCCGAGCACAGCGAGGTCGGAGGGGTGACAAAGATAAATATTTGCAAAAAATCGCTGACTCTGTTTGGAGCTGGCGATTTTCTTTTTTCACCATTGCTTCCTTAAAAATCTATACAAATAGAAAACAGCCACGGGACTCACTGATTTTCAATGAGCCTCGTGGCTATTCTTATTTTCTCACTGACTAATGTGGTAAGTGTGGCATGTTGAACTAGTAAAGGAATATTTTTTAAGGAGATAGCAAACTTTTTGCAGTCGCCCTGTTTTGTTTCATTTCCTTTCTTACATGTGTATATTAAGCGGACAAAGCAGCAGGTTCGCAGGAAGGGAGGAAATATAATGAGCTGCTATGGATATGTACGAGTCTCCAGTGCCGAGCAAAACGAAGACCGTCAGCTGCGAGTGATGGCAGAACAAAACCTCGCACCGAAGCAAATCTTTATTGACAAGCAATCCGGCAAGGATTTTGAGCGACCAGCCTATAAAAGACTTATGAAAAAGCTGAGAGCAGGGGATACACTCTATATTCTCAGCATTGACCGGTTGGGGAGAAACTATGCGGAAATTTTGGAGCAATGGCGTTGTCTGACAAAGGAAATCAAGGCGGATGTTGTTGTGCTGGATATGCCGCTGCTGGACACGCGGCGGGAGAAAAATCTCTTAGGAACTTTTATGGCAGACCTTATATTGCAGATACTGTCATTTGTAGCGGAGAACGAGCGTGAAAATATCCGCAAGCGACAGGCACAGGGGATTGCCGCAGCAAGAGCAAGAGGCACGCACTTGGGGCGTCGTCCGTCACCTCTGCCGGATTGTTTCCCAGAGAATGTCACAGCATGGCAGGAGGGGAAAATAACCGGCACTGAGGCTGCTAGGCGGTGCAACATGCCACTGACAACATTCCGCTATCGAGCGGAGCGAATGAAAGAAGGAGAAAAATAACAGAGATCGTCAGGAAGGTGTACCTTCTTGTAAATCTCTGTTTGGGATATTATAGCATAAAAACAGGCAGATTGTGGGTCTTAATATGGACAATCATCAAATATTGTTTAAGGGGATAAAATGCTTGATACAACTACATTAAAAGGAAAGCCGAGATGTTGCATCTAAAGAATGTCAACATCTCGGCTTTCCTTTTGTAATGGATGGTTTATTCCTCTCAAGAAGGTACACTTTCTTGTAAAGATTAAAAGTAGAGAGGGGATATATTTATGAACAAGAGAATGATGCGTTTTGTAGCAGAAGGGGTATGTGCAGTTACTTTTGCTAGTAGTATGAGTTATTGTGTTCCCGTTTTGGCGGCGGAGGTTCAATCGGAACAAAAAACTGGGGAGTGGAAGCCGGTATCGTTTTCTGTTGGGGCAACAGCGAATGAAGGTCAAGCAGTCAAGGTTTCGTCTATACCAAAAGGTAATGCGTATATACCAAATCTTACCGAGATGGAAGTGGAACTGATAGATGGGCTGTCATCAAAGACATCTCGTGAGGGAGATACAATTAGGTTCAAAACGATAGAGAACTTAATTATAAATGATGTAGTTGTTATTCCTGCAGAAACAGAAGTTTTGGGTGTGGTAAATAAATCTCGTAAGGCAGGTGGCTTGGGTCGCGGAGGCCGTTTAGAATTTTCTATCACTTCGGTTAAAACACTAAATGGAATTGAAGTGCCTTTGGAGTATACTGAGAAAAACCATGGTGCTGGCGATGGTGGCGGAGTGGCAGTATTTGCTGCGGTAAGTATAATTGGCGGTATTTTTATGAAAGGAAAGAATGTAGTTTATAATAAGGGACAGCGATTTACTGCACGAGTAACAGCGGATACTGATTTGCAAACGAAGTTGGAAGATTTGGCAGTTGCGATGAGTTCTGCAGTGCCACACGGAAAAAAGATTACATTGAAGTAAAAAGCATCAAATTAGCTATAAAAAGGAACGAAGCCAACTATTTGCAGTATTTGGCTTCTCGACACTATAGGGAGCTGACCTGCAACAATCAACTCCCTTCGCTGTTGTCAAAATATCATTTATATTGTGTTTTACTAAGGTGTTGCCGATATATGGCGGCACCTTTTTCTTATGTGCTAATGCCAGTAAGAAATCCTGCCCAAAGGTTAAGAAGAATATTTCCTTAGAATAGAGAGTCTTCCAGAGTGGATATGTACTCTGCAAGACTGTACAGGGGAACATTGGTCAGCCACTCTTCCTCACGATAGCCTGACAATGAGGAGCGTAGGGCTATCTGTGGGGCATATTTTTGGCAAAAGACGCGCAGACTTTTTGCACGGAGATTTTCTTCTGCTTTAACCTCTAATGGGATTATGTTTTCACCGCATTGGATAATGAAGTCTATTTCGGCTGAAGAATTGCTGGTGCTGTAATAGTAAAGCTTCTTTCCGGCTACTATTAGCTCTTGAGCAGCGAATTGCTCGGTGAAGGCACCTTTGAACTCAGTGAATATGCGTGTGCCTTCCAGGAGGACTTTGGCTGGTATATCGCTCATGGCTGCCAGAAGACCTGTGTCAAGTAAGAAGAGCTTGAAAGAGTTCTGTTCGGCGTAGGATATTAGCGGCAGGCCGGGTTTAGACACACGAATACTTTTGTGGATGAGACCATAGGCTTGCAGCCATTCGATTGCCAGCTCATAGTCTTTTGCTCTGGCACCTTCTCGGACAAGTCCGTATATAAATTTCCTGTTTTCCTTAGCCAGTTGGGCCGGAAGAGAGTGCCAAACCATTTGGACACGAGGGAACTGGTCTTTGGGGATATGCTTAGAAAAGTCATTCTCGTAGAATCGCAGTAGACTCTTCTGGATTTTCCGAACCTCTTTTAGGTCATCAGTGTTTATGTAGCATTGTACTGCTTCTGGCATACCACCGATGTAGTAGTATAGGCGGAGCCAGTGACTGAGTTTGTCAGAAAAAGCATTGAGCAGAGAGAAATTTCGCTGCTGAATGGCATCGGCTAATCCCTCTTCGTTTACAGCGTAAAGAAACTCTTTGAAGCTCAGCGGATGGACTTCCAGTAGCTCGACCTTACCGACGGGGAAAGAAGTTCCTTCGTGCAGGGCAATTCCCATGAGACTGCCAGCGGCAATGATATGGTATTCAGGAGCATTTTCGCAAAAGTATTTTAGTGAGGCGAGAGCGCGAGGAATTTCCTGCAGCTCATCGAAAATCAATAAAGTATCTTCTGCGGTAAAAGCTTTGCCGCATTCAATCCTCAAAGCAGAGATAATCCTGTCGGTGTCGTAGTCCATAGCGAATATAGATTTGAGGGATTCTCTGTTATCAAAGTTTATATATACGACATTCTTGTAGTAGCGATGCCCGAACTCTTTCATGAGCCAGGTTTTGCCGACCTGTCTTGCTCCGTTTAGGAGTAATGGCTTGTGGTTCTTCCTGTCCTTCCAGCTGCGAAGTTCCTGCATGAGTAGCCGTTCCATGTAATCACCGTCCCTATGCCAGTAATATAGCAGGTTTTGCGGTTTGCTTCAACATTTTTATGGACGAACTTTTGGCAAATTTTACATTTTTCCTGACGAAGTTTTTAGAAATTTCACATTTTTCCTGACGAAGTTTTGGCGATTTTTACATTTTTCAGGGGGAATATATAGCATGGTGACAAGGTGGGCAGGAGATTTTGCGAGGAGGCAATGAGTCCTTTATCCTCAAGGCTGTTCATTTGCTTTGCAGCGGCAGAGATGAAGATGCCGTCCGCTATTATTTTGACGACTTCGTTTTTCTGCTGCAGGACCCACCATGCCGTCAGGGTGCCGAGGAAAAATACGATGATGATAGTGGTAATGGCGGTCTGTAGAGAAATCCACAGGGGGGACCAGTTTATTAAAGCAGCTTCCATAGTTCACCTGAGATTTTATATTGTTAAGTTTATATTGTATCATCAGAGTAGCATTTGCAAGAGGACTGCGTATTTTTCAAGGCTATGTCACAACAAACAGTTGATAAATAGCCATTTTTATAGGGGAGTATCAGAACTCCCCTACAAACTGTTATTTGCAGTTATCTATACTCATTTGGAATTTCGATATGAAGTGTCTCACACAATAACTTCACATC
>JAFNYY010000067.1 GCA_017383125.1 Schwartzia sp. (in: firmicutes)
AGATTATTCATCTTGCGGGATACCTCTTTAGCGTTGCGGACAGTCTCCTTCAGATTATTCTGAGTCTCCGGGTCGGTAATGGTCCCCTCCATGGCTGCCGCCATATTGTCTATACGCTGGGCTGCCATGGCAATGCTGGCCACGGTTTCCCGCAAATTGGCAGCCGTTCTTCCCTCGTCTCTCGTCTCTTCGACCATTTTAGCTACCTCATCGGAAGCATCGGCCAGACGGGAGGAAATCAGCTCCATATTTGCAACCAGTTTAATCATATTTTTTTCGTTACGCTCGGATACACGGGCCAAAGAAGCCGTAACCCGCTGGATATTTACTGCAGTGTCGATAAGACCGGCTTTCAGTTCAGCGTTTCCGGTAATCTCGTTTATCGAAGCGAGAATATCATGCATCTGCGCGATAATGCCTCCCATCTGTGTCATCATGCCATCCATGGTTTCTTCTTCTCCGCCGTCAATCATTGCCCCGTCCGGGTAATTTTGAGTGCTTACACCGGGTGCAATATTTACAAATTTCTCTCCCATCAGACCATCGGCAGCAATAGTAATCAGAGAATCCTCCGGAACCGGGATATCCTTCTTTACCGTGCATTTCACATCAACTTTATTGCCGTTGGGAGTGATATTCTTTACTGCACCAACTACCACGCCGGCATACCGGACGCTGGATGCAACCTTCAGTCCGTTAACATTGGAGAAGCTGACAGTGAAGGTATTAACAGCCGGACCTCCGAAGGAAAAGCCCGACAGATGAATGAGGGACACTGCCAGAATCACCAGCCCCAGCAGGGTGAAGCCTCCTACTTTTGCCTCTGTACTCATCTTAACCTCCTTATCAAACAATATGAGCGGCCGACAGGAATTCTCGTACTCTCTCATCCTTCAGCTGCCTAAACTTCTCTACCGGCTCACAGGTCACCAGCTCGCCGGCTACCACCATGGCAATCCGGTCGGCAATTCGGCAGGCACTGTGCATATCGTGGGTTACAACTACGCTCGTTACATTCAATGCCTTCTGCGTGTTCATGATAAGCTCATCGATCTTCGTGGTCATGATTGGATCAAGACCGCTGCTCGGCTCATCGTAGAATATTATTTCCGGACTAAAGGCGATGGCCCTGGCCAAGCTCACCCGCTTCTTCATACCACCGGAGAGGGATGTGGGCATCATATTCTCCGCACCGGGCAGGCCTACCAACTCAAGCTTCTCAGCTACGACCTTCTTTATTTCATCCTCACTCAGAGCCGTATGCTCCCGAAGACCGAAGGCCACATTGTCTCCCACCGTCATAGAATCAAACAGGGCGGAATACTGAAACACCATACCCATGTGGAGTCGGACCTCATCAAGCTCCTCTTCCTCCATCCCGGCAATATTCCTGTCCCCCACCCATATCTCTCCGGATGTTGGAGGAATAAGACCAATCATCAGCTTCAGAAGAGTGGACTTACCGGAGCCGGAGCCGCCGATTATAGCCAGCGTCTCTCCGTCATTTACCGTGAGATTTACCCCGTGAATTATTTCCTTTTCCCCGAAGGACTTTCTCACATCAACTAATCGTATCATAGGTACTCTACCTTACTTACTGAAAAGTATCAGCGACAGGAAGCAGTTCAGCATGAAGATTACAATAATTGAAGCCACTACTGACCGGGTGGTAGCAATACCGACACCTTCTGCCCCATCAGGTGATTTCAGACCCATGTGACAGCCCAAAATAGCAATAACCATGCCGAAAACGCTTGCTTTTATCATACCGCCCACAATATCGTGAGCCTTTGTAAACACATCAATAGAATTCATATAGGTCAGCGAAGATACCCCACTGTATCCCGTCGCTACCGCCCAGCCGCCGAATACGCCTATAGCATCTCCAAAAACCGTAAGGACCGGCACCATCATCATGCAGGCCAGCATTCTTGGTACTATAAGATACCCAATGGGGCTCGTAGCCATGACCCGGAGCGCATCTATCTGCTCAGTGACCTTCATTGTACTTATCTCCGCAGTGATAGCGGCACCGACGCGACCCGCAGCCACGACACCGACCAGCACCGGACCCAGCTCACGGCAGATGGCAATCGTCACAACGCCGCCGATGGTGGACTGTGCCCCGAAGCGAATGAACTCCGTCGCAATCTGCAGCGTCATAACAGCTCCGGTAAAGAACAGCGTCAACGCCACAATCGGCAGAGAATCAACTCCCAGATGTGCCATTTGAGAAACCACATGGCGAATCCTTGGCGGCTTTTTCAAAGCCCGGAAGGTATCAAAAACAAGGAGGACAACCTCGCCGATGAGACCCAGCCAACGAATTACCGCTGCGCCGAGCTTTTCCAAAAATGATGTCATCGTCGATTACTCCCCTCCTCTTAATTTATGAAGCCAGTTTACTCATTTGCTGCAAAAGGTCTTATTATACCAGGCAGACAAACAGCACAGGCAGAAATACATATCCAGTTCAGCCCATTCTTCCAAAGCTTGCCCCGTGCTATGCGGTATACCGAAATAGGTACGTTCCCCGGAAACTACCATAAATGTGCTAAGAAAGAGCACACAGATAAATAACCACGGAATATCGTAATCAAATTTTACTACCTTACTCCACGGTACCCATCGCACCAGCTGCACCGCCAGCCAAAGGAAAACTACGCCCAATACTCCGTGAAGAATTGTATGCTGCATCGGAGTATAGACCATAAACACCGGGCCATGCTCCGTCATACCGGTGGGAACAAACACGCGTCCCCAGCTAAGCTCCCGACCCGCAAGTATGGCAAAGAAAACAGCCTGCCAAAGGTGCATTTTTTCTCTTTTATACCACAGTGATTTCATGCGAAAATACAATCTCGCATTGACAAGACAGGCTGCCAGCAGCAGCACCACCTGTAAATTCTCAATTGGTCCGTTTTCCCAAGTCAATTCATAGGGAAGAATCACTGCCAGCGGATAAGCCAACAGAAGATACGCTACCACTATTATTTTCGCTGCCTTAAAAGAAAATCCATTTGCAGAAGAATTGATATTATACATAAATATAATCGCCACTTTCAGAGATATAGCCTTGCTCACCCACACGACTGCATAGAGTTTAGAATATCATCTTATTTTAACAAGATTAGCGAAAATAGTAAATAGCTGTTTACTATATAATCAAAGATTTTACCCATAATTTGCCAAAAAATATCCCGACCGTTATCGGCCGGGACAATTTTTTGCTGATTTTCTATTTACTTCAGCACCTGCGGCAGCCAGGTAGCCAGCTCCGGTACCAGAGCCAGCAGGAGAATTTCTCCCGCCATGATGACTACGAAGGGAATCGCGCCGGCGATGATTTCATCAATGCGTGAATCCGGGCTTATACCCTTGATTACGAAAAGGTTCATGCCGATGGGCGGCGTAATGAGAGCCAGCTCCATATTGATGAGCAGGACAACATTGAACCAGATCAGGTCGAAGCCAAGATGGCGCATAATGGGATAAATCATGGGAAGCGTAATAAGGATGATGGAGACCGTCTCCAGGAAGCAGCCCAGGAACAGCAGGACAAGATTTATTCCCACGAAAATTACCCAGCGGTTTACATCCGCCTCGGTAACAATGGCCATAAGCGCCTGAGGCACCTGCAGGGCCGTAAGAATAAAGCCGAAGAGCATAGCACCAATCATGATGGCAAAAATCATGGAGGTGGTGCGGACCGTGGCGATGAGAATCTCATTCATATCCCGCAGTGAAACTGTGCGATAAATGAAGAAGGTTATTATAAGGCTGTACACCGTACCGACAGCAGCCGCCTCTGTAGGTGTAAATATACCGGAATAAATACCGCCGATAACGATAATTGGCAGCAGCAGACCCCAGAAAGCTTCCTTCAGGATTGCCATCCGCTCCTCAATGGGAGCCAGCGGCTGAAGCTCCATATCCTTGGCCCGATAGACTACATAGGCCGCAAAGGCAAGAGTCAGCACGAGACCCGGCACGATGCCTGACATGAACAGCTTACCTACCGACTCATCGGTAATGGCACCGTAGAGAATCATGGGGATACTCGGCGGAATGAGGATGCCGAGAGTACCGCCGGCTGCTACCGTACCCAGTACCTGCTTACGGTCGTAGCCACGGGAAAGCATCTCCGGGATGGCCATTGCGCCGATTGTTACAGCCGTGGCAACCGAGCTGCCGGAAATAGCAGCAAAGACGGCACAGGCAAATACCGTTGCAATACCAAGACCGCCCGGCAGATGTCCAAGCCACTTGGCACCCAGCTCAAAGAGGTTTGCACCGACCTTACCCTTCAGCAAAATCTGACTCATAAGAACATAGAGAGGAACTGCTGAGAGGACGAAATCATCAAGTGTCTTATAGGCGATGACCGGAATGTGCGTAAGACCGGAGAGACCGCCGAGGAACGCCACCATACCCATGGTACCTACCATAGCCAATGCAAAGGCAACCGGCATACCCAGCAGGAGCAGCAGCATGAGAATCGCAATGAATCCGAAGAGCATATCAGTGACCTCCCTTCGGGGCCTTATCACAATCGGCATGAGTACCGGTTATAAGGAACCATGCGTCAAGGATAAGACGGCGGATAAGCTCCAGCATCAGAAGCGCCGAACCAACCACCATGGAAATCTGAGGAATGTAAAGGGGGAAACGAAGAATCGAAGGGGACAGCTTGTTGTATTTATAGGAAGACATTACCATATCGGTGCTCTCGGTCATGAATACGAAAAAGAGGAACACCGCAATCGCTGTCATCACAAACCGGACAGCAGCCTCCACCTTTGGTGAAAAATGACTGGTGAGAATATCGACCCCGATGTGGGCGCCATCCCGGAAAGCAATGGCGAAGCCAAGGAATCCGGCCACAATAATCAGGTAAGTGGAAATCTCCAGTACCCACTCCGTGGGAGAATCCAAAAGGCCGCGCATTATAATCTCATAGACGACAATGAAAGCGACGATAAGAATACAGATACCGGCCAGAAGCGCCGCTGTTCTGGTAATAAAAGTCAGAAGACCTTCAAGTCCCCTAAACAATGATTTCATAATCGAAAGACTCCTAAAAATTCAGCCGGCCTCGAGCCGAGGCCGGCTACAAAACTCAGTTGATTAAATTACTTATTAGCAGCGAGGCACTGGTCTACCAGAGTCTTGCCAAGCTTCGGATTGTTCTTGATGAAGTCCTCGCGAACCTGCTTGGTAGCTTCCTGCCAGAGAGCAACTTCGCTGGCCGGAACCTGATATACTTCCATGCCGGCCTTGGCCAGGTCCTCCATTGCCTTCAGGTCAGCAGCCTGAGTCTCGCTGTGAATCTTGGCACGAGCTTCCTCAGCACACTGGTTTAGAATCTTCTTCTGATCAGCGGAGAGCTTCTCATATGCCTTGCCGTTCATAGCAACGACGAACTCGCAGAAAGCATGGTTGGTCATGGTGAGATACTTGGCAACTTCATAAATCTTGCGGTTGAAGGTAGCGGTGGTACCGGAAACCTGACCGTCGATGGTGCCGCGCTGGATACCCATGTAAACCTCGCTGGAACCCATGGTTACCGGAGACGCACCGAGAGCCTTGATAGTCTCTGCCGGAATCTGGCCGTAGCCGCGAATCTGGAGACCCTTGAAGTCCTCCGGCTTCTTCAGCGGACGCTTGTTGTTGCAGACCTGAATGTAGCCGTAATCAGCCCAGATGAGAGGATGTACACCCTTCTTCTCCATTTCAGCGGAGAGTGTCTTGCCGAAGTCACCGGTCATGGCCTTGGTAACAGAATCATAAGTGGTCATGAGGAAGGGAACATCCAGCACTGCCAATTCAGGAACAACAGTAGTCCACATAGCGGTGGAGTTCAGACCGATATCCAGACCACCGTTCATGATGGCGTCATTCATGCTCTTATCATTGTAAAGCTGACCGGCCGGATAAGTAGTAATCTTTATCTGACCCTTGGACTTCTCGTTGACATTCTTGGCAAAGAGCTCGATGTTCTTGGAAAGATAATGCTCAGCCGGCAGCTGATAAGCCAGCTTCAGCTCTACCGGCTTGCCGGCGGCAGCCTTATCATCCTTCGGTGCGTCGGACTTGCCGAGACCGCAGCCTGCCAGAACCATCATGCTGAGAAGCGCAACAGCAGTCAGGAAAAGCTTCAGAGTTTTCTTCTTCATTTCTTATTTCCCCCTGTGTAATACTTACAAAAGAACCGGACATAAAATAACCGGCTCCACAGATATACGACATAGTATACCCACGGAGCCGAAAAATTGCAAGAAAAAATTATAAATAAATGTAAATTTGTAAACTAAGCTGTTGGTTTTGTCAGAAACTGCTATTAAGTGTTCAGTTCATAAGAGTCCTCAGCATTTAATAAACTCAGTCCAGAGTTATTATCTTCCGCTTCAGACAGTAAAGCAGTGCCTGCGTACGGTCATTGACACCCAGCTTGCGGAATATGTTGGTGAGATGATTCTTTACCGTCTTCTCGCTGACAAATAGTGCCGCAGCAATGTCCTGATTGGAGAATCCCTTGGCGATACAGGTCAGCACATCCATTTCACGCTCGGTGAGCCGGCCGCCGCGGCTGCTGCGCCACAGCTCGGCAATTCGGGCTTCCAGATCTTCATCCTCAGAGATGGTTCCAAAAATACGCTCTACCAGAGTGGGATGTATGAATGTCCTTCCGGCTGCCACTGCATGTATTGCCTTTACCAGTGTCGCCGGCTCCACATCCTTCAGCAGATAGCCGGGAGCTCCGATGCGAAGCATCTCCAGCACATAGTTGGAGGAATCGTGAACGGTAAGGATTATAATACGGGTCTTTACCTTCGCTGCCAGAATCTGACGGGTGACCTCGATACCGGAGAGGACAGGCATATTGATATCCAGCAGGAGAACATCCGGCTGAAGCACCAGCGTGCGGGCCAATGCCTCCTGGCCGTCGGCGGCTTCGCCCACTACCTCCAGATCGTCTTCAAAGTTCAGTACGCGCTTGATTCCATGCCGCAGCAGCGCATGGTCATCCGCTATCAAAACCTTTATTGACATACTACCATCCTCACTTTATCTCCTTTGCGGCCTTCAAACCGGGGCCCATAATTCTCTTATAGGCTTCAACTCCCGGCTGGTTAAAAGCATCCACATCTGCCAGCTCACCCTCGTAGGCAACCGAGAGAGCCAGCATATACATCAGTTCACCAAGGTGGTATTCATTCAGCTTCGGCAAAGTGTAGACGGCACTGTATCGGCCGCCCTCCTTCAAAGCCTGTGCATTTGCAGCCCTGGCCACCTCCAGAGCAGCGCTCATGGTGACACCGGCTATCTCACTCAGCTTCGGTGCTGACGGGAACACATCCGGGACCACATAGTCCTCCTCCCAGTCAGCTACTCTGATAAACTGCACGACCTTGTTCAGCTTTCCTTCCTGATGCTGCTGAGTCTGTGCGTGCATATCGGTGGTACCGACCGCCACGATTGGAGTCCGTCCGTAGGGAGACTGCTCCCCGCTGCGCCGCTCACCCTTTCCGAGGGACTCGGCCAGCAGCTGGATATACCATTCGGACAACGACTTGAGATAATCCCCGTAGGGCATCATGACCTCAAGGTCACGGCCGTGCTTCTCTCCGGCCAGATATTTAAGGGCGGCGTTCAGCAGCGCCGGATTTTTCATCACATCATCCGTGAGGCAGGCTTCATCCATCGCTCTGGCTCCGGCCAGGAACTGACGGATGTCAAAGCCGACGCAGGCAGCCATAGTAAGACCCACATCGCAGAACACACTGAAGCGTCCGCCTACTCCGTCGGGAACGGAATACTGGGGCCAGCCCTGCTCCATGGCCAGCTTTTTCAACAGGGTGGGCTTCTCGGTATTGGGGTCTGTTACAGCCACAACCTCTATACTGATATCCTGACATTTCTTCAGCTCATCGTACACCACCATGAAGTTGGACATGGTATCAAGAGTACCGCCGGACTTGCTGATTACCAGCAGCAGCACTGTAAGCTCCCGTTTCCGATGACTTCTGCTTATGGCCGCCTTGTGCTTCAGATGGTTTATCAGGTCACGGGTACGGCGCGGGTCAATATTCTGCCCTGAGAAATATATCTCCGGCATACCGCCGCGCTCCTCCGCGGTCTTGCTGTTCCAAAATTCTCCGCACTTCACATCGAACAGCACTCTGTTGCCGAGGTATGAGCCGCCGATTCCCAGGCTCACCACCGCATCCACCCGATTCCGGACGGAATCGGTCAACTCTGCCAGATGTGCAAGAGTCGCCTCACTGTTCAGGTGGTCATCTGCTATATAGGGCAACTGGGAGAAGAGTACCTTCTCCGGCGTGCCGTCCTTGGAAAGATGGCCCCGGATAACTCCGTTTTTTCGCATAACCCCTATTGCCTCACAGGCCTCTTTCAGCTTGGGAGCCAGCTCAGCCAGTTCTTCGGCAGTGACAGCGTTTTCGTTGCAGAGATTGTCATAATCAAAGGAGAAACCGGATGGCAATGTTATCGACATACTACATCCTCCTTCTGAAATATAATCATCAGTCTTAGTGGCTGCCAAAATCGCCGAGGAACAGCTCTGCTGATTTACGGACAGTCTTTATTTAACCAGTGTCGGAAGTGTACGGCTCAAATATTCGATGAACCGTTCCCGCAGTTCAGGCCGCTTCAGCGCCTGCTCAACGGTGGCCTCCAAAAAACCTTCCTTATCGCCGATATCGTAGCGGCGGCCCGAAAAGCTGTAGGCAAAGACAGCATTCTTCGCCGCCAGCACCCTCAGTGCATCGGTAAGCTGTATTTCGCCGCCTTTTCCCGGCGGGGTCTTTTCCAATATCTCAAAGATTTCCGGGGAAAGGATATACCGACCAAGAACCGCCAAACGGGAAGGAGCTTCCTCTATCGCCGGCTTTTCAATCATATCCTTTGCCTGCCAGATATTTTCCTTTGTCTTTACACCGTCTACGATACCATAGGCACTGACCTTGTCCTGCGGTACCTCCTGACAGCCGAGAATCATCCCACCTACATCGCGCCAGGCGGATATAAGCTGCTTCAGACAGGGAACCGCAGCATCTACTAGATCATCACCCAGCAGGACGGCAAACGGCTCATTGCCGATGAACTGCTTTGCACAGAGGACGGCATGGCCTAGACCCTTCGTCTCTTTCTGACGGATGAAGTGTATGGGGATATCACTGATTTCCCGAATTGTCTCCAGCAGGTCATACTTGCCGCTTTCCTCAAGCTGCAGCTCCAGCTCGATGCTCCGATCGAAGTGATCCTCAATAGCGCGCTTGTTGCGGCCGGTGATGATAAGGATTTCATCTATACCGCTGACCAGTGCCTCCTCGATGATGAATTGGATAGCCGGCTTGTCCACTATCGGCAGCATTTCCTTCGGCTGTGCCTTGGTAGCAGGCAGGAATCTTGTTCCCAATCCCGCCGCCGGTATGACAGCCTTATGGATAGTAAAATTCTTCTTCATTTATTCTCTTTTACATATCGTGTCAAAGACACGAATTCAAATCGACATACTTTATTTCTCACTTGCGAATCTTCGCCAGCAGTTCCTCTGTCTTTTCCGCCAGCAGCTTCTTGTCGCCCTTCGTCTCAACATTGAGTCGGATGACAGGCTCGGTATTGGACATACGAAGGTTGAAGCGCCACTTGTCGAAGGTGACGGATATGCCGTCAATCTTCACGACCTCTGCTCCCGGCATAGCTCCGTACTCCGCTTCTAATGCATCAAGTATTGGCTTAGCGTCGGTGACGGTGCTGTTTATCTCTCCGGAGCAGGGGAACAGCTCCATGCGCTCCTCTATCTGAGCGGAGAAAGGAGCATCGGCCTCGGACAACAGGGAGAGAACAATAAGGAACGGAAGCATACCGCTGTCGCAGTAGCTGAAATCGCGGAAGTAGTGATGAGCGCTCATCTCACCGCCGTATACAGCGTCCTCTTTGCGCATTCTTTCCTTAATAAATGCATGACCGCTCTTGGAAAGAATAGGTTTGCCGCCGGCCTTTTCCACAATGTCAAGTGTATTCCAGATGACCCGCGGATCATAGATTACTCCGCCGCCCGGGAACTTCTTCAGGAAGTTCTGAGCCAGGTAACCTACCATATAATAACCCTCAAGGAAGGTTCCCTTCTCATCGAAGAAGAAGCAGCGGTCGAAATCGCCGTCCCATGCCACACCCAAATCGGCCTTGTTCTCGATGACAGCCTTGCTGGTAACATCCCGGTTCTCCACGAGAATGGGATTCGGTACACCGTTGGGGAAAGTGCCGTCCGGCTCATTGAAAATCTTGATGAGCTTTACCGGCAGCTTCTTCTCAATCAAATCCAGGAACGGACCGACTGCACCGTTGCCGGCATTGGCGACTACAGTCAGCGGCTTCAGCTTGCTGACATCGATATAGCTCAGGACATGATTGATATAATCCTCGGTAACATCAACATTTTTTACCACTCCGGGAACAGCTGCGGCAGCCGGCAGCTCTTCATTGACAGCGGCAGCCAGATCCTTCAGACCCGTATCGGCAGAGATGGGGCGTGCCCCCTCCCGGACGAGCTTCATGCCGTTGTAATCCTTCGGATTGTGGCTGGCGGTAATCATCACACCACCGCCGGCCTTCAGATGGGAAGTGGCGAAGTAAATCATCTCAGTACCGCACTGGCCGATATCATTTACTTCCACACCGCTCTCAGACAAGCCTTTGGTAAGGGCCGCCTTAATGGACGGACCGGAGAGACGAATATCGTTTCCTACGACAACCTTCGCGGCACCGAACAGCTTTTTGAAGCAGCGGCCGATTCGATACGCCATCTCTTCATTGATTTCTCCGGGGTAAATGCCGCGCAGGTCATATGCCCCGAAAGCCTTGGTAGAAATAGTCTCCATGTTACCCACCTCTGATGAAAAATCTATCCGTTTACTATAATAAAAGCTTAGTTAAACTCAAAAATAATAAGTCCCATAAAAATATTTCTATAGGTAAATATACCTAATAGGGATATCTTTGTCAAGTTAAATTCTTCCGGTGATAAAAAGTCCTACGAGTAAAAAAATACGCAATTGAAAGCGGCATCAATGACCCAATCCAGGCCATGGGACTTGCCCAGCAGGCCCCCAGATAACCGTAAATATCACATAGCCAAAAGGCAGCCACACTGCGCATTATAAGCTCCATCACACCGGCAATGGTGGGAACGACAGTCTGCCCAAGACCCTGAAGCGTGTTTCTCAGGATAAACAGCACGCTGAGAATGAAATAGCAGCAGCCGTTTACCGTCAGGAAAATCCGTCCGTACTCCACTACCTCAGCCGCGCTTTCTCCCTCCACAAATATCTCCATGAAAAGACTTCCGCAGGTATAGAGCAGTATACCCACGATAATGCTGAAGCCGCCGGACATTTTTATGGCTTCCTTCACGCCCTGACTGATACGCTCCAGCTTACCGGCACCGTAATTCTGCGCCGAAAAGGCTGCCATCGCCAGGCCAAAGGAAATCATCGGCATGATGGCTATGCTCTCCACCTTCATGGCCGCTGCGTAGCTGGCTACCGGAATAGGACCAAGACGATTCAGCGCCACCTGCAGGACGATGGTTCCCATGGCAATGATGGTCATCTGAAAGCCCATTGGCAGACCCAACCTAAGATGGTCATATAAGTCCCTGCCGGTTATATGCCAATCCTCTCCGTGGGGAATAATCAGTGGCAGACGGCGGCGAATATGAATCAGGCAGGCCGCAATGCTGAACACCTGACCGCAGCCGGTTGCCAGTGCCGCACCCGCAACGCCCCACTGCAGCCAGAGAATAAACACCGGCTCAAAGGCAATGTTCAGAATAAGGGACAGCGCCAGCATAATGGTGGCGGTCCGGCTGTCCCCCAGTACCCTTATAACATTCGTCAGCAGTCCGAACAGTACACCTATCGGCGTAGCCGCCGCAAAAAACATAATAAATGTCCTGGCGTCGTTATATATTTCCGGTGGTGTCTCCATTACGGTCAATATGGAAGGTATTGCCAGCATCGATGAAGCCGTCAGTACCGCCGCAAATATCAGACTGGCCGCCAGACAGGTGGCCGCACTGCGGCGGACGCCCTTTTCGTCCCCCGCACCGAACCGCTGTCCCATGACAAGGGCAAGACCGTTGGTCGTACCGAGGATAAGACCAATAAGCAGGAACATAAGACAGCCGGTACAGCCCACCGCCGCCAGCGCATGAACTCCCAGCCAACGGCCCACAATCAGGGTATCCACGAAGGCGTACAGCTGCTGGAAAATATTACCGGCAATAAGGGGAAGCGTAAAATGCCATATAAGGCTCGCCGGATCCCCCTCTGTAAGATTCTTTGTCATTCTTTTGCTTTCTTACTCAATATACTTCGTTACCATAGTCCGCAGCCGCTCCCGAAGAACAACCGATGTATCAAACAGAGCCTCGGCAGACGGGGCAAGGTAATTATAATGGAAGGTTGTCGCCTTGCTTGCCAGATAATCGGTAGGATAAGCTGTAACCTCAACGCCGTTTTTGGCAAAGTTCAGCACCGCCCGTTCCATATGGGCCGCACTGGTAACGAGGATAGGGTGAAGGAGTCCCTTCTCCCGCAGGATTTCCGCCGAAAAACGGGCATTCTGCCCCGTAGTCCGGCTTTTGTTCTCCACGATGATTTTTTCCGGAGCAACCCCCAGCGACAGCAGCACCCGACGGGCAATATCCGCCTCGTTTCCCGTATTCTGATAGACCTGCCCTCCGGAAAGAAGAATGGGCAGTCCCAGCTTTTTATGAAGCCGCACAGCAGTCAGCAGACGGCTTGAAGGTATGCTGGTAAGCACCCCCATGCCGTCAATGTCCGGCACATCCCCAAAGGCGCCCCCTCCCAGCATTATGATTACATCACCGGTAGGATTCTCAGGCGGATTGTATGTCCCCTCCAGTTCCTTCACCAGCAGGGAGGAAATCAGCGGCGTCGACAGCAGATACATAATAAGCGCCAAAGATGAAACGAAAGCCGCCAGTCTCCGCTTCGCCGCCTTCCACAGGCGACGCACCAGGTAAACAAGCGCCAAAAGGAAAATCCCCGGCGGCAGCAGCCACGAGGCCGCAAACTTACAGAAAAAAATTACATTGTCTAACATAGCTTAACAGCCTTACGGTTTCTAAAGGTTACCGGCACCAGCTCCATGCTGTCGGCAAAATCGACCGCTGTCCGAATATTCAGTCCCACCCGATCAGGCGTGTGGGCGTCGGAGCCAACCGTGACCATCCTGCCGCCAAGCTGACGGAACCGGCGATATACAGGAGCCAGCTCATCAAGGACAGCCTTATCCCCGAATCGACGGGTATTTATTTCCATGGCGGTATCGGTCTCCACCAATGCCCGGAGAATTTCGTCGATATACTCATGGTACCGTTCGTATTCAAGGCCGGGGTTATCATAAGGCGCCACCCGGCAGATATAGTCAATATGAGCAAGGGTATCAATGAAGGGGTTCTCCCGCACCATCTCCGCCATCACGGTGTAGTAGCGGGTGAACACGCTGTCCTTGTCCCGTCCCTGGTAGTAATCCTTCTCGTATATATCACCGTTATCCAAAATATGAATAGAACCGATGACCTGGTCAAAGGGTGCTCTGGCGATGAAATCCCGAAGCGCTTTGGCATGATCTGGCATCATGCCGCACTCCACTCCAAGGGAGAGTCCGCTGCTCAAATCATCATCCCGGCCCCGCAGGCTCTCGTAAGCGGCCCAGTAATCTTCCGGCGAAAACTCAAATACCCAGTCGCCAGGGTAATCCGGGTCGAAATGCTCCGTAAGGACAAGTCCGTATCCCTGAGTACCGGCTGCCGCCAAAGCTTCGGCTATTTTCATCTCGGAGTCAGCCGAGAACTCCGTATGAATATGACTGTCGTAAATCATTTACTTGTTTGCCTCATAAGCCTCTTCAAGGGCATAGGTAAGCTGGTCGGCACAGGATGTGCCGCGGGTGCCGCAGGTATTGCCCCTCCAGATGTTTATTACCTTGTCCTTGTCCATGCCGACGACGATTTTGGAAATCGCCGCCAGATTTCCCGGGCAGCCGCCCATGAAATTTACGCTCTTGATGATGTTGCCCTCAAGCTCAACCGTTATTTCTCTGCTGCAGGTACCCTTAGTTTTATAAGTATATGCGCTCATTGTTATTCTCCCTTCAAAAAACCGTCTGCCAATCCGGCAAACTCCTCCAGCGACAGAGTTTCACCCCTGCGTCCGGTATCAATACCGGCATATTTTACAGCTCTTTCGATATCCTCCTTCAGGAAGCCTGCACCCTTCAGGGCATTTACCAGCGTCTTGCGCCGCTGCCCGAAGGAAGCTCTGGCCACCCGGAAGAACATCTTCTCATCCTTACACTCCACCGCCGGAGTATTACGACGGCGGCAGCGAATTACTACCGAATCAACCTCCGGTGCCGGATGGAATGATTTCGGTGGCACAGTCAGGACGATGTCCGGCTCCGTATAATACTGGACGGCCACCGACAGGGCGCCGTAATCCTTTCCTCCCGGCTCAGCCACCATTCGCTCGGCCACTTCCTTCTGAACCATGGTAACGATGAGAGAGATGTTCAGCTTCTTTTCCAAAAGCTCCAGCAAAATCGGCGTCGTAATATAATAAGGAAGGTTTGCAACCACCTTGAACGGTTCCTCCCCCATCAGCTCCTTTATATCCACCTTCAGGATATCGCCGGGGACGATGGTGACATTGTCGTATCCCTTCAGCGTCTCCGCCAGAACCGCCGGCAGCTTCTTGTCCAGCTCCACCGCCGTCACCTGTGCGCCGGCCTCAGCCAGCGCCTGGGTGAGAGTACCGATACCGGGGCCGATTTCCAGCACCCGGTCTCCCGGCTGAATCTCCGCTGCCAGAACGATTCCCTCTACAATGGCGGGGGCAATAAGGAAATTCTGTCCCAGCCGGTGGCTCGCCTTCAGTCCGAAGTGCTTCAAAATGCGATGCGTTACCTCCGGAAGAACTATCCGGGGCATGATTGTCTGATTTTCTGTCATATTACTCCTTTTGTATTCGGTCGATAGCCGCCTTACAGCTCCGCTACCGCCTGTTCAAATTCCTCACGGGTTATCCCATAGTGATTCAGCCGCTTCAAAAACACCTTTGCGTTGGCATAGCCGAGTCCCAGTGCTGCTCCCAGCTTCGCTCTACGGACGCTGGCCTCTGCCGCTCCCGACAGATTATTCACCATAAGGTCGGTAGAAGTGAAAATCTCCTCCTCAAATTCTATGGGAGTGTGCACCTTCTCCAACGCCTTCCTGATAGCTTCCGGGCTGGCATCCTCGATGCCCACATCTCCGTCTGCCGGATTCGTCGCTTCCTCACGGGGGACATAGGCATGCTTTGCCTTGGGGAATCGTTTCTCCAGATGGCGGCGTATCCGCTCACCGGCTCCGTCCGGGTCAGTAAGTATGATTATTCCCCGCTTTTCGTAGGCTGCCTTTATATCATTCATGGCCCGCTTTGACAAGCCAAAGCCACCGGTTATCAGGCAGTCCGCCTCCACTGCCCGGCCTATTGCCAGCACATCGGACTTTCCCTCTACCACGATTACTTCTTTTATCACGCCAAAATCCCTTTCACTATTTCGTATATTTCCCCGGAGATGTCCTCGATGCTCCGGGGCTTCTCTCCGTCATCACAGCGGACGGTCCGCCATCCCTCCCGCTTTGCCAGTGCAGCGTATGCCTCGTGGCAGCGTACAAGATAGGCGTCATCCTGCTCGTGTATATCCTTCTCCCTGCCGGCCTCTGCCCGCAGGTCAATCAGCTTCGCCGACACCTCCGGCTTCATGTCCAGAAAGATTACTCCGTCCGGCGCCGGCAGACCGAGCTTGCCATACTCGAAATCAGTCAGCCAGTCAAAGTATGCCTCCCGCTCCCTTTCATCCGTCAGCTTCACCGCCTGATGAACGAGATTGCTGGTAGTATACCGGTCGGCCAGTATAATCGTGCCGTCCTCATAATCCCGCCCCCACTTCATCCGATAGGAAGCGAAGCGGTCAACCGCAAAGAAGGTGGACGCCGCATAGGCGTTTACTTCGTCAGCCGTACTGCCGAAGTCTCCCCCCAGATACATTTTCACCGGCATGGCCGCCGGACTGTCGTAATCGGGAAACTCTATCTTCTTTACCTTATATCCTTCCGTCTGCAGTCTGGCAAACAAGGCCGCCGTCTGGGTCGCCTTGCCGCAGCCGTCTCCTGCCTCTATGACAATAAGCTTTCCTTTAGCCATTTCTCTCCCCTAATCCATCTGATAGCCTCCCATTTTCCGACGCACTATGTACCAAAGTGCTAAGTTCGCCGGATGGCACTCACTAAATTCATACTTCGCAATGCTAGTATTCATTAAATGAGTTAGCCTGACGGGATGTACCCGCAGGGCGGAGGGGTCTGCCTTTATCCCCTCAAAACCCTTAATGTTTTCAGCTCTGTATCTTCGGCATGTGGTACAAGCCCTGCAGCCAATCCCGCCTGCAAGTATTCCACAGCCTCCGCTGTAATGATTTCTCCCGGATAAAACACCGGTATTCCCGGCGGATAAAACATCGGCGCTTCCGCCGCAATCCGCCCCACTGCCCGGTCAATGTCCACAGCTGCCGACCGGGAAAAGTATGCCTCCCGGGGATTCAGTGGTGGCACCCCTTCCGGTGATTTCGGCAGCCGGGGAAGGGTCCGCCTTTCCTTCCGACGCTTTCCCTTGTACTCATCGGAAAGAGCCTTCAATGCCCGGTACAATTTTCCAAGCGATTCCTCATCGTCGGCGTAGCTGATGATAAACAGCACCCGACGGGCATCACTAAGCTCCGGCTGCATCAGGCAGTGCTCCCGAAGATAATCCCACGCCTCCGGCCCGGTTATACCCAGGTCAGAGACATCCACCGACAGCTTCAGCGCATCCTGTGAAAAATCTCTCCGCCATCCCTCCGGCAGAGAATAAACCGACAATCCCGGCAGCTTATTCACCTTTTCCCGCAGTCCCGCGGTCTGCTCCCAAACCCGCTCGAAAACCTCTTCCCCCTGCTCCTCAAGCTGTGCCCTTGCTATGTCAAGGGATGCCAGAAGCAGGTAATCCGGACTGGTGGTCTGAGTAATACCGTAAGCCCGGTATACTCTATCGCCCATATCTTCCGGCGCTTTTGTCCCGATATGCAGCATTGAGGTCTGTGTCAATGACCCCAGCAGCTTATGGGTACTCTGGGCCGCCATATCCGCCCCGGATTTCATCGCCGGCTCCGGTATTCTGACTCCGGCCGTCCGGCATTTCTCTTTTACTCTGCCAAGCGTTGACAGGTGGGCTCCGTGAGCCTCATCCACCAGTAAAAGCATTCCTGCCCGGTGAAGTATTTCTACAATCCCCTTCAGGTCAGCCGCGATACCGTAGTAATTTGGTGATACCAGCAGCAGAGCCTTCGCCTGGGGATACCTCCTCACCGCCGCCTCAACCTCAGCCACAGTGACATTGAGGACCAGCTCCGCTTCTTCATCATATTCCGGGTCAATATAAACCGGAACGGCTCCGACCAGCACCAGACCGCCCATCACCGAACGGTGAACTCCGCGGCTCACCAGCACCACATCTCCCGGCGACAGAGCCGCCAAAAGCATCATGTGAATAGCCCCGGTAGTCCCACTGACGGAAAACACCGTCTCCCTGGCTCCGAAAAATCCTGCGGCAGCCTGCTGCGCTGCCGCAATGGCTCCGTCCGGCGCAAAGGGGTCATCCAGCTCATCAGCCAATGACACCTCGCCCCGCAATCCCTGCGGAGTAATCAGCTTCTGCAGCCGGGCATCCGCTCCCCGTCCCATCTTATGGCCGGGAGTATGCCACGGACTGCAGCCCGATTCTGCATATTCTGCCACCGCCTCATAAAGAGGCGCTGTTTTTTTATTCGTCATCTTTATTTCCTTAAGGCTTCCGATTCAGCGGCAGAACGCTGCGGGAACCGTCTGTGCGGTTTTTCCGCTTCAGCAGCTCGTCAAATTCATCCTCCGGCATCGGTCGGGCATTCAGATATCCCTGACCGTATTTGCAGCCCAGCTCAATGAGCATATGCTCCTGACCTACAGTCTCTATACCTTCACAGAGGACAGTCATCTCCAGCTTTTCACCCATATCGACGATACCGGCAATAACCAGCTGCATCTGGCTGTTGGTCTCCGCTGCCACCAGCAGGGACTTGTCTATCTTGATCGCATTGAAGGGAAGAATAGACAGCAGACGGAACGAAGAATATCCGGAGCCGAAGTCATCTATCGAGAATACAAAACCAAGCTCTCTCAGCTTCCGGAAAATCTTAACCGCTTCATTCTGATACTTCATCTTGTCAAAAGCACCAAAGACGGTTTCCGTAAGCTCCAGCTCTATGGCCCCGGCTGGAAGCTGGTACTTCTTCATCATCTTTTCCATTTTCTCTAGATAGCCCGGCTCAGTCAGATGATTTCTCGACTGATTGACACTGATGGGAATAAGGGGCAGACCGAGATTTATCCGGCGGCGCTGATATGCCATTACCACCTCCAGCATATAGTGATCCAGCCAGACCACGAATCCGTTCTTTTCAAACAAGTCTATAAAGCTGCCGGGATTGAGGAAGCCAAGCTCCTCACTCTTCCAGCGGACAAGGGACTCCGCCCCGATAATCCGACCGGTTTTCAGCTCATACTTCGGCTGATAGAAAACAATGAACTCCTTCTTCTCCAGCGCCTTTTCCATCAGGGTCTCTATCCTCGTCTGGAGATTCATCTGGCGGCTGTAATTTTCGTCATAGAAGGAAGCCTTTTCGCTGCTGGAGAAGACAGCATTGTAGGAGGCCGTAGCCTTGATTATCGCAGCAGACACAGCCTCCCGGAAGCTTTCACCGGCATCTACCGGTGCTATACCGGCCTTCAGTTCAGGGTGAATTACACCGTGAGCTATTTCCAGACTGTCGTGGCGTTGAATAATCTCGTAAACCTCCGACATTATTACCTCTTTATTGTCGAACTGACAGACCACAAAAATCTGACCTACGGCAGTAGAGGTGACACCCAGAATTGCCCACTTATTCTCATTTAGTATCGAATCCAGAATTTCCTTCAGCTTGTCGGCGATTCCCTGCCGTCCGGTCATCTCCAGTATAGAGCGAACCCTTGCCATACCGATGGTGAGAATATACAGCTGTTCATCAATATAGGCCTTCTCCAATGAGCCGCCATACTCGCCCGGCATGACCTCCTCCAGCCAGCGGCGGTTGTGGTAGCCGGTAAGGGGATCAAGACGCAGATACTCCCGCTCCTTATAGTTCCGGTAAGCGCAGACCCCCATCAGTGAAGTGACAATTAAAACGAAAAGTGCCATCGCCAACAGGCCTTTGCTGTCCGTCAGCGTCTCCCGTAATCCGGTGGTATTTTCCAAATCCTCGCTCATGTACCGGTTGGAAATCCGATAAGCCGTTCCCGGGGCCAGACGACTTACCGCCTTGTTCAGCACCCGGAAGAGCATGGGGTCATCATTTTCCCAAACGCCCAGCGACATGGGATAGGAAAACACATTCATTTTCCTTACGTAGAGATTGCGGTGGCTTTTCTGTGCCAGTGTCTTGAACGCCGTAACGCCGTTTACATAAGCGATATCGGCATGACCGTTTGCGACGGCGTCAATGGTACTGTCTATATTCTCAAAGTACACCACAGTCCCGTTTCTGTGGAGTGGCCCTACAAACTGCTGCGCGAAGAAGTGTAAACGGGGAGCCGCCACCACCGGGTCAGCCGGCACCGTACTGCCCCGCCGGGCAATCTGAGCGAAAAACACATTCATGTACGGGGCCGTCATATTCATCTTGAGGCGTCTGACCCAGGTTATGTCCGCGTTCAGGTCGGCGACGAAATCAGCCTTTCCGGAGGCCAAACTTGCCACCGTATCCTCCGGTCCGCGGGAAGGCACCATCTCTATGGTGATTCCCATATCCTCCGCCATCTGCTTCAAGAGGTCTGCCAGCACACCCTTATGGATTCCGTTTTCCATGTAGCTGAAGGGGGCCTGGTCGGTCATTGCCGAGGCACGCAGCACCGGATGCTCCTTCAAAAACTTCAGCTCAGCCGCCGTATACGCCGGTCGGACAAAGCTGCTCGGCCCATCGTAAAAGATCTGGGCATTGTCCCGCTTAATATTCTTATTTACGGCGAAAAGTCTGATGAGAGCCGCATTTACTATATCCAGCAGAGCCTGTCTGTCCTTCCGGATAAGCAGACGGCACTCATATGAATCAATATAGTAGGCATTCTGCCCCCATGCCTGATTTGTTCTTACGCTGTTATCAAGGTAAGCGTCGATTCGTCCATCGTGGAATGCCTGCTCCATGGTCTCCACATTGGGGAACTCCCGAAGCTTCCACTTAATCCCGCCGGAAATTGCCTGCTCCGGCACCCGTCCTCCGGGGAAAATCTTATCCACATAGCCGAGAGAATACTCGCGGCCGGTCAGAACATTAGCCGCCTCCCGCATCTCATCAAGCGTCGTATACTCCCGCTGAATCTCCGACCAGCTGCGGCGGGCTGCAGCCTTTGGGTTGCTTTCGCCGTGTTCGGCAATGAGCTGCTCTGTCTCCTTCTCCACCGACTCGCTGCTGAGGACAAGCTTTCCGATTACGGTAGCTATTCCGGTGTCTGTCCCGACAATATCCGGATAACCCCGGCAGATACCCGGTGCCTCCGGAAAAAAGTCGATTTCCCCGGAGCGAAGACGGGCGATGTTTTCCTCCCATGTGCCGGGAACATAGGTTACATCCCAGCCATTATTGGCCGCCATCGTCTGGATGATGGTATACGCATAGCCGGAAAAAAGACTGGGATCGCTTTCATTGGCTGTAAAAAATCCCTGCAAGGGGACAAATCCCACCTTAAGCGGCAGAAATTTCCCGTTGCCGTCGTACCGTTTCCTCCGACCTTCCTCATCAGCGTAATCAGACAGAACCTTTTCCTCCAGCGCCTGTTCCGTCTCACCGGGCCTTATGCCGGCCGATGCGACAGACAGCAACCCAGCTCCCATGCAGAGAAAACCGGAAGCGAGCAGCACTAAAATGCCCATCACAAAAAGACGGGTAATATCTGCGCAGCGTTTCTTATCCCCCGCTGCTCTGCTGCGAAGCTGCTTATTAAACATTTATACCGCCTCCGGTAATAGATATCAGAGATAGCCGCAGGCTGCGAAGAACAGCAGCCAGGCAAACATAGTGACACAGGAAAGCGCCGAGGTAAAGACAACACAATTTCCCGCAAGAGATGCATCGCTGTCCAGAAGCTGCGCCATAGAGAAGCTTGCCACCGCACAGGGAGTGCCGAATATGGCCAGCATAGTTACCAACTCCTGTCCCCGGAATCCGAAGTAAATGGCCGCCGCAAAAACCGCCGCCGGAACGATGACAAGGCGGCTGAGAACAACCGAAACGAGATACCGCGGATTCTCGCTTATGGACGAGAAACGGAAGGATGCACCGAGAATAATCAGAGCCAAAGGACTGGTCATGGCACTCATCTGTCCCAGCGGCTTCAGCACCGGCTTCGGCAGCTGAATGCCCAGCGTCAGGAAAAGGACGCCGACAATAGCGCCGATTATCATCGGGTTTCTCAGCACGCCACCCAATACATGAAGCAGGTCAAACCTGCCTCCCCGGAAGGTCTCCAGCGTAAATACCGCCAGCACATTGTAAATGGGAATAATGATGGCAATCATCATGCTAGTCATGGCAATGTTGTTCTCTCCGAAAATATTGCCTACCAGCGGGACACCCATCAAAACGAAATTTGAACGGTAAATAGCCTGTATCATTGCTCCCCGCTGCTTCGGCCCCGGGACAATCCGGTAGACGAGGAAGAAGGAAACGGCGTAGACGACAGCCAATGCGGATATGGAGAAAACAATGATATCCGGTCGCATGGTCTCCCTAAGATTGGTGGTGTACATGTTGTAAAACATCATCACCGAGAAGAGGGTCTTAAAGACCATTGCATTTACATGGTTGATTTCTAAATCCGTCAAAAGATTAAAACGGCGGACAAGCAATCCGATAGACATGAGGATAAACAGGGGAACGACTGCCCCCGCCGCCACAAAGAATTGTTCGGAGCTTATCAAAATTCATCACCTGGATTTTCAAAAATTTCCTTTCTGGAATATCAGTTTACAGTTTTTCTTACAGCCTTCGGCACATCGTTCTCAACGATACCCTGCACATACCAGTCCATACGGGAAACGATGGCCTGATCGCTGATATTTTGTCCAGCCGGAATCCTTACCCGGCCGCTGCGGTCCCGCACCGGCCCATAAAATACATCCCGGTTTGTATATCGAAGCTGCCGCCCCACATCCTCTATCCGGGAGCGATTGTCCTCGCCTACGCTGCCGTTTATCACCAGCCGCATATTTTCGTCAATGGCGGCGAAGCGGCTGTCCGATGAAAATCTGCCTTCGAGGGCGTCATTTATAAGGACCCGTATAAAATCATCGCTCCTCCAAATGACCGTCCCCAGCAGCACATCACCGTATTCCTGCCGCAGGTCACGACAGGCCCCAATAGCCTTTATCCCTCGGCGGCGACAGATATCCAGCACCTCCCGGTACTGATTTATCTGACCGACGACATCGACAGGACAGGCGGCTAGCACCTTTTCACAGGCTGCAACCACCTTTGCGTTATCATAAAGGGTATTTGTCCAAATCACATGTACCCTCGCCTCCGGCCTTATTTTTCTCGCCCCCAGTGCGAAGGCGTTCACCGCTGCGTTTATAACCGGTCTTGGTGTCGGCGCCACGATGGCGATATCTCCGGATTTCGACTCCGCTGCCGCCAGCATACCGGCCTGATACTGTGCCTGATAGAGGCGGACAAAGACACCGCAGACATTTGGTAATTCACTTTCCCCGTAACCGGTGTAAAATTTCACCCCGGGATGCTCGGCACTGACTCTCGCTATATCTGCCGGCTGACTGAGTCCCATGCTGAAGATTATCTCAGCATTATCCCGGTTCACCAGCTTATCAACGGCGGTTCCGAAGGAGCCGTCACCATTGTGAACAAAGTCAACATAGACAAAACGGCAGTTTTTGTCGTTTATTTCCTCAAAGGCCGACAAAAGCGATTCGTTCCAGCTTCCGTCGTGCCGATCCCCCTCGAAGAGCACGCCGATTACTGTCTCCCGCCGGCTGAAAAACCCCAAAATCTCCCCACTGTTATTCAGCCAGTAATACGAGCAGGAAAAGGCAACCGCACAGAAAGACAGTATCAGCAGGGATAACCCCGTCATCACCTTCTTCATCGACGGTCACCCCCATATACGACATCCTCGTAATCCAGCACCGTCATCGGTCGGGAGCAGGCGAAGCCCTGTATCATGGCACAGTCTGTTTCCTTCAGTGCCTCCCGTTCATCAGCGGTATCGACACCATTTACGATTATCTCGATTCCCAGATGTCCGGCCATCGTCACGAAGTCTGACATAAGCTCTAGGGATTTGTCCGTCCCGGGAGCAGCAGAATCCTTTCCGGCTGTCATCACTCCGCCGGCTACCCGGCCAAAGGACGCCTTGTGAAGCTTCAGCCGCCTTACCGGCAGCTTCACCAGCTCCGGAAGCAGACCGCAGTCAAATCGGAAATCAGTAACAGTCACCGCAAATCCGGCCCTGCTCAGCTTTCTAACGGATTCCCGTATTACCTCCGGCTGCAGTGCAAAGGCCGACTCCTTCACATCTATCATCAGATACTCCGGTCTGACCTCGTAGAGCTTCATTATCCTCGTTACCTCGTCAATGAGGTTTGCTCTAACCATGAAGGCATGGGAAAAGGACACCGCAATCGGATATACCCGTCGTCCGTCATTCAGCCAGCGCCGTATAATATGACAGGCCGAGTCAAGCATGAATTTGTCAAGCCGTGTCCGTCGCTTGCTCTCCTCCGGATTATTCAGGAGCTCCTGAACATCTACGATGCCGTACTTCGGATGATTCCAGCGCATCATCAGCTCAGCGGCTGCCCAGTCATCTCCGGCAAGAGTCTCCATCGGCTGCAGCAGCGGCTGAAATTCCCGCTGAATAAACGCCTTCTCAAAATCCTGCCTGAGAACCCTTCTCCTGGTGATTTCGGCGCTGACTCCTTCGTCATACATCACCACCAGATTATCGGAGATTCCCCGGCTTCTCTTCTGTCGCCGGGCAGCCTCGCAGGCGGCTACGGCCCGGCTGTAGCCCTCGTCCATCGTCATATCCCCGACCATATTTACGGCACCGCCGGTAACGGTAAGAGGATACTTTGCAGAAGTCTCGGAAATCAGATTGCAGAGAGATGTCAGCCTATCCATGATGCCCGTGTGCCCGTAAGTGTACAGCAGGAACCTGTCCCCTGTCCCTTTGGCCAGGGTGTCCTCCATCCCAACGGACTGACTCATGGCAATGGATATTTTTCGCAGCAGACTGTCACCGTAATCGGTGCCCATAATCTTATTGACTGCTCCAAAATAATCTATGTCAAAAATTGCCAGCACGGCGTTTTTCTTTTCGGGGTCCTGCTCCTTTTCACCCCGCAGCTTCTCCCATTTGGGAAGTCCTGTGAGGGAATCGACATAAGCGACCTTCAGGAGACTCTCCCTACGGTTTTCCTCCACTCTGATGACATAAAAGAAAGCCGCTATAAAAAGGAGTGCCAAAAGAATAAACGTACCGGCAGTAAAGAGGACTACGAAAAAAATCGTCTCCCGCATAGCCGAGCGGGGCACCAGAATGCTCGTGTACCACCCATGCAGCACTCTCGACGGCACTGCCGCTAAGTAGCGAATCTCACCGCCGCACTCCACACGGCCGATGGCCCGCTGCTGCCGATACAAGGCCCGGTACAGGCGGTCGATTTCGTCGCTGTTCTCGATGAGCCGCAGTTCCCTGGCCACCGCCGCATCATCCGGCGTGGTCGCCATGGGGAAAATAAATGTATGCCGGTCCTCAGACATGAACAGCATCTGTCCGTTCACCGGCAAACTGCCGGAAAACAGCACCTCATCCAGCGCCTGCCCCGAAATGATACCGTATACGACACCGGCGACATTATCTCCCCGGACAATCGGTACCGCCAGCAGCAGGGCAGCGGAATAATCAGAATCCCCCAGCCTGACATATTCGGCAACGGAGTGCCCGTAATATGCCTCCTGCAGATGAACCATTGCCGTTTCCGGCAGGCGGGTGCCCAGGATAATCCTGCCGTCGATGGTTGTCGCTCCGACACAATCCATGCTCGACAGGTGTGCGTCCTGCTTGATATAATCCGCAGCGGCCCGGTTGGCATCGTCTGCAAAAACGAAGGAAGCCAATGCCCGGAGGTGGGCAAACCGGGTCTCCAGTCGTCCGTTGGTAATAGTCTCCTGCTGAGCTGCCAGATCAGCCAGCCTGTCATCAATCTCCTTGCGAACAACATTCACCAGAAGGAGCTGCAAAAGCATAATGCTGACGAAGACCACAGCAGCCAATGCCGCCAGTGGGCGAAATATATGAGAGCGTCCCGTTGCCCACAGTCTCACGCAGCCATCTCCTTCCTCAGTGAATTTAATCATCTGCAAAACCAGACAGTTATTTACTTTATTATACTACAAAAACCCTACAAAAAACCTATTTCATAAAATATATTTGCCTAGGCTCATTTAGTAGTGCCAATAGATGGTACAGCCAACTATTCCTTAATGTAATTCACTGTGAATATGGTCTGTAAGAAAACCGTTTATCTGCGCCTATGTTTAGCGACCTGTGAAACCGACCTGCGAAGCAAGAGCTTAGCATCGCTGCACAGATAAGCGGGCAGGAGCGTGTTTTCGTCACACCATATTCGCAGAGTGTGTCAAATAAGAAAGGGCTGTGAATAAACGAAACTCATTTATTCACAGCCCTTCGTGCCGGACAATCAATCTTACCGCACTCGCTGCAGTTATGCTCTTTTTTCCCACAGCTCTCTTCCTTCATTCCGAGACCAACGACAGCCGTTACCGACTTTCTGGGCATGAGCATTAAACTCTCCGTAAGGGACACGCCGATTTTCTCACAGCCTGCATACCGGGCAACATCCCGCTGCGCCGTCAGAGGCCAGTCCCCATAGCCCGGTGAGAACCGCCAGCGTGGCATCAGTCCCATCCGCTCAGCCAGCCTGCCGATTTCCTTCTCCACAGCGTCAGCTGTCTGCTCCACTGCCTGAGTGGCCGCCGCGTCCAGCAGCACCGAATACGCGTAGCGGCCATCGGCGAAGCTGTTGGTCACGGCCTGCTCTATCGCGCCTCCCACCGTAACCGCCATCAGAACGATACAGCAGCAGTCCGCCAGATGACGGCGAATACTTTCTCCCTCCAATGTCAGTCCGATGCCCGGAACACTTCCGGTCAAACAATCGTAATCGTATATCTCGTAGTTCCCTCCGGGAATTGCCAGCAGCCTTGCCTCGTCACAGGCCTCCCGTATCAGCTCCGGATCGAAGGGACTCTGACGCAGTCCGGCATACCTGCGGACCTCCCCGGCATTTATCTCTCCCAGCGGAGGATTATATATCGGCATCTTATCACCTTGAACAAAAAAGAGGCTGTGAAAAACGAACCGACATTTTCCCAGCCTCCCACTTTATATAATTGCTTTTTGAAATGTCTGTAAAAGCCATCATCCGGCACTGCAGATTAGCTGTTCACCGCCGCAGCTTCCCGGCCAGCCTTTGCCTCCCGTGCCTTCGCCAGAGAAGATGTTCCCTTGTCTTCCATCTTCAGCGGCAGCCGCAGATGCACTCTGGTGCCGCGGCCCGGCGTACTGGCTATATTCAGCTGGGCACCGATTATCTTTGCCCGCTCACGCATACCCATTATGCCGAAGAAACCTTCACCGTTTGTATTTTTCATGCCCTCTTCGGCCACAGCCATATCAAAGCCGGTGCCCTGATCTTCAATGAGTACGGAAACAGCCGCTGCCGTAAAGAGCATACGGATCTGAGCCACCTTCTGCCCGCTGTGCCGGTCTACATTATTCAGAGCCTCCTGAATAATACGGAAAATACCGGTATTCACATGGCTGGGCAAAGGTACCTCTGTGCCCTCCACCGTGAAATCGGCCTTCAGGGTCTGCCGTTCATCAAGCTTAGACACCAGCTGACGGACAGCAACCACCAGACCCAGGTCATCAAGAGACATCGGACGCATATCAAAGATAATCTGACGGATATCGCTGAGGCATCCCTTCAGCTGACGGCGCAGCTCCTGAATGCCGGCTCTTGCTTCCTCCGGATCAATAGGAATGAGCCTCTCGCAGATAGAAGCCTGAAACAGCAGATTTGCCACATCCTGGGCCGGGCCGTCGTGAATCTCTCTGGACACCCGATAGCGCTCGTCTTCCTGTGCCTTGATTATCACCGCCGACAGGAAACGGTTATTGGCCGCCTTTTCCATCTGAGCCACGACATCGGATATCTGAGAGGAAAGATAGCCCAGTACCGAGGAAATTCTCATAGCCAGCTGCTCGGCACCAATTATCGTCTTCTGCATATGATATAGACGTATTTCACAGTCATCACGCTTACGGCGCAGCTGACGCTCTTCCTCTCTGGCAACTCCCAGACGGACCTGAATATCCTTGACCGCTTCATAAGTCTCTTTAATTTTTTCTTCGCTGTAGTCCCTGAAGTTTGAGGACACGCGGACGAGATTCTGCTTTTCCATCTGCTCGGACTTCTCCAGATGGTCTACCCGCTCGATAGTCGCCACAGTTTCCTGCCGGATAATCTCCAGCTCAGCTCGGGTGTTGTCGACCTCCCGACGGGCAGCCTCGTATATCTCAAAAATCTTGTCCTTGCTGTTTTCTATTGTATTGACCGTATTCTTCAGGATGTCATTCAGCATGCCGACGCTTGGCTTGCCATCCTCTACCGGTACTGATTCCGGATTGGTCCTTTTCAGTTCGGCCATGGTTTCCTCGATTCCCCGACAGCTATGAGCTGCCGTCAGATAGTTTACCTAAAGACACTAATATGAACTTATTATATCTTAATAGACCGAATTTTCAACACATCTATTATCGCATATTGCACAGGAAATCAGTCCCATTTTAGGCATTTAGTCCTTTATTATATAAGACCACCCGTGGTCATCTTATTCTCATTGACAAACCTCCGATGTAACAATATAATTTATCTTTAAGTTTATAAAAAGTCATCACAAATAATAGGACTATCTCCAAGGAACACCCCAAGTATGAGGCATGCTCAGCGGCTGGGATCTGGACATCATGGAGTATACCTCCTGATCGACATCGTAAAATTAAGTCCCCGATCCGGACAAAGGGTTGGGGACTTTTTTTGAAAAGGCTCTCTCCCATCGCCAGACAAAAGCTCGAAGCCGCCCTCATCAGCGGCGACGAGCTGATAATTCGCGGTTTCCGACCGGAGACGATGGTAGAGGTCAGCCTCCTCTGCTCTGAGGACAGCGCATCCCTCATCCTCCGCCGCCACGGCACCAATCTCACCGGCAGCCCGGAACCGCCTCCCCCCTTCACCTAATCACCGGCAGCGGGAGACGACAGATATATCGCTGACATAAAAACAGGAAGTTTTGAAAAAATGATAAAGCGTTTTTCAAAGTTTCCTCCCTAATATAATTGCAGTGAATAATGACTGTAAGAAAACCGTTTATTTGCGCTGGTACTTGGCGACTGACAAGTAAGCATACGCTGTCAGAGCCTGGTACCAATGCGCAAATAACCGAGCGAGAGCATGTTTTCGTCAGTCATTATTCACTGCTCGTACAGACTCTTTCTAAAAAACTCCGAGAGAAGGAATTATCATGATATCCAGAAGGCAAAAGAAAAAGAAGCACCGCTCCCTGCGCCTGCTTCCCGTCCTCATCATTCTCCTGCTGGCCATCTGCGGCTGCGTCTACGGCTTCCTGTTCAGCTCCATTACCCCAAGCCGGGAAATAAAAGCCGCTGACAAAGGCAAAATTCTGGACGGTGGCTCCGCCATCAATGTCCTTCTCATGGGCATCGACCACCGCTCACACGATGTAGGCCGCAGCGACACCCTGATGCTCCTCACCGTAGACATGAAAAAGGACAAAGCTGCCATCCTCTCCATCCCCCGTGACACCAGAGTGAACATCGCCGGCAACGGCTACGACAAAATCAACCACACCTACGCCTTCGGCGGTCATGAGCTTACCTGCGCCACCGTCAGCGAACTGCTTGGCGCCCCCATTGACTACTATGCCCTCCTTGACACGGGTGCCTTCATAGATATCATTGATACCCTCGGCGGCGTCGACATCACGGTAGAACGCCCCATGCACTACGAAGACCCCTGGGATGACAACGGCGGACTTATCATCGACTTCAAGCCCGGCCGGCAGCACCTGGACGGAAAAAAAGCCATAGAATATGTGCGCTACCGTGATGAACAGGGCGACCTCGGCCGCATCGGCCGCCAGCAGAACTTCACTCGGGAAATCATCTCCCAGACGAAGCTCACCGAAATTCTTGCGAAGCTTCCCTCCCTACTGAAAACCGCTGACAGCGCCATCGAAACGAACCTGTCCATGAGCGAGTGCTGCCGTCTCGCCACCTTTCTCGCCGGACTGAAGAAGGAATCCTTCAACACCTCCATGCTCCCCGGCCGTCCCGCCTATCTCTCCTCTATCAGCTACTGGCTACCCGACATCCGGCGGGCCCGTCTCCAGCTGGCTGACGCCATGAGTATCGAGCCAAGCGAAACCTTCATATCCCACGCTGCCACTGACACCGCCGACTATGAAGCTGAGCTTCCCCGCGGCTTCTCCGTCCCGGACATCATATCCTCTGTACATCCGGGCCCGAAAGACAAAAAGAAGGAAAACAAAGGCAAATCTCCCGACAACAAACCCGGCGCAAAGAACCCCGCCGACAAAGCAAAAACCGAAAATACCAAAACACCTAAAACCACAAACAGCGTAATGGCAAAGGACAACCCGGAAATGCAGGAATCCGCCATGGAAAACCGGACGAAAAACGACCGGCGAAGCGAGGACACCCTAGCCTCCCAGTCTGAGAAAAATCAGACTCCAGCGGCCAAGACGCCTGTGAAAATTACCGTCGTAAACTCCACCGACATCAACGGAGCCGGTGCAAGAGCCGCCGACATTCTGAGAGACCGGGGCTTTGAAGTAATAAAAGTCTACACCGGTCAAAACAAATTGCAGGAAACCCGCATCGTCGTCCCCGACGCCAATGTATACGACTTCTACGGCCTGCCCTTCCCCTGTATCATCATCGGCGGCGGCGAGCCGGGCGAAGCCTTTGTAAACATTGGCGCAGACTTTAAGATGTAATTTTAACTAGATGTTATATGGTGGAACTACCTGACAGAAACCCGCTCTCGCTCAATTTATTCACGCAACGGTGCTAAGCTCTGCCTTCATTTCAATCGGCAATCGCTAAGCACCGGCGTTCATAACGGTTTCTTTACAGGTAGTTCCACCACCAGCGCTGCGATAAAAAATACGGCGAAGCCGTATCTACCTTAATGTAAAACTCTCGTGAATAAAGTCTGTAAGAAAACCGTTAATCAGCGTCAGTACTTAGCGGATGACGAGCAGGCTTGCGAAGTCAAAGCTTAGTACTGCTACGCTGATTACCGAGCGAAAGCGGGTTTTCGTCAGACAATATTCACGAGATCAGTCAAAATTTCCTTAATGTAAATTCTCATAAAATACAGTCCCTAAAGAAACCGTTTATCCACGCCGGTACTTAGCGACCTGCAAGTAAGCATACGCAGCAGGAGCTTAGTACCGCTGCGTAGATAACCGAATTAAAATGGGTTTCTGTGGGACTGTATTTACGAGTCGTATCATTCCGAAAGGACACACCATGACCACACTA
>JAFNYY010000008.1 GCA_017383125.1 Schwartzia sp. (in: firmicutes)
GCTCTACCAAGCCAGAGGCTTTGTTTTTCACTGAGAGTGGTCATGCGGCGCTGCATGTACATGAGACCGAGGGTTATAATCAGAATAATGTACATGATGCGGTTGGTAGTATCAAGCATTTCCCAGCTGCCGGCAACAAGAAAAAGAGTCAGGGCCATGATACCGGCGATGACGTAGACTTCCCAGGAGCGAAACTGCTGATTGTGGGGTTGGGAAGCGGCGATGTCTTTAGCTTCTTCCTCGGCTGCAATGCGAGGGGCATCAATGTTTTTCTTGATTTTTCGTGTAAATTTAGCCATGTGTTCGTATCATCCTTCGTTAAATAGTTTCTAAAAAGCACTGAGATATTATATCATATTAGTCATCCAAAGAGAAATGATTTTTTGCAACAGTGTTTCCATTAAGGAGTGAATTATTTTTCTAGGAAAAAGTCGGGTATCGTGTTAAAATCAACGCGTGTGATAATATCGTAATTGTGCCTGGTACAGATACACCAGTGTGAAAGTAAGACAGGAATGTTTCAAATATGGAAAGATTGCAGAAAATAATAGCTAAGGCTGGTATTTGCTCCAGAAGGGCCGCGGAAAAGCTTATTTCCGATGGTCGGGTAAAGGTCGGAGGTCGTGTAGTCACAGAACTCGGTTTTCAGGCGGAATGGCCCGGTCAGAAAATAGAGGTTGACGGAAAGGTGCTGGCTGCTCCGGAAAAGCATGTATATATTCTCATAAATAAACCGAGAGGGTACATAAGTACGGCTTCAGACGACAGGGGACGGAAAACCGTACTTGACCTCGTTCCGTCTGTAAAAGAAAGGATATATCCGGTCGGAAGATTGGACTATGATACTGAGGGGCTGCTTCTTCTTACCAACGATGGTGAGCTTATGAATGGACTGCTTCATCCAAGGCAGGAGGTAAAGAAGACTTACATTGCTATGGTCGAAGGAGAGCTTAGCGGTGAGAAAATGGATTCGCTTCGAGGTGGGGTGGAACTGTCAGACGGAAAGACTGCTCCGGCGCAGGTACTGCTTCTGCCAAACAGCAGGCCACCGCTTTACGAGGTAAGAATAACAATACATGAAGGGCGCAACAGACAGGTGCGAAGAATGTTTGAATCTGTCGGCTGCCGAGTCATATCACTGCGGCGTGTCCGCTTTGCGGCGCTTTCCCTGAAGGGATTGGAATGCGGAGGAAAAAGACCGCTGACTGATGAAGAAGTTATGATGCTGTATGAGATTGCCGGACTGGAAAAATGAGCAGACGAATAGTGATTGCAGGCGGTGGACCTGCGGGTTTAATGGCTGGTATTGCCTTGGCTGAGGAGCTGGACAGTATGTATATCCCCAAGGCGGAGCGGCCGGATATAATCCTTTTGGAAAAAATGCAGAAGTGCGGCCGAAAACTTAGAATTACCGGTAAAGGCCGTGGTAATTTGACGAATGCGGCAGCGCTACCCGACATAATAGCTAATATACCAGGCGGTGGCGCGTTCTTGAACAGCAGTCTGCGGGCCTTCACTAATGATGATGTGGTTTCTTTCTTTGAGAGTGCTGATGTGGCCACAAAGGTGGAGAGAGGGAACAGAGTGTTCCCTCTCAGTGACAATGCTGAGGATTTGGTAACAGCACTGACGGTCACGGCCAGACGGCTCGGGGTTGATATCAGGACTGCTTCTCCGGTGTCGAGTATATTGTGGGAAGCTTTAGAGAAAGATTTATCAGCTCCGATTCATGAAGAAGCCTCAGAAAAAGCTGGAAAATCAAAAAAGAAGACAAACAGGAATACACCGGTGAAAAAAATCCGTGGAGTGAGATTGCGGAGCGGTGAAGAAATATCAGCAGATATTGTAATCGCGGCGACGGGAGGATTATCATATCCGGCAACGGGGTCCTCTGGAGACGGCCTTGGTTGGGCGAGAGAAATGGGGCATCAAGTGACTGCTACTTTCCCAGCGCTGGTTCCTCTTGAAACGGACGATGATTGGACAGCAGAGGCAACAGGACTGGCATTAAAAAATGTTCAGGCAACGCTTCTGATTGATGGAAAGGAGGCAGGCCACGAATTTGGTGAGCTTCTTTTCACTCATTTCGGAGTATCCGGACCTATTATTCTCCGTTTGTCGAGAGCAGCAAGTAAGGCCCTTAATGCGAAAAATCCGGCGGCTTTTGTTGAACTGAATATAGACCTTAAGCCTGCGCTTACAATGGAGCAGGTCATTGCACGACTGGACAGGGACTTGGAGAAATTTGCCGGAAAGGCAATGAAGAATGCTCTGGTGGAGTTGCTGCCGCTTAAGCTGATAGCACCGGTTCTTGATTTATCTTATATTGATGGAATGCAGACAGCAGGAGGCCTTTCAAAGGAATGCAGGAGACGCATTGCGGAGATTATAAAGGCGCTGCCGTTGACTGTGACAGGAACCAGGCCATATACAGAGGCTATAGTTACTGCCGGAGGAGTAGATACAGACGAAATAATACCGAAAACAATGGCTTCAAAGCTGGTTTCGGGGCTATATTGGGCCGGTGAAGTAGTAAACGTTGATGGTTATACCGGCGGCTATAATCTTCAGGCAGCTTTTTCCATGGGACATGCAGCAGGCGTGGCAGCGGCCAGGGCGTTTGTTGCGGATTTTTCAGAGTAATGGTAAAATAATAGGCACTTTATTTATTTGAATATAGGTGATAGAAATGACAGCAAAGAAGATTCCGGTTGTAAAGAATGGACTTCACGGAACCGTAAAGATTCCGGGAGACAAGTCCGTTTCCCACCGCAGCATTATGTTCGGTGCAATGAATGAGCCGGGAAAAACAGTCCATGTAACTAATTTCCTTGAATCGGCAGACTGTCTGTCTACCGCCGGAGTTATGCGTTCACTTGGAGCAAAGGTTGAGAAAATTGCCGATGGTGAAATGATGGTCACCGGTGTTGGCTTAAACGGATTAAAGGAGCCTTCCGCTGTATTGGATGCCGGTAATTCCGGCACAACCCTTCGTCTGATGATGGGTATTTTGGCCGGCCGCAGTTTTTTGTCAACCCTTGTAGGTGACGCATCGCTTTCCCGTCGCCCTATGGGCAGAGTTATTACACCACTCAGCAGGATGAGAGCAAAGATTGTAGGCCGTGAGAATAATTCCCGCCTGCCTATTACTGTACTTCCCGCCGACGATGGTGAGAAGCTGAAGGCTATCACTTACGATATGCCTATGGCCAGCGCGCAGGTTAAGTCGGCTATTCTCCTGGCAGGACTGAGAGCCGATGGACCGGTTACTGTTGTAGAGCCGTATACCTCAAGAGACCATACAGAGCGGCTGCTTTCCGCCTCTGGAGTAAAGATTGAGAAATCCGGCACAGCTGTCACCATCTATCCAACAGATAAACTGGAAGTACCGGCAGAGATTGCCGTACCCGGTGATATCAGCTCGGCTGCTTTTTGGCTCGTTGCCGGCAGCATCATCGAGAACAGCGAGTTGCTCCTTACCGGTGTGGGAATGAATGAGACCCGTACCGGAATCATTGATGTTTTGAAGGATATGGGAGCAGATTTGACGATAGAAAACGAGCGGGTTTCCGGTGGCGAGCCGATCGCTGATATCAGAGTGAAGTCGGCAAAGCTTAAGGCAGCAAGCCTAACAGAGGAAATCATGCCCCGTCTTATTGATGAAATACCGGTCATTGCGGTGGCTGCACTTTTGGCTGAAGGTACAACTACCATCAATGGGGCCGGTGAGCTGCGGGTGAAGGAAACCGACAGACTGCAGGCTATTGTTGATGAATTCAATAAGGTTGCACCAGGACATATTGACGGTACGGAGGATGGTTTGATAATCCGCGGTGTCAGCAATAGAAGTGAGCTTATTCCAGCAATCTGCAAGTCATATGATGACCACCGTATGGCGATGTCGTTGGCAGTTCTCGGAAGTGTTTGCGGTTTGTCCATTGAGAATGCTGACTGCGTGAATATTTCTTATCCTGTTTTCTATGATACTATGGAGATTCTTTCAAAATGAAAAAGGTAATTGCTATTGATGGGCCGGCAGGAGCCGGAAAAAGTACTCTAGCCAAAAGAGCAGCAGAAAAGCTTGGATATGTTTATATCGATACGGGGGCTATGTACCGTTCCGTTGCATGGAAGGTTCTGCAGGAATACCGTGACAGTAAGTTTACCGACGCAGATATTGCAGCTATTGCTGATAACCTGACCGTGACCCTGAGTTATGAAAATGGCAGCCAGAGGATTGCTGTAGACGGTACCGATGTAAGTGAGGTGATTCGCACTCCTGAGGTTACGGCTATCGTTTCCCAGGTTGCCGCTATCAGCAGTGTCCGCAGAAAAATGGTAGTCCTTCAGCAGAAGATGGCCTCAAACGGTGGGGTTATCATGGATGGCCGTGATATAGCCTCAAAGGTTCTTCCGAATGCGGATGTAAAGATTTTCCTTACGGCCTCTATTGAAGAAAGAGCCAATCGCCGGTATAAGGAAATGAAGGAAAAAGGCTTTGAAGTTGATTTGGCAAAGCTCCGTGATGAGATCGCTGCCAGAGATAAGGCTGACAGTGAAAGGGAAGAATCACCGCTGGTACGCGTTCCGGAAGCGATACTTTTAGACACGACCAATATGAATCTTGATGAAGCTGAGGCAGCTATCATAAGGCTGGCAGAATAAGAGGGAAAAATGTTATACTCACTTCTTTCGGTTTTCTTCCGCAGATTCTGGCATATATTTGACTTCACCCTTGGTCATCCTGAAAGGGTGCCAGCTGACGGTCCAGTAATATTTGCAGCGAATCATCAATCCTTTTGGGATGTTCCGCTGCTGGCTACCTATGTTGATCGTCCCATAAGCTTTATGGCTAAGGAAGAACTCTTTAAGGTTCCGGTTTTTGGCAGCATTATCCGCAAGCTGCACGCTTTTCCGGTAAGGCGCGGTGCCTCGGACAAGACAGCGATAAAAAATGCGCTCGGTCTGCTTAAAGCAGGCAAGTGTATGGCAATCTTTCCGGAAGGAACACGCAGCAAGGACGGAAATCTTGGCAAGGTTGGAGCCGGAGTTTCTTTTTTAGCGTCAATGTCGAAGGCCACGGTGGTTCCGGTAGCTATCATAGGAACAAGGCATATCTTTGGGAAAAATTTTCTCCCGAAGGTAGCGGTCCTATACGGAGAACCGATGAAATTTGATGCAGAGCACGCTGATAAGCAGGCTTTGAATGATTTTTCGGCGGAGTTGATGCGCCGTGTTCAGTGCATGATTGATGCACATGAACGCGGGGAAATCATCTGAGGGTAGAGTCCGTCTTAACTTAAAAGGTTTTTTTAGAATAATTTTGTTTCCTCGAAGAAATTTCTTGATAAATTTGAAACGATGTGGTAATCTATGAAAGTGATATTGGCTGAGTATCTGGGTTTTTGCTATGGAGTAAAGCGTGCTATAGGTTTGGCTAGGGATAATGCCCGTGCTGATGGGCGCGCCGCTACTCTTGGACCTATTATTCACAATCCTCAGATGGTTTCGCGTCTTGAGAGTGAAGGCGTTGGGACTGTAGAATCTCCTGCGGAGATGAGCAGGGGAGATACGATAATCATACGCTCTCACGGAGTCGGTCCTGAAGTGTATGAGGAGGTTGAGCAGCTTGGGCTGCAGGTGGTAGATGCTACCTGCCCGCATGTAAAGCAGGCTCAAATGGCAGCTCATCGTTTGGTGAGTGAAGGCTATAATGTTGTGATAATCGGTGAGAAGCAGCATCCGGAGGTAAAGAGTATCTTTGAGTGGTCAGGATCCAAAGCTGTTGTAATCGATAGTGAGGAGGAAGCTGCAGAGCTTATGCCCTGCGCACATATGGGAATCGTTTCTCAGACTACTTTTTCCGGTGAAAAATTCAACCAGATAGTCGGAGTGCTTCTCAGCAAATCAAATGATGTACATATTCTGCGTACTATCTGCACTGCTACCGACCAGCGACAGACTGCCGCTATAAAGTTGGCAGCTGAAGTGGATTTGATGTTGGTTATTGGCGGTAAGAATAGTGCAAATACTACGCGTCTGGCGCAGTTATGCGCTGAAAAGTGTTCGACATACCATATCGAGACGGCTTCCGAGCTCAGGTCCGAGTGGTTTGACGGAATAGAAAATATTGGTATCACAGCCGGAGCGTCAACTCCCGACTGGGTTATCAAGGAGGTTTATGAAAAGTGCAAGAAGAAATGACAATGGAACAGCTCCTGGCTGAAGAGGAAGCAGCAGCAGGCCAGGAAATCAAAGAGAAGGAAGTCGTCGAAGGTACCGTTATACTGGTAAATCGTGACGAGGCATTTGTAGATATCGGCTACAAGCAGGAAATCCCCATTCCTAAGCGTGAACTCCGTTATCCGGCTCCTGAGTCCGCAGAGGATGTTGTTAAGGTCGGCGACGTAATTAAGGTATTTGTCGTATCCATGGGCGGAGAGAACGGTGCAGTTCTCTCCAAGGTAAAGGCCGATAAGTTTGCTGCTTGGGAAGTACTTCAGGGTATTACCGAGCGTCAGGAAACTGTAGAAGCCGAAATTACCAATGTTGTTAAGGGCGGCGTTGTTGCTGCTGTTCAGGGTCTCCGTGCCTTCATCCCGGCTTCTCAGGTTGACCTTGGTTTCGTTAAGGATCTTCAGGTTTATGTCGGCCAGACCGTTACCGCTTTCCCCTTGGAGTGCGATCCCAAGAAGCAGCGTCTCGTTCTCTCCCGTCGTAAGATTCTTGAAGAGGAGCGTGCTCAGAAGCAGGAGCAGCTGTTCTCCACTCTCGAGGCTGGTCAGACCCTTAAGGGTGTTGTAAAGCGTCTTGTAGACTATGGTGCGTTCATCGACATCGGTGGCGTAGATGGTCTTGCCCATATCTCTGATCTCTCCTGGAATCGTGTTAAGCATCCTTCTGAGGTTCTGGAGGTTGGTCAGGAGCTGGATGTTAAAGTTAAGAGCTTTGATCCGGAAACCAAGCGCATCTCCCTTTCTGTTAAGGATACTCTCCAGGATCCTTGGTTTGAGCGTGCTGAGAAGTACACAGAGGGTTCCCACATTCAGGGAAAGATTATTAAGCTCACCAGCTTTGGTGCTTTCATGGAAATCGAGCCGGGCTTTGATGGTCTCATCCCGATGGGTGAGCTCTCCGATCGCCGTATTGCAAAGGCTGATGAAGCTGTAAGCATGGGTGATGTTGTTACTGTTAAGGTTCTCCGTATTGACACCGCCAAGAAGCGTATCAGCCTCAGCATTGCAAAAGCTGACAAGAATCTCGAAGAGGTTCCGGCTGCTGAATAATCGGAAATGAATACTTCAGGGGCAGGCAGAGACCTGCCCCTTTTTTGAGTAGTAATGTGAAAATCATGAAAAATGTAATGAAACGCGGCGGCAAATTGATTTTTGTCGAGCCGGAGGGACTGGCTGATGAGCTGGGCCTTGTTGCCGGGGATGAAATACTGTCCATAAACGGCGTTGAACTAAGAGACCTCATAGATTTGTCTTTTGCCATGGCTGATGAAGAAATAGATCTTAAAGTTCGTCATGCTGATGGTGAAGAAGAGGTAATTTCCTTTGATAAGGATATAGATGAAGAATTGGGTGCAGAGTTCGAATCGGCTGTCTTTGACGGTATCAGAGCCTGTGGAAATCGCTGCTGCTTCTGTTTTGTAGACCAGGTTCCGTCGGAAATGCGCTCCGCTCTTTATATCAAGGATGATGATTATCGTCTATCCTTTCTTTACGGGAATTTTGTAACGCTGACGAATATTCGTGAACAGGATTTTAAGCGCATTGCCGATTACCATCTGAGCCCACTTCATATTTCTGTCCAGACGGTTAATCCAGAGCTTCGTGAGAAGCTGTTGGGTTCACCTAGAGCAAAGGAACTGAATTCACATCTTGATCGTCTGGCTTATGATGGAATAGAATACCATGCTCAGGTTGTTCTTTGTCCCGGAATAAATGATGGGATTGAATTAGAGCGGACAATAAAAGAGCTTTGGGAGCGCCGCCCATCTGCTATGTCTCTTGCTATTGTTCCTGTGGGACTTACAAAATTTCGTGACGGTTGCTACCCATTGACCCTTTTTGATAAATACGGTGCCGGTGAAGTCATTGATATGGTCAACAAGTATCAGAGGCAATATCGTGTTGAATCAGGCGAAAGTTTTGTTTATCTCGGGGATGAATTTTATCTTATGGCCGAACGAGAGCTGCCGCCGTCGGAAGAGTACGACGGATTTCCTCAGTTGGATAACGGAATTGGTTTGGCCAGAAGCTTCATAGATGATTGGAACTGTGCAAAGAAAACTGCCGAAAACAGTATGGCTGAAACTAAACCTGCCGTAACTGTTCTTAGCGGTGTGGGAATTGCCCCGTTGATGAAGAATCTGATAGATGAGCTTGAGCCGTCAGGAGATGGCTCAATTTATGATGTAGTACCGGTTGTAAACGAATTTTTTGGAGACAGCGTAAATGTGTCCGGATTACTTACCGGTAGGGATATTCGTCGGGTGATTGGGGAATTAAGCAGAGAAAACAGGCTTCAGAATAGGGTAATTATTCCAGCATCGTGCCTCAGAGCAGGAGACAATATATTTTTGGATGACGATACACTTGAGTCATTGAGAGCTGATACGGGACTGAAAATTTTACCGGTTCTTCACGGTGATGAGCTTTTTGAAGCTTTGAATAATTTTGATTCAGTTTACTCAGAAAATACAGTTAATGAGCGTACATCGTATATGTGGCAAAGCAACGCCGCATATACAAAATTGTAAATAAAGGAGGCACCGCAATGAGCAAGCCTATAGTAGCCATCGTTGGTCGTCCCAATGTGGGAAAATCAACACTTTTCAATCAGATTGGCAAGCAGCGCCTGTCCATCGTAGATGACTTTCCAGGTGTCACCCGTGACAGAATATATCTTGATGCCGAGTGGCTTAATAATGAATTCACAATGGTTGATACCGGCGGTATCGAGCTGGCCAGCGATGACAAGCTGTTGAATAGTATGCGCCAGCAGGCAAAAATTGCCATCGAAGAAGCAGATGTAATCCTCTTTGTTGTAGACGGTCGTGTAGGACTTACAAATGAGGATGAGGAAATAGTAAAAATACTCCGCCGTACAAAGAAGCCTATTATTCTTGCGGTGAACAAGATTGATACCCAGAAGCAGCAGGATGATATTTACGATTTCTATAATCTTGGACTGGGAGATGTAATCCCAATTTCCGCTTCTAACTCTCTGAATCTCGGCGATCTGCTGGATGCTGTTGTAGCCGCATTCCCGAAGAAGTCTCAGGAGGAAGAGGAGAGCGACGAGTTGGCCATAGCAGTAATCGGCCGACCGAATGTAGGCAAATCCTCTCTCGTCAACGCTATTCTCGGTGAAGAGCGGGTTATCGTAAGCGATATTGCCGGTACCACCAGAGACGCTATTGACACCCACTTTACCAAAGATGATATAAAGTTCACACTTATAGATACCGCCGGTATGCGCCGTAAGGGAAAAATTGACGAGCCGATTGAGCATTACAGTGTACTCCGCGCCCTCCGTGCCGTTGACCGAGCTAATGTCATTCTGATGGTTATTGATGCCGTGGCCGGTGTCACCGAGCAGGATAAGAAAATTGCCGGCTTCGCTCATGAATCGGGAAAAGGCGTTATTATAATCGTTAACAAGTGGGATTTGATTCCGGATAAGGATGACAAGTCCACTGTCAAGTACACCGAAGTAATCCGCAATGAACTGATTTTCCTTCAGTATGCACCTGTATTGTATATATCTGCTCTGACAAAGCAGAGAGTACATCGTGTAACTGATGTAGTTAAGTATGTAGCCGATCAGCAGGCTATGCGAATTCAGACCAGCGTTCTCAATGAACTTTTGAATGATGCGATTTCTATCAATCCTCCGCCGGCGCACAAGGGCCGTCAGCTGAAGCTTCTGTTTATGACTCAGGTAGGCATAGAGCCTCCTCGTTTCGTGCTTTTTGCCAATGATCCGACGCTTGTCCATTTCTCATATTTGCGGTATTTGGAAAATCAGCTTAGAGCCAGATTCGGCTTTGAGGGTGCTCCGGTACGCATTATCACCAGAGCACGCAAGGAAGAGGAGGACGATTGATGTTCGGTTTAATTATTGCAGCTGTCTGTGCGTATCTTGTCGGTTCTATTCCCAGTGGTCTTATTCTTGGCAAGTCAATCTGGGGAATTGATTTGAGAGAGCATGGCAGTCACAATATTGGAGCAACTAATGCCTGGCGTACTATTGGCAAGGCAGGCGGCATCCTGATATTCCTTTGTGATTTGATTAAGGGCGGTCTTGGTGTTTGGTTCGCAATTAAATTTGCCGATGGTTCGTCCTTTGCGCAGGTTTTAGGCGGAATTATGGCTATAGTAGGACACTCCTGGTCACTGTTCCTTGGTTTTAAGGGTGGAAAGGGTGTAGCTACCGGACTAGGTGTTGTTGCTATGCTTATGCCTACCGTGACACTGGTGCTCTTTGGCGTATGGTTTGCTATTGTCTATTTTACCGGATATGTTTCTCTTGGCTCTATTGTAGGAGCGGCTTTAGCACCGGTAATGGCATGGCTGTTTGGTTATGATTTCTGGTTTATTGCATTTGGCTGTTTAGCAGCGGTGTTCATCATTGTCCGGCACAAGCAGAATATCGGCCGGCTGTTGGACGGAACCGAAAGCAAAATAAAGGCAGCTAAGTAGTCAAATGTACCGAAACACTAGAACTGTCGTTGGTTTGCGGGCTTTCAAATATTGACAAAATTTGTTAATTCATGCTAGAATAACCTTTGTTGCGGATACACGGCAACAATCAATCGCGGACATGGCGGAATTGGCAGACGCGTTGGATTTAGGATCCAATGCCGCAAGGCGTGGAGGTTCGAGCCCTCTTGTCCGCACCAAAAAGAAATAGAAGGTCGTTAATCCGTGGCTTCTGCAACTTGGATGACGACCTTTTTTGTTGGATACGAATGGATGGCTGTATTACGGCTGTATGTAATTTATAGGTGTGTCTTTATGGAAAAGAAATTCATGGAGCTGTTAGCTCCTGCCGGCAGTAAGGAAGCATTTATTGCTGCAGTAGAAAGTGGGGCGGATGCTGTCTACCTTGCCGGCCCTTCATTCGGGGCCAGAGCCTACGCCGACAACTTTGACAGGGATGCGATGAGATGGGCGTTTAATTTTGCTCATCTTCGGGGTGTTGCTGTCCATGTTACAGTAAACACCATCGTAAGTGATGAAGAGAGGGAGGAATGCGCAGATTATCTCCGCTTCCTTGATGAGGCAGGAGCCGATGCTGTTCTTGTTCAGGATTTAGGCGTAGCCATGCTGGCTCGCCAAGTAGCACCGGATTTGCCGCTTCATGCTTCTACTCAGATGACAGTGCATAGCCTTGACGGAGTATTGGAGCTGGCAGGCCTTGGCTTTACGCGAGTTGTCCTTTCCCGGGAGCTTTCCCTGAAGGATATTCGATATATCTGCGCTCACAGTCCCGTAGAGATTGAAGTGTTCATGCACGGAGCTCTTTGCGTTTGCTATTCCGGACAATGTCTAATGTCCAGTCTTATCGGCGGAAGAAGCGGTAATCGCGGACGCTGTGCCCAGCCCTGCCGACTCCCCTATACGCTGGTGGATGAGAAGGGACAGGAGGTGCTGAAGGGCAAGGCGGGAGAGTACCTGCTCTCACCAAAGGACTTAAAGACCCTGGAGCTATTGCCGGAGTACATGGCAGCAGGCGTGGCTTCCCTGAAAATCGAGGGCAGAATGAAACGCCCCGAATATGTAGCCGTAGTAGTAACCACCTACCGTCGGGCATTGGACAGCATACTGCAGGGACAGGATGGATACAGCGTTGATAAAGAAGCTCAGCGGCGACTTGCTCAGGTCTTTAATCGTGACTTTACCACTGCCTACCTTGAGGGTCGTCCCGGTCGTAACATGATGAGTGATATGCGCCCAAACAATCGGGGAATTCTGGCAGGACGAGTGGCAAAAATAGACAGTGCTTCTTCCAGAGTTTTTCTGAAGCTGGCGGTAGATGTGAATAAAGGAGACGAGCTTGATTTTTGGGTGAAGGTTGGCGGTCGTACAACAGTTACCCTGGATGACTTTTCGGATATTAAAGGAAATAAGATTACCTCAGCCATGGCAGGAGATACTATCTCATTTGTAAGCAACCTGAACATGAGGCAAAATGACCGGGCATTTCGAGTTTATGATGCAGCTCTGATGACCGAGGCAAAGACCAGATTTACTGCCGGTGCACCGGTCAGGAGAATTCCTATTGCGGTTAAAGCACGGTTTCATTTTAATGAGAGGCCACAGCTGGAGTTTAGTTTAATCGCTGATGATAATATATATGTTTCATCAGAGGTAGATTATTTGATTCCCATGGCTGAGAAGCGTCCGCTGACTGAAGAAGCTGCTGTAAAGCAGCTGAAGAGAATGGGAAGCACGGTGTATGAAATTGCTGACCTTAAGCTTGATATAGAGCCCGGAGTAATGGTGCCGGTAAGCGTAATTAACGATTTGCGACGGCAGGCTGCCGAAGAAATGGACAACTTAAGGCTTGATATTTGGAAAAATGACAGAACAGCGGGAGCAGCCCAGTCGGAGAGAAATCTTGATAAAAAGTCCGCTAATACCTATGACCGCAAAGGTAAAAGCAGTCAACGACAGACAGCACAGGTATATGTGAGTACAGCTTCTTTCGATGGAATCAAGGCAGCTCTGAAGGGCGGAGCCGATGGGATAATATTCGGCGGTGACAGCTATCATCACGAGCCACTGAATATCCGCAGCTATCGCGAGGCGGCTGAGCTGGTAAAGGATAGCGGCTGCAAACTTTTCTTCAACACTCCGAGGATATGCCGGGAGGATAATCTGCCTGCCCTAAAGGCTATTTGGCAAAGCTGGCTTGAGTTCAATCCCGACGGTGTTTATGTCCACAATATTGCGACTCTCCGCACATTGAGAGAAATGATTGAAGAAAGCGGCAGGGAGATAGAGCTTCGTTCTGACTATTCCTTGATTTCTTTCAATGGAATGACCCTTGAGGCGTTGGAAAAGCTGGGAGTGAAGCAGGCAACTCTTTCTCCGGAGCTGAATCTTGGCGGGTTGCTTCCGATTGTAAAAAAAGCCCCGATCAGGACAGAGTGTATAGTACACGGCCGATTGGAGCTTATGGTATCTGAATACTGCGTGCTTGGCAGCTTCCTGGGCGGCATAGGACAGGATGGATGCGAAGCCTGCTCCATGCCCTGCAAGAGTGGCCGATATTTCCTTAAGGACAGGAAGGGCGAGCAGTTCCCGGTAGCAAATGACCAGTATTGTCACATGCACCTGCTGAACGGAAAAACACTGAGCCTCCTGCCGGAAATTGTCAAGCTGGCAGACAGCGGAATATCGGCTGTCCGCATTGAGGCAAAAGCCATCGAGCCGAAGTACATCGGTGAGCTGGTAAGTGCCTACAGAGATTATCTGCGGAGAGGCAGTGAGCTGACCCCGGAAGAAATAGCCTGGTGCAAGGAAACGGAGCTGAACGGAGCCTCGGATGGAGTAACTCGCGGCCATTACTTCCGCGGAGTACTGTAAGTGGATCAAGAATATTCTGCTGGAAAATAATAGAAAACGAAAACATGCCAGTGACTCACATTTGAGCCACTGGCATGTCTTTTAGGATACTGTTATTGAATTTTCGGAAAAATAAGCGTACTTGCCGTTGACGGGATGGACTGCGGAGCCCCGGTTTTGCACATGAGAGGTTAACAAGGAAACATCGAATAATGAGCCGTATCAGATTGATGCAGATTGTGTGTCCAGCGACGGGCGACAAATACGCTGTGTGGTAGCTCCCACATAAGGATTTGTCAACTGGTGATGGACGCAGAAGATGCATCAAAGATGAACGGCGTAATTATATCGATGGTTCCTTGCTGCACATACGAGCAATGCAGCAGGAACAC
>JAFNYY010000068.1 GCA_017383125.1 Schwartzia sp. (in: firmicutes)
CTTACTGCTGTCAGCAGTCCACAGAGCGGCAACAATATCAGCCAAAGCCCGGAAGTCGATATCCTGACGCTTTAGCAGCTCAAAGAGGCTGAGTCCGGATTTCGGCGGCTGATAGCCAAGCTCGCCAAAGACTGCCAGAGTTTCATTGTTGGGGGCGATGGTAATATTTTTCATTCCGGAGATAAGCTCTGTAAGAAGGTTTTTCTTGGCGGAGAATTTCTCCCAGCGGGTGTCGCTGACTAGACCGATGTCCCGACCAATCTCCGTGAGGCGGAGGTCGGCGTTGTCCTGCCGGAGGATGAGGCGGTATTCGGCTCGGCTGGTCATCATGCGGTAAGGCTCGTTGGTGCCTTTCGTCACAAGGTCGTCGATGAGAACGCCGATGTAGGCTTCGTCACGGCGGAGGACTACCGGCTCCAGTCCGTCAATGGAGCGAGCGGCGTTGATGCCGGCCATGAGACCCTGGGCGGCAGCTTCCTCGTAGCCGCTGGTGCCGTTGGACTGACCGGCGCTGTAGAGACCCTCCACCTCTCGCGTCTCAAGACTGGGCTTCAGTCCGAGGGGGTCGAGACAGTCGTATTCGATAGCGTAGGCAGCCCGCATCATTTCGCAGTGCTCCAGTCCGGGGATAGTCCGGAGGAAAGCTATCTGCACATCAGCCGGCAGGCTGGTGGACATACCCTGTACATACATTTCCTCGGTGTGGCTGCCCTCCGGCTCTACAAAGAGCTGGTGGCGTTCCTTGTCCGGGAAACGCATGAGCTTGCTCTCGATGGAGGGGCAGTAGCGGGGGCCGATGCCGGTGATGATGCCGTTGGCCATCGGTGCCCGGTGGAGATTGTCGTTTATTATCTTGTGGGTGGCTTCGTTGGTGTAGGTGAGATAGCAGGGGAGCTGCCGGCGGGTTTTGGCCAGCCAGCGGTCATCCTCCGTGTCCGTCAGGTAGCTGAAGGCACCCATGGGGTCAAAGCCCGGCTGTATCTCCATCTTGTCGAAGTCGAGGGAGGCCCGGCTGACTCTGGCGGGGGTGCCGGTTTTGAACCGCAGCAGCTTCAGTCCAGCTTTTTCCATGGCAGCGGTGAGCTTAAGAGCCGGCCGCTGTCCGTTGGGGCCGGAGGGGTAGTTTACCTCACCGATGATTACCTTGCCGCCGAGATAGGTGCCGGTGGCAATGATGACCTTTTTGGCTTCGTATATTTCGCCGGTTTCACAGATGACGCCGGTGATTTTCTTCTTCGGAGCTTCCTCAATGATGAAGTCCTCGACAAGAAGCTGCTTCACATAGAGATTTTGCTGCTTCTCGCAGGTCTCCTTCATGGTGAACTGGTAGAGCTTCTTGTCAGCCTGCGCCCGGGGAGCCTGTACGGCGGGGCCTTTGCCGGTGTTCAGCAGACGGTACTGTATCATGGCCTTGTCGGCGGAGATGCCCATCTCGCCGCCGAGGGCGTCTATCTCCCGGACGAGGTGACCCTTGGCCGGGCCTCCTACGGATGGGTTGCAGGGCATCAGGGCGATGTTGTCGAGGCTGATGGTGGTCAGGAGGGTTTTCTTCCCCAGCCGGGCAGCGGCAAGGCCGGCCTCTACGCCCGCATGACCGGCGCCGATGACGATGACATCATAGCTGCCGGCAACAAAGTTTTCCATTATTGCTTATCCTCTGTTCTTATGGTAGGTTTCTATTTGCAAAAGGGCACAATAACCCAATTATCATCATTATAATATAGCATATTTTAGCATGGTAAATAAAGTGATTTCTACGGTGGGAAAAGCTTGAGGGGTTAGGCAGGAAAGGTGAAGTGTGATTTGTGGGGTACTTTCTTTGTAAAAGAAATTTTTACATAATAACATAAAAGATGTTATTATAAGAACAATCTGTTATGAGGTTACCTTCAACAAAAAATTATATTTAACGCTGTTAGTTTTCCAGTAGCCCGTCGCTTTGCAGTTGTGTTGTTCTTTGATAATAAGCTCCTTTAACGTAAACCCGGCATCCTGAAAAACTCTCATCACATCAAAGGACATGGGAATCATACATCCCTTTTACCTGGTGTCACCCATGAGGACAGCACAAAACTTTCCTTTCTTCAAGACACGGTAACTTTCACTAGCTACTTTTTTCATTTCCTCAATGAAGTCCTTCACTTTTAGATGTGATAGATCTTCCTCAGCAATGCTTTCTGCTGTTATTTCAGGTGTTCGCTAAGTGCTTCATTTGATAAAGGGAGAATCTTATTTGTAATGCAATTATCTTTACATATAATGCAATGTTCTTTATAATATAAGCGATTGGAGGGATTAACATGGCACAATCACTGGCAGCGGTAAATTTTCGTATGGATCAGGACTTAAAAAACAATATGGAGGCGCTCTGTAAAGAGATGGGGCTTTCCATGACGGCAGCCTTTACCATATTTGCAAAAAAGGTGTGCAGAGAGCGGAGGATACCCTTTGAGATTTCTGCCGATCCGTTTTATTCCGATGAGAATATGGCTCGCCTCAAATCATCCATTGCCCAGATGGAGAAGACCGGTGGGACAATCCACGAGGTAAGCTACGATGATTAAAGCGTGGTCTGATGACGCTTGGGAGGATTTTTGCTATTGGCAGTCCCAGGACAAGAAGACTTTGAAGCGAATACTGAAACTTTTGCAGGATATTGATAGAAATGGTTACGACGGAATAGGAAAGCCGGAGCCATTGGGTGAAAATCTGTCCGGCTATTGGAGTCGGCGGATTGATGATTGCAATCGTCTTGTCTACAGAATTGATGATGGGACTATCAAAATCGTTCAGTGTGGGTCACACTATCGTGATAAATAATAAAACCGGGGCATCCGTGATAGGACGCCTCGGTTTTTTCGTGAATTGTTAGATTTCAGAGAGACGGTGAAACCGTATCTGTCTTATATAATGCCGGTGAATATAGTCTGTAAGAAAACCGTTAATGAACATCGGTACTTAGCGAAATGTGAGAAAGTCTTTCGAAGCAGGAGCTTAGTACCGCTATGTTGATTATGGAGCGAGAGCGGGTTTTCGTTAGACTATATTCACGGCTCAGTATAATAACCGTGTGTCTTTTAAGATCACAGCTCCCGGCTGCTGTACCCACCGTCGCCGGTAAGGTGCAGCTCCATGTCATGGACAGCGTAGAGGGTGGAGCGGTGGCCGACGCTTATGATGCCCATTTCCGGCAGCTGCTCCCGGAGGACGGCGTATAGCCTTTCCTCTCTTGGCTCATCCAGGGCGCTGGTGGCTTCATCGAGGAAGGCCCAGCGGGGCTTGGCGATGAGGACTCGCAGGAAGGCGATGCGCTGCTGTTCGCCAAGACTCAGGATACGGCTCCAGTCGTCTACCATATCAAGGCGGTCTGTGAATCCGCTGAGCTCCGTCAGCTCCATGAGCCGGTGAAGCTCTGCTTCGTCAAGGTCATTTACTTCCTCTACCGGATTGGGGTAGAAAATAGCCTGACGGAGTGTGCCGAGGGGAAGGTAGGGCCGCTGGGGCAGGAACATGAGCCGGTCAGCCTCAGGACTGCTGATGTGTCCTGAGCCGTAAGGCCACAGGCAGGCGAGAGAGCGGAGAAGCGTGGACTTGCCGCTGCCGCTGCCGCCGGTTATCAGGAGCCGCTGACCGCGGTTCAGCCGGAAGCTGAGATTCTCCAGCAATACCCGGCCGTTGGGCAGAGCTACTGTCACATCCCTGACCGCCAAATGCTCCGGCTCATCGGCAGGAGCGCTCTCTTTTGTGAGGGCGGGTTTGGTGTCGGAGACCTTTTCCAGATGGTCGGTAAAGCTGGTAAGACGGTAGGTGACAGCCACCAGCTGAGCGATGCTGTCATAGGCGTCGACGAAGTAGCTGAGGGCATCCTGCACCCGGCCGAAGGCGCTGATGGTCTGCATGAGACCGCCCAGCTGCATGGCACCGCCGAAATATTTCGGTGCGCACATGATGATAGGTACTATGATGGCCAGCTGAGCGTAGCCGTTGGAGTAGAAGTTCAGCAGCTTCGTCTGAGTCATGAGCCGGCGGAAGTTGTCCACCACCAGCTGATACCGCTGGGCGAAGGTGAGGCGTTCGGCGGCCTCGCCGCTGTAGAAGGCGACGCTCTCGCTGTTCTCCCTGACACGGGTCATGGAGAAACGGAAATCAGCCTCGTAGCGCTGCTGGTCGAAGTTCAGACTGATGAGGCGCTGACCGACCTTGTGGGCCAGCACTGTGCCGATGACGGAGTACAGCAGGGAGAACCAGAGCATATAGCCCGGAAGCTGAATGACAGTATCACCGATGGGGATATCGAGAGAGCCGGAAAGATCCCACAGTACCACGGCGAAGGCACCGAGGGTGGTGAGCTGCTTCAGGAAGCCAAGCAGAAGCTGGAGAGTGATGTTTACGAACTGGTTGATGTCGTCCTGGATACGCTGATCCGGGTTGTCCATGTCGCTGTCGTAGAGCTTCAGCCGGTAGTAGGCACCCTGCTTCAGCCAGCTGGTGAGGTATTCGTTGGTCATCCAGGTACGCCAACGGAGCTGCAGCAGCTGCCGAAGGTAGATGGCGTATACGGCGATGCCGATGTGGACGAAGGCCAGACCGGCGAATTTGCCGATGAGCGGCCAGAACCTCTCCCACTGGTAGGCCTGCAGAGAGTTGTAAAACTCGTTGTACCAGGTGTTTATCTGCACCAGCAGGTAGACCATGGCGAAATTCAGACCGATTACCGCCGCCAGCAGCATGAGGGCCTGGGTCTTCTCGGCACTTTTCCAGTACCCCTTGAAAAGCCGCCAGAAGGCGGCGAGAAATGCCCGATTCAGTTTCATGATAGTGTCCTTTGCAAAAATAAAGATTTCAGTTAATTATAGCAGAGCTGTCTGTATTTTCAACGAAAACAGGAGTATACATCATTTTACAATATTCTTTACTATCCAGTCTAAAGAGTGCTATAATCATCGGATATATGTGAGTGATAACTGTGTCACCGGTCATGCTTCACGCCGACACATTGAAAATTGCCAGGAGGCTTCATCATGCGATTTAACTGGAAGAAAACCTTTGCCGGTACCTGCCTTTCCCTGTCTCTGCTTCTTCCTCAGGGGCAGGCAGCGGAGCCGGTACAGGGTGAAACAGCAGCAAACTGGCAGCTTATCAGGAACGCACTGGAGCTGTCCTCTAAGCAGAAGGTCTTTGACAGCAGCGTGGAGACAACGGCCTCCATTCAGGGAGCGGAGGGTACGAAGCTTCGCCTGATTCTCACCGCCACGGGCAGCAGTCTTCTGTCCAACAATAAGCGTCAGGTCAGCCACAGTACCGGCACCTATCAGGCGATAATCCAACTGAATGATTTCAATACCTCTTACAACGGCAGCTACGAGCAGTACAGCGAGGGGAAAGGCAGGAAGTTCACCAGCTACACAAAGGAAGGCGAAGGCTGGACCTCCAGAGTCACGGAGCTTGATCCGGAATTCGTCAAGAACCTGCATGATGGCATCAAGGGTTATGTGGAAATGGTACAGGATACCGCAGATGCGGTGCTGGTGGAGGAAAAAGATAATATCGCCGAGATAAGGCTGGCCCCCCGTCCCGGAACGACCCTGCCGGATATTACCACCATGATTAAGGATAAGAAATTCCTCAATCTGTGGACGGAAGCCCGTCCCTTTTTAGCGGAGCTGAATCCGGAAAATATTGAGATTCATGTCTTTATCGACAGGAAGACGGGCGTCATGACGGGGATGAATACTTCTCTCAGCAAATGGCTGAAGGATGAGGTTGCGCTTCTGAGTAAACGGCCGGAAATCGCCTATATCCCTATGCTGAAGGGTATCGACCTGAGCAGCCTCGACTGCACACTCACGATGAAAACCCGTATGAATCCTGTGGCGCAGGATCTTGCCGTGAAGGTGCCGAGGGAGGTAAAAAAGAGCGCTAAGCGCAGTAAATAAAACAAAGATCCCATCGGAATCGAAGGAACACAAATGGTAGGAACAGGAACAATAATAGATGTAGTAGGAATAATCATCGGCGGAACGGTGGGCGTGCTTTTCGGCCGCCGTATCAGCAAGAGCCTCCGGGAGATGCTGCTGATGGCCACCGGTGTCTCCACGGTGGTGATGGGTCTAGGCGGCGTGCTGTCCAAGATGCTGGTGGTGAATCCTGCCACCGGTCAGGTCAGCACTCAGGGCGTCATGATGATGATAATCAGCATGGCCCTCGGTGGCGTCATCGGTGAGCTGATGGATATAAACGGGGGAATCACCCGCCTGGGTGAGTGGCTTAAGAAAAAATCCGGCAGCAGCGATGAAGGCAGCGGTGGCTTCGTCACTGCCTTTGTAAACTGCAGCTGTACCGTCTGCATCGGCGCTATGGCTATCGTCGGCTCCATTGAGGACGCCATCGGAGCCGGGTATACCACCCTGGCCACCAAATCCCTGCTGGATTTGATTTTCGTAGCTATTATGACCGCCTCACAGGGCATTGGCTGTGCTTTCTCCGCGGTGCCGGCGGCACTATTTCAGGGCGGCTGCACCGTAGCGGCCTTCTTTGCCGGCAGCTTCATGGATAAGGCCATGCTGTCCAATCTTTCCTATGTGGGCAATGTGCTCATTGCCATCGTTGGTCTTAATATTATTCGTCCCCCCGAGCAATCCATCCGCGTGGCCAATCTTCTGCCGGCTATCGTGGTAGCTGTCCTTTGGGCGAAATATTGCGGATAAATTGTAATTGGTCTAGGGAAGCTGTCTGACGGCAACCTCATCCGTCGCCTTTGGCGCCACCTTCTACAAACATGCTAAGTTCATCCTTCGCTACGCTCGGATATCACTAAGCAGTTTGCATGGCTCGCACTAAATTCGCAAGCTCATTAAGTGCTCATGCACACTCAGAGGGGAAGGTATACCCTCTCCTTTGGAGAGGGGGGACCAGTGAAGCTGGTGGGTGAGGTTATGGTGTAGATAAACGGTTTTCTTACAGATCATCTTCACAGGATTTGTATATGAGAAGAAATTGCCGTGCAATTTCGGGAAAGTTTTGCGATATGCAGATATTTAGAAACGACTGGGAGCCGCTGCTGGCTGATGAGCTGCAGCAGCCCTACTACCGGGAGCTGAGACAGTTTCTCATCGGCGAATACCGCTCCGGGGTGGTATATCCCGACATGAACTATATTTTCAACGCCCTCCACTACACTGCCTACAACGATGTGAAGGTGGTCATTCTCGGGCAGGACCCTTACCACGAGCCGGGACAGGCTCACGGCCTCTCCTTTTCGGTACTGCCGGGAGTGGAGCCACCGCCGTCGCTGAAAAATATTTTCAAGGAGCTGGCCACTGACCTTGGCTGCACTACGCCGGATAACGGTTGTCTGAAGCCTTGGGCAGATCAGGGCGTGCTGCTGCTCAATGCGGTGCTTACCGTCCGAGCCCATGAGGCGAACTCTCATCGTGGCCGCGGCTGGGAGCAGTTCACCGACAAGATAATCTCCCTACTGAACCAGCGGGAGAAACCAATCGCCTTCATCCTCTGGGGAGCGCCGGCCCGGAAGAAAAAGGACATGATAACCGGCTGGCAGCACATGGTCATCGAGTCTGCTCACCCGAGTCCTCTCTCGGCTCATCGGGGATTCTTCGGTAGCCGTCCCTTCTCGCAGGTCAACGACTGGCTCACATCCATCGGTGAAACGCCCATAAACTGGCAGCTGCCGAATATACATTAATGTGTCAACAGGGACGGTTCTTCTTGACACACATTTTCACACCTGCTATATTTTGTTTAGATTAAATATGGCAGGTGATTTTTTATGCCCAGACAGCCGAGAACTCCGGGAGAATTTTTCCATGTTGTTGTGCGTGGGATTGGAAGACAGATTCTCTTTGAAAATGACGATGACAGAAGGAAATATCTTGCTTTGCTGGAAAAATATCAGGAAGAGAATGATATTACCCTAATGGCGTACTGCTTGATGGACAATCATGTGCATCTGTTGATTCGAGACAATAATGGCAGCCTTTCACTGTTCATGAAACAGATGGGTGTCAGCTATGCACTGTATTACAACCGCAAGTACGAACGGGTCGGACACCTTTTTCAGGATAGATATAAAAGTGAAGTCGTTGACAGAGAGGAGTATCTGCTGACGGCATACCGCTATATACTCAACAATCCGGTAAAGGC
>JAFNYY010000069.1 GCA_017383125.1 Schwartzia sp. (in: firmicutes)
GAGGCTCCCCTGAAAGGGGAGCTGTCAGCGAAGCTGACTGAGGGCCCCAATATCCAGTACAAGAGGCTCCCCTGAAAGGGGAGCTGTCAGCGAAGCTGACTGAGGGGTTTTATTGCTGTTGGAGCTTTAACCCCTCCGCCCTTCGGGCACCTCCCCTTTCAGGGGAGGCTTTGGAAGTTGTGACTGTGCTCGGCCACCTCCCCAATGGGGAAGGTAAACCCCTCCGCCCTTCGGGCACCTCCCCTTTCAGGGGAGGCTTTGAGAGTTGTGGCTGTGCTCGGCCACCTCCCCTTTCAGGGGAGGCTTATATATCAATTAGTTGTTACCTCCGGCCTCGCTTTGCTCGGATATTGCCCTTTTAGGTGGCAGCTTCTATATTGATCAGCGGTTTCCCTCTATTAGAAACTTATCTCCTCAGCTTTCACACGATACCGCGTCCCATGGATTTTTAGAAATCCTTTTTCCTACTTCCGCATCTATCATTTCACAAACACTACGAAATCTATCCCTTATGTCCAAATTAGTAAAGCGTATAACAGCCAGACCATATTTCCCTAATTCATCTGACCTGTTTTTGTCATATAGTTGACTTTTTTCTGTATAATGCTGTGACCCATCAACTTCTATCACCAGCTTGGCTTCTCTGCAATAAAAATCGGCAATATAGCTGTCAATTATTCGCTGACGATAGAATTTAAGTGGATAATTGCGCAAATAGTCGTACCAAAGATGCCTTTCCTCCGGTGTCATATTCTTGCGTAGACTTCGAGCATTATTCTGAAGTTTACCATTGTAGGAAATGAAGCTTCCCATACGAAAACCCCTCCGCCCTTCGGGCACCTCCCCTTTCAGGGGAGGCTTATATATCAATTAGTTGTTACCTCCGGCACTTTATGCCGTCCTTTCACACCATACCATACAGCGACCGTTCTACCTCCGCTATAGTGGTGAGGCCTCCAGCGGCTTTGGCTACACCGTCTGCCGCCATAGATTTGAATCCGGAAGCTGCGGCAATTTCACGAAGCTCCTTACCGTCAGCTCCCCGAACAATCGCTCTGGAAAATTCATTATTGACCGGCAGCAGCTCGTGAATTGGTATTCGTCCGTGATAGCCGCTGCCGCCGCAGACAGGACAAGATTCGTTTCCCGTTACCGCCCGATAAAAAGCTCCTTTGGCAGCTTCATCATTGCCAGCTGCTTTCTTTATAAATTCCGCCTCTGCCGAGCCTTCTGCCGGAATATATTTTTCACGGCAATGTGGACAAAGGCGGCGCAGGAGCCGCTGGCCCATAGCGCCTGCCAAAGTGGCTGCCAACAGATACGGCTTTATTCCCATTTCCAGCAGGCGGGTAACGACGCCCACCGAATCTGCCGTATGCAGAGTAGAGAGGATCAGTCTGCCGGTAAGCGCTGCCCTCACGGCAATCTCCGCCGTCTCTTCATCGCGAATCTCTCCCACCAGTACCACATCCGGATCCTGCCGAAGCACCGACCGCAAGGCCCGCGGGAATGTGAGGTAATCCTCATCCGCCGCCATCTGATTTATACCGTTTATGGCGCACTCCACCGGGTCTTCTACCGTCACAATGTTTCTGGTATCGGCATCAAGCTCGGACAGAACTCCGTATAGAGTGGTCGTCTTGCCGCTGCCCACCGGCCCGGTGACAAGGACGAGTCCGCCGGAAAGCCGGCACCAGCGGCGGAGAATTTCTTCGTTGGCAGGGGACAGGTCAAGGCTCTCCAAGCGGCGGGCACTGATTAAATTAAGCAGGCGAAGGACGGCCTTTTCTCCACAGAGAACCGGGATGACAGACACTCGCACATCTACAGTGCCTCTTGTCTCTCCTGCCCCCTCCGGGACAAAGGAAAAGCGCCCGTCCTGTGGCAGGCGGCGCTCAGTGGTGTCCAAATGGCTCATGACCTTCAGACGATTTATTATATTGGGAAGAAGGACAGCAGAAACAGGCTCCGCAATCCCGGGAACAGGACGCAAAAATCCGTCCACACGCAGACGAATCCGCAGGATTTCCCCGGCAGATGACGGCTCAATGTGAATGTCGCTGGCTTCCTGCTCCACTGCTGTCTGCAACAGTCCGTCGACAAATGCCGCAACCGGTCCCGCTGTGTTATCGGGGCGAAGAATATTTTTCCCTACGGCTCCCACCGCAACCGCAGAGGGGGCAGAGGAAACCACATGACGAACAGCTCTGGCAATCAGCAGGGGAAAATCGACTTTCGACATTGCTTACCCTCATTTCTCCAGTGCGCTTCTCAAAGCTTTCAGCATGGCCTCTTTATCTCCCGAACATCCTGTCCATTTCTCAAGGGCTGCCCGTGCCTGACCCACCAGCATTTCTTCTCCGTTCAGAGTAGCGTGTCCATGCTCAGCTGCCTGAGAAAGGAAAGCAGTGACGGCCGGAGTGTAGATAATGTCGTAGCAAAACGCCTCGGCCTTCAGCTTCTGCCAATCAACCGGCGGAGCCGCTTCGGTATGCGGCGCCATGCCAAGGGGAGTTGCATTTATCAGCAGGTCGCAGGCGGCAAGAGCTACCGGATATTCCTCACCTGCCCAGTCAACTACTGTAATTTCGGCGGTACCGGAAAAATGTTCCTTATCCAGACGGCGAAATTCTTCGGCCAGCGGTTCAGCCTTTGCCGGAGTACGGACAGCAAGCGTGATATTATTTATATCTGCGGACAGCAGCGCCCAAAGAACAGCTCTCGCTGCACCGCCCGCCCCCATCAGGACCGCATTCTTTCCCTCAAGGCCGCTTTCTCCCAGCCGCGCCTTCAGCGGCTCAATGAAGCCGATGACATCAGTATTTGTTCCGACAAGATGGCCGTCGTTGTTGATGACGGTGTTAACAGCACCCAGAGCTGCCGCTGCCGGCTCAATTTCGTCCAGCAGAGGAATTATCGCTGATTTGTGAGGGATGGTGACATTCCAGCCGCGGAAGTTCATTGCCCGAAATCCGGCTACTGCTGCCGGAAGATCCGCCGGTGCTACAGGAATCGCAATATAGGCGTAGTCCAGGCCGGCTCCTGTCAGCGCGGTGTTCTGAATGACGGGAGACAGGGAGTGGGCAATGGGATAGCCGATGACGGCGAGGTTTTTCGTTGCTCCTGTGTACATCTGAAACTCCTGTTATTTATATTTTGTAATAGCCTCCCCTGTAAGGGGAGGTGCCCGAAGGGCGGAGGGGTTAAGAGGTCAGATTTAATTGAAAAACCCCTCAGTCAGCTTCGCTGACAGCTCCCCTTTCAGGGGAGCCTACTATACTGGATACCGGACCCCTCAGTCAGCTTCGCTGACAGCTCCCCTTTCAGGGGAGCCTACTATACTGGATATCGGGCCCCTCAGTCAGCTTCGCTTTGGCAAACTCACTTAATAAGTCTGAGTGTAACGAAGGACGAATTTAGTGAGTGCCATCCAGTGAACGAAGAGAGTCGGAGACAGCTCCCCTTTCAGGGGAGCCTTTAGTTGGAAGCACTCACCACAGTCTCTCCTTGAAAATGGGAGGTGCCACCTAACC
>JAFNYY010000070.1 GCA_017383125.1 Schwartzia sp. (in: firmicutes)
GCAGGGAGGGGGATCATGCGTAGCATGGTGGAGGGTTCGCAGATTTCTGCTGATTAAAACCCACCACCGCCTTTCGGCGGTCCACCGTCCTTAAAAAGGGCGGACACAACCTCATCTGAGCGCATTAATTGCTCATGCACATATAGGGATGAAAGGGTCTGTGAAAAAATGATTGCTCGTTATTTCACAGACCCTTTTTATTTACTTCTTTTCTGAATAATGCTAAAATAATACACAATTATGCAATGAATTTGATTAGCGCTGAGTAATATCAATAACGGCAGCGAAAGGGATAATTGCTTTGAGAAATTACTATTCTGCGGCAGCGGTTTTCAGCTGTGTTTTCCTCCTTCTTCTGTACATCAGAATGAGGCATCTTCATGTTTTTCGTAATGGTGCCGGACAATTTAAAAATTTTCTGAAGGCGGCTATTGGTTTTACCGCTGTTGACTGTCTGTGGGGGATATTTTACGCCGGCGGCTCCGGGGGCAATGTGGTTGTGTTCACGGTTGTTGCTTATTTGTACTTCATTTTTACAGTGATTATCAGCTATCGCTGGATGAAGTACATGGGGACTTATCTTACTTCAGCTGCGGAGCAGTCATATCTTAAAAAGGTCGGTTATTTAATAGCTGTCATTCAGTTTGTTATTATAGCGTCAAATCCTTTTACCGGTGAAGTATTTCTAATCGGTCCCGGGACACAATATAATGTGGGATTTATGCGTACTGTTATCTTCAGTCTGCAGGCTATCCTTTATTTGATAGTCAGTGCACTGCTGGCGGCAGAGAAAAAGACCGATGAGGAAAAGAATCTGTACAGGTACGCACTTGGGATATCATTTTTGCCGCTGGCTTCCTGTTTCCTTAGCTGGTTTCAAAGTGATTCACCATTTTATTCCATAGGCTGCATGACCATCGTTCTCTGTGTTTTTCTTATGAATGTGACCCAGCTTCTGATAATGGATAATAAGGTTATCAGACAGCAGAAGGATGAGCTTGACCGGGAATACAATGCCTTGAAAGATGCATATTATACTGCCGGAAAAGCAGGCGAGGCGAAACGGGAATTTTTGGCAATGATAAGCCGTGATATGCGTACTCCAATGAATACGATTATAGGTTTATCAACTATTGCCGGAACGCATATTCATGATTGGGAGCGGGTAGAGGACTGTCTGAAAAATATCAAGGAGTCATCTCAGAGCATACTGAAGCTGTTTAACGATATACTTGATTTGGACAAGGTTGACGGTTCAAGTATGACGATGGGGACAGAGAATATAGTTATAAGGCAGTTCATCGAAAGCCTGTCTGATGAAGCCAAGACAATGGCAAAGGAAAAGAGTCAGGTCGTTGAAATATCCATCAGAGATATTACCCACAATGTTGTACTGGGGGATATGGAGAGGATAAAACAATGCTTTAAAATCGTAGTGAGCAATGCTGTGAAATATTCGCCGGTCGGGGGGAGAATACGCATAGCCATAGGTGAGACTTCATCAGCTTACGATGGTTTTGCATGCTATGAATTTACCATTGAAGACAATGGCGTCGGCATGGACCGCAGACAGTTGTCTAAGGTTTTTGACCCCTTTGACAGAGATGAAACATCCAAGAGCGGCCGAGCAGGACTGGGCCTTGGTCTGGTAATTGCTCAGAATATCGTGACTATGATGAATGGTGTCATCAAGCTTGACAGTACGCCGCAGACAGGAACAAAGGTTTATTTCAATCTTTTTCTGGAGCTGCCGGAAAAGGTCACGGTAAGTGATGAAAATCTGATTGGCGCTTATGTACTTATCCTTGATGAAGGGATGGAGGAAGCTGAGCAAATGCTGCAGAGTCTCGGCAAGGTCGGGGTTAAGGGCGAGTTTGTCGATAATGCAGATGAGGCTATCAAGAGAGTCAAGGAGCATCACGGATGCCGTGATGATTACAGCGCTCTGATAGTAAACTGGAGAATTCCAGGCAATAACGGACTGGCGCTGGCAAAGCAGCTGCGGGAAGCGGTAGGCGAATATCAGCCTGTAGTTCTTGCTTATTCATACGATACCGAGGAGCTGGAGAAACAGGCGGAGGCCGCCGGTATAGATGGCATAATAGGTAAGCCTCTTTACAGCTCGAGTCTTCGTCATTTATTCAAAGAGGTTCTTGAAAAAAATCAGTCTGATGGCTCCGGAGATGCTCCAACGGCAGATTTCAGCAATATCAGGGCACTGCTGGTCGAGGATAACGAGATAAATCGGGAGATAACGACAGAGCTGCTGTCAATGACCGGAATGCAGGTAGAGTCGGCAGATAACGGTCAGGTCTGCGTTGATAAATTTGCTGCGTCGCAGCCGGGCTGGTATGATGTCATATTCATGGATGTTGAGATGCCGGTGATGGATGGATACGAGGCAACAAAGCGTATCAGAGAGCTGAACACGGATTATGCTTCGCAGATACCGATTTTCGCGATGACAGCGAATGTCATGTCCGATGATGTAATTAAGGCCAAGAATTTTGGTATGAATGAACATATACCAAAACCTTTTGATATGAAGAAACTTATTGCGGTTATGCGTAATTATTTCAGATAGCTATAGTATAATACAAACGGATTTATAAATTTTTCACTATGGAGGAAAGAGTTTACTGGGCATGGATAAATTTTTTAAGAATATGATGCTGTATCTTCTGGTAATCATGATTGCCGTGACGCTGATAGATGCACACGGTTCACAGAAGAGCAGTAAGCGTGAAATTGATTACACAAGTTTCCTGACCAATGTTGAGGAAGGAAATGTATCAAAGGTTGTAATAACAGATAATGTCCTCAAGGGGACACTGTCAGACGGGACGGAGTTCGTGGCCACCGTTCCTCAGAATGACAGCGAGCTTCTTCCCAAGCTCCGCTCAAAGAATGTAAATATCAAGGTGGAGAACCCCATTGAGCCGCCCTGGTGGTCTTCTATTCTGATGTCGGCTTTGCCGGTACTGATAATTGTCGGTGCCATAGCCTACTTTATGGGTGGACACAATAATGGGCCAGGGCGTCTTTTCAGCTTCGGAAAAAGCAAGGCCAGGATGACGATGCCGGACAATGTTAAGGTTAATTTCTCCGATGTAGCCGGTGCCGATGAGGCGAAGGAAGAGCTGGAGGAAGTCGTTGAGTTCCTGAAGGAGCCGGACAAGTTCAGCGGACTTGGGGCGAAGATTCCGAAAGGTGTTCTGCTTTTCGGTTCTCCGGGTACAGGTAAGACTTTGCTTGCAAAGGCTGTTGCCGGTGAGGCAGGCGTTCCTTTCTTCTCCATCAGCGGCTCAGATTTCGTAGAAATGTTTGTCGGTGTCGGTGCTTCCCGTGTACGCGATTTGTTCAGCAATGCCAAGAGAGAAGCGCCCTGTATCGTATTTATTGATGAAATTGATGCTGTCGGACGCCAGCGCGGTGCCGGTGTAGGCGGTGGTCACGATGAGCGTGAGCAGACACTCAATCAGCTGCTTGTCGAGATGGATGGCTTCGAGACAAATGAGGGAATCATTGTCATTGCGGCAACAAATCGTCCGGATATTCTTGATCCGGCGCTGCTCCGTCCCGGCCGCTTTGACCGTCAGATTACCGTTGATCGTCCCGATGTGAAGGGCCGTGAGGAAATCCTCAAGGTCCATACCAGAAATAAGCCTATTGATGAAGATGTGGATTTGAAGATACTGGCCAGACGGACTCCGGGCTTCTCCGGTGCCGACCTTGCTAATCTGGTGAACGAGGCTGCACTGCTGTCGGCCCGCCGGAATCAGAAGAGCGTATCCATGGCAACCATGGAAGAGGCTATAGAGAGGGTTATGGCCGGACCTGAGCGCAAATCCAAGGTCATGAGCGACAGGGAACGAAAGCTCACAGCTTACCATGAGGGCGGTCATACTCTCACCGGAATGAAGCTGACAAATGCTGACCCTGTACACAAGGTTACAATTATTCCCCGCGGACGAGCTGGCGGCTATACGCTTATGCTTCCGCAGGAGGATCGTTCCTATGAGACACGAAGCCAGCTGCGTGATCAAATCACTACCCTTTTGGGCGGCAGAGTCGCTGAGGAGATTATACTCAAAGAAATCTCCACCGGTGCTTCAAACGATATCCAAAGAGCATCTCAGTTGGCCAGAGCAATGATAACCCAGTATGGAATGAGCGAAAAGCTTGGACCTATAAACTATGGCGCAGGAGAAAACCATCAGGTATTCCTGGGCAGAGAGCTTGGTCAGCAGAGAAATTATTCTGAGGAGATTGCGGCAGAAATTGATAAGGAAGTACAGCGGTACATATCCGAGTCATATGAGAATTGCCGGAGAATCCTGGAAGAGAATATTGACGACCTGCATGCTATTGCAGCGGCTCTTATGGAGAAGGAAACCCTTCATGCTAAAGAGCTTGAGGCTATAGTAGAGGAGACTGAGGCAAAGCGGTACGGGGCTGAGCAAGCTGCTGCAGCGGCTGTGACAGAGCCTGATACCAGTCAGCAGGGAGATATGTGTTGAATATAAAAAGGAACTGTGAAAAGGTCTGTAAGAAAACCGTTTATTAACCTCACCCAGCGGCTCCGCCGGTCCGTCCTCCCCAACGGGGAGGATAAAGACCTTCCCCTCTGGGGAAGGTGGCTCGCGAAGCGAGACGGATGAGGTATGTGCCAGACCTTATTCACAGCAGCATAAAGGAAATAGAGGGCTATGCCCTCTATTTTTGTAGGAGAGGTAATTCTTATGAGATTTATCCATACGGCAGATTTGCATCTGGGCAAGGTGCTTAACGGTGAACGGCTTACAGATTTGCAGAGTAAGGTTCTCGATGACCTGCTGGCACTCGTTGACGAGACAGAGGCAGAGGCAGTGGTCATTGCCGGAGACATATACGACCGCAGCGTACCGCCGGAGGAGGCGGTAGAGCTTTTTGATTCCTTTGTCAATCGTCTTGTAATGGAAAGGGGTAAAAAGCTTCTCTACATTGCAGGGAATCATGACAGCGATGCAAGGATAAACTATGGAGCAAAAATTATGTCATCTGGCGGTGTCTACATAGCCGGTGATTTACAGAGAGAGCCGAAGCCGGTGGTCCTCAATGATGAATACGGGCGGATTTATTTTTCCCTCATTCCTTATGTTACTCCGTCGCGTGTACGCTCGATATGGGGAGAAGAAAATCTTTCTTTTGAAGAAGCAATGGATTTCGTCGTAAGCAAGGAAATCGAGTCTGTCACGAAGAAGGCTGCGGAGGGAGAATCCCTGAGAACAGTAGCGATTGCCCATGCTTTTGTTACCGGCGGCAGTATTTCAGGCTCTGAGCGGGAGCTTTCAGTTGGCGGCTCCGGTGAAGTCAAAGCAGAATCTTTTTCCGATTATACCTATACTGCACTCGGACACCTTCACGGACCGCAGCGAATCGGTGAAAAAATATGGTACAGCGGCTCACCGCTTAAATATTCCCTTAATGAATATGCTCAGAAAAAGGCGTTTCTCCTAGTTGATATTGATGGTGATGGCGGAGTATCCGTTGAAAAAAGATATATAAAACCTTTAAAAGACCTGCGGCTATTGGAAAAGGTAACTTTTAAGGAGGTTATCGATAAGGCTGGTAACATGACACCTTCAGAACGGGAGGATTTTCTCTGGCTGAAGCTTGACGATAAGGAGCCCGTTTTGGGGGCGATGGAAAGACTGCGGGAGCATTATCCCAACATTCTTTCGTTGGAATGGGTTAACAGAGGAACAGCCGGAGAGGATAGAGTGGGCGATGGCAGGCAGCTGATGTCCCAAAGCAAGGAAAGGTTGTTTGAATCTTTTTTTGAAGAGGTTACAGGGGATAAGCTGAGTGATGATGAACGAGAAGTTTTGCGGGGAGAATTGGGAAAAGCTGAAGGAGGTATAGGCTGATGAGACCGTTACACCTTGAAATGACAGCATTTGGCCCCTATGCAGAAAAGACGGTTATAGATTTTGGCCGCCTCCAGGAAAAGAATGTATCGCTGTTTTTGATAAATGGTAAGACTGGCAGTGGGAAATCTGTAATTTTTGCGGCAATGTGCTATGCCCTGTACGGGGAACTTCCCGGTGAGGAGCCGACTCCGGCAGAATTCATGCGATGTCATTTGGCGGATGAAAAGCAGGGAGCACAGATAGTATTTACCTTTTCGGCTGGCAACAAGGTATACAGAGCAGAAAGACAGCCGGCATTCAGGAAGCCGGGGAATAAGAATGAAACAGCTGCAAAGGCTGTGCTTTGGGAACTGTCTGAGGATGGTCAGCAGGAACTGCTGGAGGAGAAGATTCTTGCTGTTAACGAAAAGATTAAGGATATAGTAGGCTTCGACCGTCAGCAGTTTTGTCAGGTGGTTCTGCTTCCTCAGGGAGAGTTCAGAGAATTTCTCAAGGCAGATACCAATGAGAAAGCACGATTATTATCCAAACTTTTTTCCACGGGAATTTACGGGGATGTCATCAAAAGGTTAAAGGAGAAAAAAAGAGAGCTGGCCGATAGCCTGGAGAAATCCCTAAATGAAAGAAATATCCTGATAAAGGATATTTTGGAAAGTAACGAGGATTGCTCGACTGTCAGTATTGAAGAAAAAATCCGGGAGGTAGAGCAGTCAGCTAAAGATGCTTCCGAGCGGCTGCAATCGGCAAATGAGAATTTAAAGAAGGCTCAGGCTGCGCTGGAACAGGCAAAGGCAGCAGACGAAAAATTCCTTATTCATGAACGGGTCAAAGGGGAATATGATAAAAAAGCCGCCGAGAAGGATAGAATTGGGAAAATAAGGCTTGACTGCCAAAAAGCGGAAAATGCAAAAGAAATAAAACCGCTGTGGGAAAAACTGCGTACAGCAGAATTAAGCAGAACGGAAGCTGAGAGAAAGGAAAAACAGGCAAAGGACGCCGTTGAGATTGCCAAGGATGATCTTGAACGGGCCAAGGAGGCTATGAATATCCAGAAGGGTAAGGCGGAGGAACGGGATTGCGCCGCCAGAGAACTGCACAATCTTGAGAAATTAAAGGATAGAGTCGGAGCGTATGAGGCCGTCTATAATTTATATCTTGGCAGACTTAAAGAGCTTGAAGATATTGGCGCAGAACTGACAGACATTGAGAAGCGACAGATAACTTCTGAGGAAAAAAGGAAAGTACTTGAAGCGGAGAAGCAGTCACTGGAGAAATTAAGCGGTACTGTCGAACTGCTTGAAAGCAATGTAAAGCATCTTGAGGAAGAGGTTACTGATATAATAGCTTTGGAAGGGGCTGAGAGTGAATTTGTGCTGCAAAAACAGATTGCAGCTAAGCAGACAGAGGTCCGTGATGAAGCAGAAATATTGGAAAAGAAGGCTGAACTGGCTTACAGGCAGCTTCAGGCCAAGTGGCTTACCTGTCAGGCGGCTGTTCTGGCGGAACAGTTGGGAGAGAATATACCCTGTCCGGTTTGCGGCTCCATGAATCATCCCCATCCGGCCGTATCGTCAGCCGACCATCCAACTGAGGCAAAGCTGAAAGCGGCTGAGAAGGCTTACAATGAGGAACGGAAGAAATCGGAAAAGGCAAAAAAGCAGCATTATGAAGCACAGCAGTCTTTGGCGGCGGCAGAAGCAAAACTGAAAGCACTCACCGATAAGGGGGACGGGCGGGACAGGCTTCAGGCAGAGATGGAGCTTGCTTCTGCAAGAGAGGCATTTGAGGAAGCTAAGGGGGCCACAGTCAGGCTTGAAGAGAAGACTATCCCGGAGTTGAAAAAGGCTGAAACGGCTGTTCAAACGCTAAGCGCTTTGGCTGAAGAAAAGAAAGAGCGGTTAAAGGAACTGGAATCTCTGGCCAACGGAGAAAAAGCTTCAATAAAAATTTATGAAAGGGATCTGGCGGAGGACTGCCGCAGTATCAATGCATGGAAGGATAAACTCAACAGAGCAGCCCAAAAAAAGGAAAAGCTGGATAAGGAGCATGAGCTAGCAGCTGCTGCGGTAAACAGGTGCGAAAAGGAGTTGTCAACAAAGGAAGCACTATTGAAAACGGCCTGTGAACATACTGTGGAGTGTGAGCGGCAAAGAAATAAGTCTGAGCAGGAGTTCGCTGACGGCATAAGGGAAAGTGGCTTTGTTGATAAAGAGGATTTTGAAAGAGCCATGCTGCTGCTGCCGAAGCTGGAAGAATGGCAGGCTTATCTGAAAAATTATGATAAAGAACTGTACAGTATTGAGGAAAAGCTTAAGTCGGCGGAAATTGCCATAGAGGGACTTATTCGTCCCGATATAAAAGCCGTTTCTGAGGTCCTGAAAGAAAAAGAGAAAACAGTAACAGTGCTTAATCAGCTGGTAGGCGGTAAAAATCGTGAGCTGGAGCTGAAAAGAAAAAAGGCAATTGAAGTGTCTGGTCTGGATGAGCGTATTACAGGATTGGAAAAGGAATACGGACCGGCGGCCAGATTGGCAGAGGTTGCCGATGGAGTGAACGGAAAAAATCTGAATTTTGAAAACTTTGTACTGAGAAGCTGTCTGGAGGACATAACGGCCAAAGCCAATCAAAGACTTCTTCAGATGAGCCAAAACCGTTATGAACTGCAGCGTACGGGAAAAAATCAAAAGAAGACTGGCGGCAGGAAAAGCCTTGGTCTCGATTTTGTTATTTACGACAGCTGGAGCGGAGACGAGAGGCCTGTATCCACTCTGTCCGGTGGCGAGAGCTTTATTACCGCTTTAGCAATTGCACTTGGAACGGCTGATGTTGTGATGGAATACAGCGGCGGCATAAAGCTGGAGACGGTGTTCATTGATGAGGGCTTTGGAACCCTTGACCCGGAAATGCTCGATAAGGCGATGGAGGTGCTGGGGCAGCTCAGCTATGGAGGAAGCAGGCTTGTTGGCTTGATTTCTCATGTTCAGGAGCTGGTGGAGCGCATTGATGTTAGGTTGGATGTTATACAAAAGGGCGACGGGACGAGTGAGGCGAGGTTTATTGGATTGTAAATGAGACGGTGAAACCGTCTCTACCATAATGTAAATAGTCGTGAATATGGTCTGTAAGAAAACCGTTTATCTACGCCGGTGCTTAGCGACCTGC
>JAFNYY010000071.1 GCA_017383125.1 Schwartzia sp. (in: firmicutes)
ACCCATATTGCTGCTCCACGCCGTGCTATATAGACAGCATTCTCCGTCTCCGGGCCGGGTATCGGACTGTGAAGGACCATTGGCAGCCGCAGTGCCAAAGCCTCTGTGATAGTGAGAGCACCGGGCTTTGATACCAGAACAGTAGAAATCCTCATCAAATCATGTACCCTGTCGGTATATCCCCATACCTTTATCCGATGATGCGATTTCAAAGCTGCTTCCTTTGCCGACTGGAGCAGATCCTCATTCTTTCCTGCTACCACCAGCAGCTCCAAAGGCTCCGGCACCCTCTCCAGTTCGTGAAGAACCTCTATCACTCCACCGAGGCCAAGACCACCACCCATGAGAAGCACAACCGGTCGGCTGATGTCCACATGGAATCCGGCAGCTATTTCTTCTTTCGTTCTGGTGTCCTCAGATACCGCGATGGGAATACCGGTGACATGGACCTGCTCCGGAGACAGTCCGGCAGCTATCAGGTCGGTTTTCATTGTCTCCCGGGCCACGAAATATTTATCTATATGAGGATAAATCCACATCTGATGAATAGAGTAATCGGTAATTACCGTGGATGCTCCGAAGCCGCCACGCTTCTCCTCCGACCGGTACCAGGATACGGCCCCCGCCGGAAAAGGATGGGTGGACACGATCATGTCCGGCTTATACTTCTTCAGCATGGCCTTTATATCCGGCTGCGTCAGCAGTGATATAAGGCTCTGAATGGAAAGACCTCCGTAGCGTCCCCCGCTGAAGCGATACATCAGATTGTAGAGATTCGGCACGAAGCGAAGCATCAGCAGATAGACATCCTTCATAAAGGCATTGGTCCACGATGTTCCCCATCTTGTAAAGTCAACGATAGAGATACGAGAGCCGGGACAGAGCCGGAGCAGCTCTCTTGCTACAGCCTCTGCCGCCTTCACATGGCCGGAGCCAATCGAGGCTGTAAGGATAAGGATAGACGGAGAAAGAGGTGCGGCTAGATTCTTCCCTGCCAAAGTAATATCCTTCGCAGCATTATCTATCATGTCAGGCATCTTCTCCGCTCCATTCTTACAGACACATAAAGCAATTCTTATTGCACATAGTATTGATTTTAATCTTATTTACTGCTGCAGGCAACAAGAAATTTATAAAAATATTGACAGTAGCATTTCAGGTCTATATAATGTAGTAATGTTGTCGGGGCATAGCGCAGTTTGGTAGCGCACCTCGCTTGGGACGAGGGGGTCGCAGGTTCGAATCCTGTTGCTCCGACCACAATTATCATCCGCAATGCGGTTTCACTTAGCTGTATTGCGTGTATTAAACAAGTGGGCGATTAGCTCAGCTGGGAGAGCGCCTGCCTTACAAGCAGGATGTCAGCAGTTCGAACCTGTTATCGCCCACCATCATACTGCGCCAGTAGCTCAGTTGGATAGAGCATCGGTCTTCTAAACCGAGGGTCGGGGGTTCGAATCCCTCCTGGCGCACCATTAAAATTAAGGCTTCCTGCTTTCGGGAAGCTTATTTTTATATCTAAGCAGTTAATAGAAGGGGCAAGACCTACGTACTTTATCCCTGTCACCGAGGAGGGCAACCTATGAGAAGAAAAATCTACTCCTGCATTACGATACAAAAGGAGCTTGAAGAAACTGCAAAAAAATTAGGCTGTCTGGATGAAATAAATTATCTTGACCCTATACTCCACAGCGATCCATCAAAAATGAACAAAATCCTGCAGGAAATAATCGACAGCAATGCTTCTGAAGAAAACCCCGCCGATGAAATCATCATCTGTGTATCCGGCTGCGGCAAAGCCACCTGCAATCTTGTGGCCAGCACCTGCGACATCATCGTACCGCGAACAATGGACTGCATCGACATCCTGCTCAGCGGAAGCGGCAAACAGCGTCCCAGAGGATCAATATTTGTGACAGCCAGCTGGATAAAACACATGCAGTCTTCAACAATTTGTCACGAAAAGCTCATTGCCGAAAAAGGGTACGACGATGCAGCTTCACTGCTCCGAAAGATTTATAAAGGCTTTACTGAATTTTACATCATTGACACAGGCACCTACGATATTGAACTTGTCAAAAAATACATAATGCCGCTGATAGAAATTCTTGACGGAAAGCTGACAACAATCCCCGGTAAATTCAAGGTACTGGAAAAGCTTCTGTCAGGAAACTACGATGAAGAAGTAATTCACATAAAAAAAGGCGGCAAGCTTCTGATAAATGAATTTGACGGTCTTAGACCCGCTGAAATAAAAAAAGAGTAAATTAGAAAGACTGCGGCACAATGCTACATCATGCCGCAGTCCTCTTTTTTACACAATCTGATAATCGTGTTACGACCGGAATAAAGCACAAAAAAAACCGAAGCACAAGCCTCGGTGAGAACACATCTGGTGCGGTTGATGGGACTTGAACCCATACGTCTTGTGGACACTACCCCCTCAAAGTAGCGCGTCTGCCAATTCCGCCACAACCGCAGGAAGATATTTATTTATTGCACCCCATAAATAAAAAGTGGTGCGGTTGATGGGACTTGAACCCATACGTCTTGTGGACACTACCCCCTCAAAGTAGCGCGTCTGCCAATTCCGCCACAACCGCATCAGAGAGATATTATGAAGTTTTATGGTGCGGCTGAGTGGACTCGAACCACCATGATGTTGCCATCACTAGCTCCTGAAGCTAGCGC
>JAFNYY010000072.1 GCA_017383125.1 Schwartzia sp. (in: firmicutes)
CCCTACGGCGTCACCGACCAGCCGGACTTCCTGAACGGCTGCTGCCGTATCTGGACCGACCTCTCCCCCCGGGAGCTTCTGACCACTCTCCAGACCATCGAGGACAAAATGGGCCGCGTCCGCACCCGTCACTGGGGCGAGCGAAATATCGACCTGGATATCCTCCTCTACGATGACCTCACCATCAACGAACCCGACCTCGTAATCCCTCATCCGGATATGAAAAACCGGGACTTCGTAATGATTCCCCTAAAGGAAATCGCCCCGACGATAGCTGCAAGGCTGTAATAAAAAAGTCGGCAAAGCCGTCAACACCTTAATGTAAATCCACCGTAACATGATTGATAAGAAAACCGTTTATACACGCCGGTACTTAGTGACCTGCGAGCTAGCCAGCGACGCAGGAGCTTATGTACCGTTGCGTGGATAACCTAGACTAACTCACTTAAAGAATCCAAGTGAATCGATGGATGAATTTAGTGAGTGTCATGCATGCGACCTTAGCGATTGCCGAGCAAAGCGACGGCAGAGCTTAGGGAGTCGCAGAGCGCAAGCGTGTTTTCGTTTAATCATTGTTACGGTGGTTCGTTATTTATATAAAAACTAATGCGGCAATACCGCCTGACAGAAACTCACTCTCGTTCAGTTATGAACGAAACGGTGCTAAGCTCTGACTTCGCAAGCCTGCTCGTCAATCGCTAAGCACCGCCGTTCATAAATGGTTTCTTTACAGGCAGTATCGCCGCATAATTTACATTAAGGTGGGTGTCTTCGACACCCACTTATTCTCTTTTTACTTCATCAGCGCATCGGCTGCATCATAGCCGGCCTTGAGAGCCTTCATGTTGGACTCCACGGTAGCGGGGGGTACGCGGTCGGCGACGCACTTGGCTACCACATCATAGCTGACAGCACCGGTGATACGGACGGTGGCACCGAGAGCAACGATATTGGCAAAGAGGGCCTTGCCGATATCGCTTACCGCGATGTGGGTGATGGGGATACGGATAGTCTTGGCAAAAGCCGGCGGATTCGGTACCAGATTCTCATCAAGAAGCAGGATGCCGTCATCCTTCAGGTCGTGCCAATACTTGTCGGCAGCTTCCTGAGTCATGGCCAGGACGAAGTCCGGAGCCTCTACATGGGGATGATAGATAGCGTCATCGCTGATAATGACCTCGGCCTTGGAGGAGCCGCCGCGGGCAGCGGGGCCGTAGGCCTGAGACTGGATGGCGTTCTTACCCTCGGCTACGGCTGCCTGAGCCAGAATAATGGCGCAGGTGATAACACCCTGTCCGCCGGAGCCGGAAAATCTCATTTCACTCATGCTCTGCCACCTGCCTTCTCAATGACCGTATCATAAGCCTTTGCATAATCAATGTATTCCTTCTGACAGAGGACTCCGATGGGGAACCTCTCTGCCTGTTTCTCAGCCGGCAGCTTATCCCAGGCGGCCTTCATCATTACGCCGTCCCGGAGAGCCATCATCATCTTGGCCGGGTCAGCCATCTTATTGTTGCGGCCGAAAGCGGTGGGGCACTGGCACATGGCTTCGATGAAGGAGAAGCCATGGCTGTCGAGGCCGCCCTTGATCATGTCAGCAAGATGCTGGACATGGAAAGCGGTGCTGCGGGCTACATAGGTAGCACCGGCAGCCTCAGCCAGCTTGCAGGCATCGAAGGGACGGTCGATAGCGCCGTAGGGAGCGGTGGTAGCCTTCTTGCCGGTGGGGGTCATGGGGGATGCCTGACCGCCGGTCATGCCGTAAATATTGTTGTTGAATAGAACTACGGTGAGGTCTACATTGCGGCGGCAGCCGTGGATGAAATGATTGCCGCCGATAGCGGTGCAGTCTCCGTCACCGGTGAGTACGATAACATTCAGGTCGGGATTGGCCATCTTGACGCCGGTAGCGAAGGGGATGGCACGGCCGTGAGCGGTATGGAGAGTATCAAAATCCATGTAGCCGCTGGCACGGGAGGAGCAGCCGATACCGGAAACGATAACGGTATTGTCCTGAGAGAAACCGGCCTTCTCTATTGCCATGATGACCGCCTTGGTAACGATACCGTTGCCGCAGCCCGGGCACCACATATGGGGCAGGCGGTTCTGGCGGAAATATTTCTCAAAGCTTCTTTCCATCACTTGTTCCCTCCTACCATAGCCATAATGGCTTCTTCAATCTCCGCCGGGGTGAAAATCTCGGCGTTATATTTTGCCAGCAGCTCTACCGGGCAGGCACCCTTGGCAGCCCGCTCAATCTCGCCGACGAGCTGACCGTAGTTCAGCTCCGGTACAAGAATGCCCTTGACCTTCCTGGCGACCTCATAGACGGCTTCCGCCGCAAAGGGCCAGATGGTCCGCAGACGGAGCATACCAATCTTCACGCCCTTCCTGCGGGCATCAAGGACAGCCTGATAAGCGGTACGGGCAGTACCGCCGAAGGCGACAACAGCGTACTCGGCATCATCGAGAAGCAGGGACTCGGTCTTGACGACCTCATCCTTGGCAATCATTATCTTCTGGTGGAGGCGGTCAATGGCCTTCCTGGTGACAGCCGGACTGCCGGAGGGGAAGCCGGTCTCGTCGTGGATAAGGCCGGTGACATGGATCCGGTAGCCGGTACCGAAGTCCGCAATATCCGGCACGAGGTCATCGCCTACGGCGTAGGGTTGATAGCCCTCCTCACGGGTCTTTTTCGGCTTGCGGCGGGGATAAACAACGATATCCTCCTTTTCCGGCAGCTCTACACGCTCCCGAAGATGGCCGACGATCTCATCCATCAGCAGGATGACCGGCTGACGGAAGCGCTCGGCGAGATTTACAGCCTCGATACCCATATCGAAGCACTCGCGGACAGTCCAGGGAGAAATGGCAATCATCGGATGATCGCCGTGGGTACCCCAGCGGGCCTGCATCACATCCCCCTGTGCGGGGCTGGTAGGCTGACCGGTGGCGGGGCCTACACGCTGGACATCAACGATAACGGCCGGTATCTCAGCCTCTGATGCATAGCCGATAAGCTCCTGCTTCAAAGAGAAACCCGGGCCGCTGGTAGCAGTGAGAGCCTTTGCACCGGCGAGGCTGGCACCCAGCACAGCACCGACGCTGGCGATTTCGTCCTCCATCTGGACAAAGCGGCCGCCCACCTCCGGCAGCAGCTCTGCCATTTTCTCAGCGATTTCTGTAGACGGAGTAATCGGATAGCCGCCGAAGAAGCGGACACCGGCCTCAATGGCGCCGAGAGCGACTGCCTCGTTGCCCTGCATCAATGTAGCCTTGCTCATGCGGTGGCCCCTCCTTTGTCAACGAATATAGCGTAGTCCGGGCAACGCAGCTCACACTGTCCGCAGACGATGCAGGCTTCCCTGTTCACAACCTGCACCTTACCCAGCTCGTCTACCTCCAGTACCTGCTTGGGGCAAAAAGCCACACAGATACCGCAGCCCTTACAGCGGGCTGTCTTAATGGTAAATTCTGCCATCTGTCTTCCTCCCGTAAATGTTGCTCATAAACTCTGGGGAAGCTCTGCCAACCTTGATACACTTGCCTCAAATGGTATTTTGCGGTATCAGAACGGCCCCCTGAATTTTTATAAATACATATTGTATAAACCCATCCTTAATATAGTGCAAATTCAAAAAGAAAGCAACATTTTTCGTAATCTTGACAATATAATCTCACATTATTATTATTACTTCATAGCAAAAAAACCAACTAATTCTGGGAGGTAAACTATGCAGCCCGCAAATCGCATGAAAATATTCGGTGAGGGAGTATTCACCCGCCTCGCCGCCATGAAAAAAGAAAAGCTTGCCGCCGGAGAGTCCATCATCGACCTGTCCATCGGCGCCCCCAACATCCCGCCTCCGGCCCATGTCATGGAAGTCATGAGCCGCGAGGTGCTGAAGCCGGAAAACTATCTCTACGC
>JAFNYY010000009.1 GCA_017383125.1 Schwartzia sp. (in: firmicutes)
TAATAGGATAAATTGCGTTGCAATTTCTGAAAGACGGCGTTATAACGACTGAAGCCGTTGAACGCTAATAGGATAAATTGCGTTGCAATTTCTGAAAGACGGCGTTATAACGACTGAAGCCGTTGAACGCTAATAGGATAAATTGCGTTGCAATTTCTGAAAGACGGCGTTATAACGACTGAAGTCGTTGAACGCTAATAGGAGAAAATGCTTTGCATTTTTTGAAAGACGGCGTTATAATAAATTGATTAACTTTAAGCGTATGTATCTTTTAAAGATAAATATTCTTTCGCTGGGAGACGAACACTATGTTAGACTTGAAATTTGTCCGTGAAAATCTTGATGCTGTCCGCACAATGCTGGAAAACCGCCACAACTCGCTGCAGCTTGACGGCTTTACCTCTTTGGAGGAGCGCCGCCGCAGTATTATCGGTGAGGTAGAATCTTTGAAGGGCGAGCGCAACACTGTCTCCAAGAAGATCAGTGAGATGAAGCGCAACGGCGAGAATGCCGATGAGCTGGTAGCAAATATGCGAGCCGTAGGCGACAAGATTACCGCTCTCGATGAGGAACTGAAGAAGGTAGAAAGCGACCTTCGTGACATCCTTCTCCGCATCCCCAATATGCCGGCTGAGGATGTTCCCATCGGTGTCGATGAAAACGACAACCCGGAGCGTGAGCGCTGGGGCGAGCCGCGTAAGTTTGATTTCGAGCCGAAGAACCACTGGGATATCGGTACTGAGCTGGACATCCTCGATGCTGAGCGTGCCGCCAAAGTTTCCGGTGCCCGCTTCACCTTCTACAAGGGTCTCGGTGCCCGCCTTGAGCGTGCCTGCATCAACTTCATGATGGATCTTCACGCTCAGAAGCAGGGCTACACCGAAATGCTGGCTCCGGTAATCGTTTCCCGTGACAGCATGATTGGTACCGGCCAGCTGCCGAAGTTCGCTGAGGATATGTTCAAGCTGGAAGGCCTCGACCAGTACATCGTTCCCACCGGTGAAGTTCCGGCTACCAACTATCATCGCGAAGAAATTCTCGACGGCACCAAGCTGCCTGAGCGCTATACCGTATATACTGCCTGCTTCCGTGCAGAGGCCGGCAGCGCCGGTCGCGATACCCGTGGTCTCATTCGTCAGCACCAGTTCAACAAGGTTGAGCTGATTAAGTTCGCTAAGCCGGAGGAATCCTGGGCAGAGCTTGAATCCATGGTTCGCAATGCCGCTGAAGTCCTCGAGCTTTTGGAGCTGCCCCATCGCATTATCACCCTCTGCACCGGTGATATGGGCTTCACCTCCGCCAAGACCTACGACATCGAAGTATGGTTCCCGGCTCAGAACACCTATCGTGAGATTTCTTCCTGCTCCAACTGCCTCGATTTCCAGGCACGCCGGGCAAATATCAAATTCCGCCGCAGCCCCAAGGACAAGCCGGAATTTGCGCATACTCTCAATGGCTCCGGTCTGGCTGTCGGCCGTACTGTCGCCGCAATTCTCGAAAATTATCAGCAGGCTGATGGTAGCGTAGTTATTCCGAAGGCGCTCGTTCCCTACATGGGCGGCGTTGAGGTCATCCAGGCTCCTGCAAAGTAATAGGTTTTAAGGAGGCATTGAATTGCTTACTATATTGATGGTTTGTGATGCATTGGTGGCTATCGTCCTCATTGCAGCGATTCTCGGACAGGAACCGAAGTCCGGCGGTATGGGCGGTGCCATGGGCGGCGGGGACGCTGTGTTCAGCGGCCCGGTTCGCGGCGTAGATGCTCTGCTGGCACGCATAACAATCGCCTTTGGCGTACTGTTCGCCGTGATTACACTGGCAATCGCAAAAATGATTATGTAACAATGAGGGCTGTGAAAAAATGAGCAATTTTTTCACAGCCCCTTACTTTAACGGTTAAAAGAAACGGCAGGTGAAGGAAATGGATAAGACGAACACACCTACAATGAAAGACAAAATACTGAACTACCTGAAGGACTCAGCGAAGAGGCCGCTCTCAGCCGAAGAACTGGCAAAGGAGCTTCACCTGAAGGGAAGGGCGGTAACGGAATACTGGAAGACCATGAAAGAGCTGGAGGATACCGCTGTCATCATCTGCAACCGCAGCGGTCTTTACGGACTCCCCGGTCAGATGAATCTGGTGGTGGGCAGACTGTCCATGAATTCAAAGGGCTACGGTTTCATAATTCCCGATGAAAAGCCTGCTGACGGTAACGATGTGTTCGTGCCGGGGGCCATGCTCGGCTCAGCCATGAACGGAGACCGGGTCGTTGCCCGCCTGTCCTCCTCATCCGTACGGGGACGAAATGCGGAGGGCGAAATAATACGGGTGATAGAGAGAGCCAACAGCAAAGTCGTCGGTACCTTTGAGCTGTCCGACGGTTTTGCTTTTGTGCGGCCCGATGACAAGAAAATCGGACAGGATATCTTCATTGGAGCGGGCAAATACGGCAACGCCGCTGATGGGATGAAGGTTGTTGCAGAGATAACCCGCTGGCCGGAGGCAAGAAGAAACGCCGAAGGAAAAATAGTCGAGGTCTTGGGCTGGGCGGAGGCTCCCGGCGTAGATATACTTTCGGTAATGCGCCAGTACGATCTGGTGCAGGAGTTCCCGGCGGAGGCACAGGCAGAGGCAAGGCAGATTCCGCAGGAGGTTCTGCCGGAGGAATACAGCGAGCCGGGCCGAATCGACCGTCGCTATCTGACGACCATAACTATTGACGGCGATGATTCCAAGGATTTCGACGATGCCGTATATGCGGAGCGTCGGCCCAGGAGTGAGGGCGGCGGCTTCTTCCTCGGCGTTTACATTGCCGATGTGAGCCACTATGTCCGGGAGAACAGTCCTCTCGATAAGGAAGCCTATGCCCGTGGCACCAGCGTGTATCTGGTTGATCGGGTCATACCGATGCTGCCCTTTGAACTGTCCAACGGTATCTGCAGTCTTAATGAGGGTGTGGACCGGTTGGCAATGGCCTGCGAGATGGAAATCGACGGCAGCGGTACCGTCACCAAGTATATTATTGCTCCGGCTGTCATCCGATCCCGTCATCGGATGACCTACAGCAATGTAAATAAGATTCTCATAGATAAGGACCCGCAGCTCATCAAGACCTATGAGGATGTTCACGAAATGCTGCTGACTTTGGCAGACCTGCGGGAGGTAATGAAGAAAAAGCGCAAGCTCCGTGGGGCTATCGAATTTGAGCTGCCGGAGGTAAAGGTGAAGCTGGATGGGGAGAATCATCCTGTCGAGCTGATAAAGCGTACCGGCTCTCTCTCTGAATCCATCATCGAAGAGTGTATGCTGGCGGCCAATGAAACAACAGCAAAGCACATGGTAGAAAGAGAGCAGCCTTTCCTCTACCGCGTTCACGAGCAGCCCAAGGCGGAGAAAATCGAGAAGCTGAATCTCCTGCTGGCCACCTTCGGACTGCATGTTAATGTCCGCGATGATGACAGTGTCCAGCCGACCGATATAGCCAAGGTGCTGGAGCGGGTTGCCGGGGAGCCGGAGGAAAGAATCATTGACAGTGTGTCCCTCCGCTCCATGCAGCAGGCAAGATATTGTCCCGACTGCCTCGGTCATTTCGGTCTGGCAGCGGAGTTCTATACGCATTTCACTTCGCCAATTCGCCGGTACCCGGACCTCATCGTTCATCGGCTGCTTATGGAGCAGTTCCGGGCAACTAGGGGAAATATTCCGGCCAAGCGCAGGAAACAGCTCGAACCGCTGCTTGATGAGATTGCCACTCACACATCCAATCGGGAACGGGTCGCTACGGAGGCCGAGCGGGAGACCGTGAAGCTGAAGGAAGTCGAATACATGGCCCAGTTCGTGGGTGAATCCTTCCCGGGCATCATCTCCGGTGTTACGGCCTTTGGTATTTTCATCGAGCTGGAGAACGGTGTAGAGGGACTGGTGCGGGTTTCCCGGCTGGCTGACGACTACTACGAATATGTTGAGGATAAATATTCCCTCATCGGCGAGCGGACAGGCCACACTTACCGCCTTGGCGATAGCTGCGAGGTTGTCCTGATAAAGGCTGATTTGGAGGAAAAGACTCTCGATTTTGAACTGAAGGATAATTCGGTTGCCCTTTCCCGGAGCGGAGCAGCGCCGCGGAAGAAAGAAGAAGGCGTCAGGAAATCCGGGCAGACTCAGCCGGCAAAGAAAAAGGCCGGGGGACAGGAAAGAGGACGAGGCTTCGGGGTAAAGTCATCCGGCAGAAAGGTTGAAGGCAGAAAGGCCAAGGGAAAATCCTGGGACAGCCGAAAGGGAAAGACGAAAGCAAAAGGAAAGAAACGACACTGAGGAGGCAATATGGGAAAGAAAAATGCAGGGACGAAAATCGCCTGTGAAAACCGCAAAGCCTTTCACGATTACTTTATAAAGGAAACCTACGAAGCGGGTTTGGAGCTGTTCGGTACTGAGGTGAAATCACTTCGGGCGGGCAAGGCAAACCTGAAGGACTGCTATGCTTCCTTCAAGGACGGAGAAATCTTTCTGGAGAAGTTCCATATCAGCCCTTACGAGCAGGGAAATATATTCAATCGTGACCCGATGCGGAAGAAGAAGCTGCTGCTCCACAAGGCAGAGATAATGAAGCTCTTCGGACAGACAAGGGAAAAGGGCATGACGGTCATTCCGCTGAAGGTCTACTTCAAGCAGGGCAGGGCAAAGGTTGAAATTGCGCTCTGCGTTGGTAAGCATACCTACGACAAGCGTCAGGTGCTGGCTGAGAAGGCGGCCAAGCGCGATGTGGAAAGAGCTTTGAAAGAAAGAAATCAGTATTAAAAAAGGCAGAGGGAAATGATTGCTCATTTTCCTCTGCCTTTTGCGTTGGTGTATTTTCGATAACAAAAAGATGATGAAATCCGGTTGCCTTAATGTGAGGCTTGCGTGAATAAGGTCCGAAAAAACTGTTAATAAGTTTTGACTTTCGCGTGAGATACTCTTATAGCGGAAGCAGCAGGAGCGGTGGATTCTTCTTTTGCCCGGAAGACCTGCTGCCAGCGGAGCAGGCGCTCGGCTCCGAAGAATCCGCCTGCAGTCAGCAGGACTCCGATTATCAGACCGAGGGAGACAACAGTTCCGATAGCAGTCTGTACCTTGCTGTACCGGTACGCACCGAAGTGATGGGAGATGATGACGGAAATACCGCTGGAAAAGCCGATGAAAAAATTGATGATGACGGACAGTATGAGTCCGCCGATTCCGACGGCGGCAAGACCGGTATCGCCTACCCAGTGACAGATGACAAGACAGTCTGTGATGTTGTACAGCATCTGAAGAAGCTGGCAGAGGAGTACCGGCATTGTGAAAATAAAAAGAGCTTTGCCGATAGGTCCCGTCTCCATGTGTACTTCTTTAGTTGAATCCTTCCACATATAAAACTCCGTGCTAAAAAGCGAAAAATACCGAACAATTTGTGCAGAAATCTGATATACTTATAATATACGGAACGGAGAGAAAAATGTAGAAGCAGATTTTCTCAGTCGTAAGATAATGAACTAATATGCAATAATGTACAGTATCATAAATGAAAGGTATTAAAGAGGCGGAAAATGGACAGACGGCAGAAAAAGACAAGACAGGCAATATTTGACGCACTGGCAGAGCTGCTGATGAGTAAAACCTATGAGAAAATTACGATACAGGACATTATAGAGAAGGCTGATGTGGGGCGCAGTACCTTTTACGCTCACTTTGAAACGAAGGATGAGCTGCTGCACAGTATCTGCAGCGAGCTGCTTTCCCATATTGTTCACGCCGCTCACGACGGCTCTCATACTCATGGCTTGAAGGAATGTGACGAAAAGCCTCTTTCAGTTTTCTGCCACAGCCTGAAGCATTTGCAGGAAAACGACCACAACATTATGCGGCTGCTGGCCTGCGAGTCCAACAAGATTTTTATTGGCTACTTCAGCCGTCTGGTGGAGGAGGTAGTCCACACACAGCTGCCGCTGAAGGAGTCGGCGGCACGCCTGGGCGTACCGGAGGAGTTCCTGCTGCAGCATATTACCCAGAGCTACATCAGTATGGTGGAATGGTGGCTGAAGAGTCACCCGGAGCTGACACCTCAGGAGCTGGATGAATATTTTCGGGCGGTCATTCAGCCGCTGCTGGAGGAAAAATAAAATGGCAGGGAAATGATTTATCATTTTCCCTGCCATTTTTATGATGTATTGGAGGAGATTGTTATTTGTTTGTGAGTCCCAGTTCCTTCAGGATTTCGAAGTCACCGGCAATGGTGGTGCCGCTGGTGGTGAGCATGTCACCGGTGATGGTGGCGGATGCTCCGGAGACAAAGGCCGTCTTGCCGAAGCCCGGGAGAATCTTGCGGCCGGCGGCGAGGCGGATGTGAGCCTCGGGGTTGATATAGCGGAAGAGGGCGATTGTTCTCATGGCATCGTCCGCGGTGACAGCCGGCATATCAGCCATAGGAGAACCGGGAATCGGCTGGAGGAAGTTCAGGGGGATGGAAGCAATGTCCATTTCGGACAGGCTGATAGCCATGTCAAGACGATCCTCCCAGCTTTCGCCGAGACCGATGATACCGCCGGAGCAGACTGTTAGACCTGCCTTCCTGGCGTAGCCGATAGTGCGAACCTTATCGTCAAAGGTGTGGGTCGTGCAGATGTTGGGAAAGTTGGCGCGGCTGGTTTCGATGTTGTTGTGGTAGTTGCTTACACCAGCCTCTTTCAGCTGATAGAACTGCTCCTGACTGAGAAGTCCCATGGAAGCGCAGAGCTTGATACTCAGAGTTTTGTTCATTTCGCGGTAAACGTCAAGGGCCTTCTCGAAGTCCGGACCGGTGAGAGCGCGGCCGGCGGTGACGATGGCGAAGCGGTTTACGCCGACATCCTGATTGTGCTTGGCGGCGGCAATGATTTCTTCCTTCGGCAGGAAGGGATAGGTTTCACAGTTTGTGTTGTGGTGAGCAGACTGGGCACAGTATTTGCAGTTCTCCGGGCATTTGCCGCTCTTGCCGTTGATGATGGTGCACATATCGAAATGGTTACCGCTGAAATGCTTCTGGATGCGGCCGGCACCTTCCTCAAGCTCGGCAAGGTCTGCTTCCAGAAAAATTGAAAGATCGTCACCACGCTTGATGCGGTAGCCTTCGTTTATGATTTTGTCTGCCAACTGGGCAGGAGTCATTTTTTCGGACATTGCTGATTACCTCGCTTAAATTTTATAAGCTGTTTCGCCGCCGGTAACGACAGGCATTGTGGCGGCTGTTCTTTGTTAACATATTATATAAGTAGGTTGTAGTATTGTCAACTTATATTTTTCAAAAGGTTGACGAAAGAGAATGCGCTTAATTTTTATATAATTTTGAATAATTGGTCAAAAAATCAAAAAATACTCTTGATTTTTTTGAGCAACGGGATTATTATATGAACTGTGATTAGCACTCAGCTCGAATGAGTGCTAACAGAAAATGACAGTTCACTTCTATTATAATGAAGGAATATTATTAGGAGGCAGATTTCAATGATTAAACCGTTGGGCGAACGCATCGTAGTTGAAGTTCAGGAAAAGGCAGCCAAGACCGAGAGCGGTCTCTTCCTGCCGGATACCGCCAAGGAGAAGCCCCAGGAGGGCATTGTCCTGGCTGTAGGCGGCGGCAAGGTTCTTGAGAGCGGCGCAGTTGCTCCTATGGAGATTAAAGTAGGCGACCGTGTTCTCTTCGCAAAGTATACCGGAAATGAAGTAAAGATTGACGACAAGAACCTGCTCATCATCCGTCAGGCTGATATTCTCGGCATTCTTGAGTAATTTATCTTTTTAGGAGGAAAAATAGAAAATGGCAAAACAGATTTTATTTGATGAAGACGCCCGCCGTGCTCTTGGTCGCGGTGTAGACGCTCTGGCTAACGCTGTAAAGGTTACCCTTGGACCCAAGGGCCGCAATGTTGTTCTCGAGAAGAAGTTCGGCGCCCCTACTATCACCAACGACGGTGTTACCATCGCTCGTGACATCGAGCTTGAGGATCCGTTTGAAAACATGGGCGCTCAGCTGGTCAAGGAAGTTGCTACCAAGACCAACGATATCGCCGGTGACGGTACCACCACCGCTACTCTCCTTGCTCAGGCAATGATTCGCGAAGGTATGCGCAATGTTGCTGCCGGTGCAAACCCGATGGTTGTCAAGAAGGGTATCGAGATGGCTGTAAAGGCTCTCGTTGCCGAGATTGGCAAGAAGGCTGTAAAGGTTGAAGGCAACGATGCTATCGCTCAGGTTGCCAGCATTTCCTCCGGCGACGAAGAAACCGGTCGTCTCATTGCTGAGGCTATGGGCAAAGTTGGCAACGACGGCGTCATCACCGTTGAAGAGTCCAAGTCCATGGAAACCAATCTGAAGGTTGTTGAGGGTATGCAGTTCGACCGCGGCTACATCTCCCCCTACATGGTTACCGATGCAGAGAAGATGGAAGCTGTCGCTAAGGAACCGTTCATCCTCCTCACCGACCGCAAGATTAACACCGTCAGCGAAATTCTCCCGGTTCTCGAGCAGATTATGCGTCAGGGTTCCGAGCTGGTTATCATCGCTGAGGACATCGAGGGTGAAGCGCTCTCCACTCTCATCATCAACAAGCTCCGCGGCACTCTGAAGGTTCTCGCCATCAAGGCTCCGGGCTTTGGCGATCGCCGCAAGGCTATGCTCCAGGATATCGCTATCCTCACCAAGGCTAACCTCATCAGCGAAGAGCTGGGCCGCAAGCTTGACAGCGTAACCATCGAAGACCTCGGCCACTGCAGTCAGGTGGTTTCCACCAAGGATAACACCACCATCGTCGGCGGTATCGGTGACAAGGCTGAAATCGCTGCCCGTGTTGAGCAGATTAAGCGTCAGGTTGCTGAGACCACCTCTGACTTCGACCGTGAGAAGCTCAAAGAGCGTCTTGGTCGTCTCTCCTCCGGCGTTGCTGTTATCGAAATCGGTGCTGCTACCGAAGTCGAGATGCGCGACAAGAAGCTCCGCATTGAGGATGCTCTCAACGCTACCCGTGCAGCAGTTGAGGAAGGCATTGTTGCCGGCGGCGGCAAGACCTTCATCGACATTCTCCCGGCTCTCGATGACATCGAGGCTGAAGGCGATGTCAAGGTCGGCGTCCAGATGGTAAAGCGTGCTATCGAAGAGCCGGTTCGCCAGATTGCAGAGAATGCCGGCGAGGAAGGCTCCGTAATCGTAGAGAAGGTAAAGACCACCGGCAAGGGCTTCAATGCTCTCACCGGCGAGTATGTAGATATGATTGCTGCCGGTATCGTTGATCCGGCAAAGGTTACCCGCTCCGCTCTCCAGAATGCTGCCAGCATCGCTGCTATGGTTCTCACCACTGAGACCCTCGTAGCTGACAAGCCGGCTCCGGCAGCAGCTGCTATGCCTCCTGCAGGCATGGGCGGCGGTATGCCCCCGATGATGTGATCGGAACGCCAACAGAATTATTCATCAGCCGACAGAGAAATCTGTCGGCTGATTTTTTCGTTTATTTAATGCGTTTAATTGACAACGGTATGAGTTTAACATGGAAGGAAGAAAAATAATTGCGTTTAGCTGATGCTTAAGATGTTACTTCGTGGTATAATGTAGAATAATTTCAATGAAACAAATATATGCGGAGATTGACAAAAATGAGAGAAAAGAATTATTTCGTAAAGCACAGAATCGTACCGGGAAATGTCGCCTATATATATCGTCGGGGTCCAAAAAGCATCGTTCATCTGATTGATGGCAGGGAGAGTGAAACATATCATCCTCTGAAAAATCTCATGGATGATTTGCCGGAAAACAGATTCTGGTCTATAAACAAGAGTGTTATCGTTGCGATAGCGCAGGTTGAGAAAATCGAAAAGCTCACCTATACCATGAAGGACGGGGCAACCTTCCTCGGACGGGTTCGCAATACCGGTGAACATCAGAGGAATGCGAGATTCTTGAAGCAGGGTGAAAGAAACGGCTGGACAACGACAGACCCGAGGCAGGGCCTGTCAAACCTTTCGATGCCCGGCGGCGAAGACGGCGTAACCAGTATGCTGAAGCAGTTTGCAATCTTCGATGAAATGCCGATTGCCTTCTGTATAATAGAGCTTGTTTTTGACAAGAACGGACACGGGTTGGATTTTGTATTTCGATACTGCAACAAGGAAATGGCGAACCTTGAAGGCCTACCTGTAGAAGACATGATAAACCGCTCCTTCTATGAGGTATTCCGCAACGGAGACCCCAAGTGGCTGCTGACCTATGGTGATGTGGCGCTGAATAAGGTGACGCGGGTCATTACCGCCTTTTCTCCGGAGGTAAACAAGGAGCTGTCTATTTACTGCTTCTGCCCCATGGAGAATTACTGCGCTTGCGCCCTAATTGCCCGCTGACGGAAGTTTTCTGACACAATGCCCATGCCTTTGCTTTAAGATTGTTTCGTACAGTTATATGAAAGATATTTTCAGATTGACACCGGGACGAAAAATCTATAAAATAGAAAGGCATGGGATTTTTTATGCAAAGAATCACATATCTATACTATATTAAACACACAGGGGGTGAAGATGATCGTAGAATTAGTTTTAGCAGCAGTAATCGCTCTCGCAGCGGGACTGGGTGGCGGATATATGCTCCGTCGCAGTACGGCTGAAAAGGCAATCGGCTCGGCAGAAGCTCAGGCAAAAAAGATTGTCGAGGAAGCTGAAGCAAAGGCTGAAAGCCGCGGCAGGGAAATTGTCCAGGATGCCAAGGAGGATGTACAGCGTCTCCGTCAGGATCTGGAACGGGAAACGAAAGACCGTCGTTCCGAGCTTAGTCGGGCTGAGCGCCGTCTCGTACAGAAGGAGGAAAACCTCGACCGGAAACTCGAGTCCATCGAGAAGAAGGAAGGTGCCCTCGCTGACCGCGAAGCGAAAATCGATAAGTGCCAACAGGAGATTGATGCTCTGAAAGAAGAGCAAAAGGCTGAGCTGGAGCGCATCGGCGGAATGACAGCCGATGACGCAAAGACTCTCCTCCTCTCCAAGGCTGAAGAAGAGCTGAAGCATGAAAAAGCGGTCATGATTAAAGAGTATGAGCAGCAGGCAAAGGATGAGGCCGACAAGCGGGCGCGGGATATCGTGTCTCAGGCAATTCAGCGCTGTGCCGCCGATCAGGTAGCGGAGACCACCGTATCGGTAGTTGCCCTGCCGAATGATGAGATGAAGGGCCGTATCATCGGACGAGAGGGCCGCAACATCCGGGCCATTGAGACAATGACCGGCGTAGACCTCATCATTGACGATACACCTGAAGCCGTCATCCTTTCGGGCTTTGATCCGGTTCGCCGTGAGATTGCCCGTGTAGCATTGGAAAAGCTCATCACCGACGGCCGTATCCATCCCGCTCGTATCGAAGAGATGGTTGAAAAGGCTCGCCGTGAAGTAGACCAGCGAATCAAAGAGGCCGGTGAACAGGCACTCTTTGAGACCGGCATTACCAGTCTCCATCCGGAAATGGTAAAGCTCCTCGGCCGTCTGCGCTATCGTACAAGCTATGGACAGAATGTCCTCAATCATTCCGTGGAGGTCGCTCACCTTGCCGGCGTCATGGCGGCAGAGTTGGGTGTAGATGTTACCCTGGCCAAGCGTGCCGGTCTTCTCCACGATATCGGTAAGTCCGTGGACCACGAAGTCGAGGGACCGCATGTCACCATCGGTGCTGACCTTGCCAAGAAGTATCGTGAGTCCAAGGAAGTCATCAACGCCATTGCTGCCCATCACGGCGACTGTGAAGCTCTCACCGTCGAGGCTGTGCTGGTAGCGGCAGCTGATGCCATCTCAGCAGCTCGTCCCGGCGTACGCCGGGAGAGCCTCGAATCCTATATTAAGCGTCTTTCCCGCCTTGAGGACATTGCCAAGTCCTTCGAGGCTGTTGAGGATTGCTTCGCGATTCAGGCCGGCCGCGAGATTCGCGTAATGGTCAAGCCGGACAAGGTGGATGATGTTTCCGCCGTCGCTCTTGCTCACGACATCGTGAAGAAGATTGAAGCCGAGCTTGAGTACCCGGGTCAGATTAAGGCTACCATCATCCGCGAGACGAGGGTAGTTGACTACGCAAAGTAAAGGGTATAAAATATAATAGCGTGGCAGAAGTTACAAGAGAGTGTTGCCTTATGCAGCACTCTCTTTTTTCTGAGATAATTATGAAAGACAGGAGCTGAGTCAGATGTCATTTTTGCGCCGCCAGCGTAAACCGAATATGGACGGTGTCAATCTGTTGATGACGCTGCTTCTTTGTTATCCGGAGATTGGGACTGTTACCTTTGATCCGGCGAAGGGTGAGACTCTTCAGATGTCTTTTGCTCTGAACAGGCTCCCCGGTGATGAGGAGAATAAGAGCTTTGGCCGGTTTCTCACCGAGAGCATCAGCACATATCACAGTCTGCTGGGGCTGCCGGAAGGAAAGCTGAATATCACTCTCGAGGGCAACGGAAAGGCGGCCATTCTCGGAATCAAGCGGGATATGGCGACAATCAGCCGGGGAGAGATTAAGCTGATTTCCTCTTTGGTAAAGGACACCTTTGGGGAATCGCTGGTTACTGACCCGGATATGGAGAAAAACACTCCCGATGAGGCAACGAGGCTTGCCCATGAGGAGAATATCGATAACATTCTCGGTTCGGTGCGTTACGGGGTTATATCCGAAACACTGGTGGGCTATCGCGAAGCCGGCCGGGTAATGGTTTACAATAAGTGAGGTACCTGTGCGAATACTGATGGTTGGCGATGTTTTCGGCAGACTGGGTCGGGAGATATTCAGTGAGCTGACTCCGAAGCTGAAAGCAAAGCACAAAATAGATTTCGTCGTGGTGAACGGCGAGAATTCTGCCGGCGGCAAGGGAATCGTCCGCAAGGCTCTTGATGAGATGTGCCGGGCCGGTGCAGATGTGGTTACCAGCGGCAACCACATTTGGGATAACAAAGAAGTAATGAACTTCATCGATGATGAGCCTTATCTCGTAAGACCGGCAAATTATCCCCCGGGGACTCCCGGCAAGGGCTGGTGCATATATCAGCTCCGGTCGAAGCGAATCGCTGTCGTGAATATGTCAGGGCGTTCCTTCATGCCCCCCATTGACTGCCCCTTTCAGAAGATTGAAGATATTCTTTATGAGCTGAAGGGCAAGGCGGATATTATCCTCGTGGATTTCCATGCGGAGACCACCTCGGAGAAGATGGCGCTCGGCTGGTATCTGGACGGCAGGGTTACAGCTGTCGTGGGGACTCATACCCATGTTCAGACCGCCGATGAGAGGATACTCCATCAGGGGACGGCCTATATAACCGATTTGGGTATGACAGGACCCTGGGACTCTGTTATCGGAGACGAGGTGGAGTGCATAATCCGCCGTTTTACTACCGGCATGCCGGTGCGCTTCGCTGTGGCGGAGTCAGGTCCCAGCGTGTACAGCGGTGTAATCATAGATGTGGATGACAAGACGAACAAGGCGATTGCCATAGAGCGAATTTTATTGAAGCAGTGAAGGCCGCAGGCCGTTAGGAATTATTATGTCAAGTGATTTGCATATTCATACATCATTCTCCGATGGCCGGCTGACCCCGGAAGAAGTGTTGACGGCTGCCAAAGAGGCAGGTCTCAGTACGATAGCCATCACAGACCATGACACGGTAGATGGTATTCGTCATCTCTACGAGAATGAGAAGGACAATGTGAAGGGGATGACCATAATCCCCGGTATCGAGCTGTCCACGGAATGTGACGGCAAGGAAGTCCATATTTTGGGCTACAATGTCGATATTTACAGCGCAGCCCTGGCTGACGGCCTGGTGGAGATAAGCGAGGACAGATGGCAGCGTCTGGCTATGATGCTGGAGAAGCTGCAGGAACTTGGCTACGATATCTCTGAGGCAGAGGTGCTGAAGGTAGCCGGGACCAGTAGCTCGGTGAGTCGTTCTCATGTGGCCCGCGTGCTGGTAAAGAAGGGACATTTCCCTACAGTCCGTGCCGCTTTTGATGAGCTGCTTGGTCAGGGAAAGCCTGCCTATATTCCCCGGTACCGCATTGATTCTGCGGAAGCTGTTGAGCTCGTTCGAGCTGCCGGCGGTTTGCCGGTTGTCGCCCATCCGCTTCTTATCGGCAGCGATGCCGTATTGTCGAAGCTGCTGAAGCTGGATGTGGCAGGAATTGAGGTTTATTATCCTCAACACAACGGTGAGGATGTGCGACGGTATGGTCAGCTTGCGGAGTTGCATGACCTGCTGAAGACAGGCGGCTCTGATTTCCATGGCATTCCCGGCCGCTATCCTGAGTCCTTGGGAGAGTTTACCATAGAGGACGAGCTGGCTCGTCTTCTTGTGGAAGCAATGAATAAGTAATTATTCTGTATAAGGTAAATAAGATGGAAGTAATTGCTCTTGTTGGCCAGAGCGGTACCGGCAAAAGCCACCGGGCTCTCATGGTAGCCAATGAATATCAGGCGGATGCCATCATTGATGACGGCATTCTCATCAGAGACGGCAAAATCGTAGCCGGTAAATCCGCCAAGCATGAAAAGAGTAAAATAATGGCGGTCCGTCGGGCAATATTTGTTCTGCCCGGCCACGCCGAGGAAGTAGGAGAGGCACTCCGTGAGGATATGCCGAATCGTATTCTCATCATCGGAACCTCCGATAACATGGTAGGGAAGATTGCCAAAAAGCTTGGGCTTCCGCCAATCAGCCGCATTGTTCGCATTGAGGATGTGGCTACGCCGGAGGAGATGGAGAAGGCTCACGAAATCCGTATGAAGAAGGGAATGCACATCATTCCCGTCCCATCGATTGAGCTGGCTCCTCATTTTTCCGGGTACCTTATCGACCCGATACGCTCCCTGTTTAACGGCGGCAAGAAGCGGCGCCGTCTGGGAGAGAAGTCAATCGTTCGGCCTATCTTCAGCTACTACGGAAAGCTTATAATAGATGACCGGGCAATCAGCGATATTGTCCGTATACTTATCGGCGGCAATGAGGCTGTCCGTAAGGTATCTGATATAAAGGTAGAGCAGATTACCGAGGATGATGAGCATCGCGGTCTGGTTATCTCCTGCAGTGTAGTGCTGGCTGTTTACGGCAAGAACATCCCTCAGCTGATGATGGCGATACAGAACGAGACCAAGAAGCAACTGGAGCTGCAGACAGGAATGGTGGTCAGAAAACTGAATGTCAATGTAAAGGCCCTTGTAGTAGGGGCGAAGTAAATCGTCTTAGCTGTAAGGTGACACATTTTTAGGAAATTTTTCAGGCGCATCGCTGGACAATTCCGGCGGTGCGCTTTGTTATTTGAGATTACTGTGATATAATATTTTTTCCTGAGTCTTTAACGGCATTGAAGTTTGTGCCTTTTGTGAGGCTTAAATAATAACGGAAGCTGCGTGATAAGATTTGAGTACAACTAAGAAGTCCGGAAGCTTCAGCGGTCAGCTGGGTTTTGTACTGGCCTCGGCGGCCAGCGCTATAGGCGTCGGTAACCTTTGGCGATTCCCGTATCTGGCGGCAAAGGATGGCGGCGGCGTTTTCCTTTTCATTTATCTCGTCCTTGTATTGACCTTCGGCTACAGCCTGCTGATGACGGATATAGTTATCGGACGCCGGACGAAATGCAGCGCTGTCCATGCTTATGAAAAGATATCGAAGAAGTGGAAGCCGCTGGGAATAATCATCTTCTGTGTCCCGGCGATAATCCTTGCCTACTACGCTGTAATCGGCGGCTGGATAACA
>JAFNYY010000073.1 GCA_017383125.1 Schwartzia sp. (in: firmicutes)
CCATCGGGTTTTATTTTAATTATTCCTGCTGCTGCTGGCTTGCCTGTGCAGCCTCGGCTTCCTTCTGAGCCCTGATTACGCTCTCGTTGAACATGGAGAAATCCGGCTCATAATTCGGATCGGTGTAAGGGGACCTCTCGAAGCGACCGCCGCTGCGTCCGCCACGGAAACCGCCACGACCGCCGCGATCACCACGGAAGCCTCCGCGGCCGCCGCGACCACCGCGGAAACCACCACGACCGCCGCGGCCACGATAGCCGCCGCGCTCTTCAGCGCCGGTCTCGGTCTGCCGCTCAGTCTGATGATTCTCGTAGCTGCCCTCAGCCGGCTCAGCCTGCTCGTAGCCGAAGGCCTCTTCAAAGGTGCGCTTCGGAGGCCGATAGCCGCCGCGGCTGCCGTGACCGCCGCGATAGCTGCTCCGCTCATACTCGCCGTGACCCAGATTCTTCGGCTCGATCACTACCTTACGGTGAGGCTCCTCACCGAAGCTGTAGGTCTTGACCTTGGGATTGTCCTGAAGGGTCAGGTGAATAATCTTGCGCTCATGGCAATTCATAGGCTCAAGCATAATCTTCTCGCCGGTCTTGCGGGCCTTGTCAGCCAAACGCTTGGCCAGGAGACGCAGTGTCTCCTCACGGCGGGAACGGTAATCCTCAATATCGATGAAAATCCGGCGGCGGTTCTCGTTGATACCGCAGTTGGCGGCCAGATTGGTGAGATACTGGAGGCTGTCCAGAGTCTGACCATGCTTGCCGATGAGGACACCAAGATTGTCTCCGATGAGATGGATGGTGGCGATTTCGCCGTCATCGGTGACAGTAAGGTCGATGGGGAGATTCATCAGACGGAAGATATTGCGGAGGAAAGCCTCAGCAGTCTCAATGACGCTGAGCGCCTTTACAGTAACCCGCACCTTGGCATCGGTACCGCCGAAGATACCGAGGAAGCCGGATTTCGGCTCGGTGATCACTTCCATCTCTGTCTGTTCACGGCTGACGCCCAGTTCCTTCAGGGCGTTTTCATAGGCTGCTTCCACAGTCTTGCCTGTGGCTTCAATAATTGCTGCCATTTATTATCCTCGCTTTATACGGAACCACTGATTAAATTACGCCATTCATCTTGATGCATCTTCCGCGCCCACTGACAGTTGACAAATCCTTATGTGGGGGTCACCACACTGCGGATTTATCGCCTGTCATCGGACACAAAATCTGCATCAATCTGATTCGGCTCATTAATCAGTGTTTCCTTACTTGTTCTTCTTTGGGCGCTTAAACTTCTTTACCTTGCGCTCCCTGCTTTTGTTCTGAGACTCAGCGGTCTCCTCGGCACTATCGGCAGACTCAGCGGTCTCCTTGGCAGGTGCCTTTTCAATCTTGAGAGAAAGATCCTGACGATTCATCCACCACTGCTGGATAATCTGTACGCAGTTCATCGTTACCCAGTATACGATGAGACCGGCCGCAAACTGAAGGCTGATATAACCGATAAAGAGTGGCATGATGAATGTCATATACTTGAGGGACTTGTTGCCCTCAGCAGCAGTCTGGGCAGATACCACATAAGTGGTCGCGGCAGACAGCACCGGCAGGATATAGGTAGGATCTGGCTCGGAAAGGTTGGCAATCCAGAGGAAGCTGGGATTGCCCTCGTAGGTAAGGGACTGCAGTGCATAGTAGACGGCCATAAGCACCGGCATCTGGATGAGCATGGGCAGGCAGCCGTCCAGCGGGCTGACGCCGATTTCTGCGTAAAGCTCCTTCAGCTTTGCCTGCATGAGCATGGGGTCATCCTTGTACTGGGCCTGAATCTTCTTGATTCTCGGCTGGAGGGAGCCCATGGCCTTCATGGACTTGACCTGCTTCACAGTCAGAGGATACATGGCGCACTTGATTACGATAGTAAAGAGTATAATGGCCAGGCCATAGCTGGGCACGCCTGCAACGCCCGTCATTTTGTAGAACATCTCGATGAGACTTGCTACCAGATGGGCAATGGGATCAAAGATTCCTGAAAAATCCAAAAAATCACATCCTGAACTTCATAGAGGGTGAAACGAAATTGTTGCGAAACATTACTGGAGATTTGTAAAAAAACCGGTCACGGCACAGGGTCGTAACCATAAGGCCCGAAAGGCCGACAGCGAAAAATCCTCTTCAGCGCCAGCCAGCCGCCCTTCATTGCTCCGTATCGCTCGATAGCGGTGAGAGCGTACTCTGAGCAGGTAGGATAAAAACGGCAGCAGGGTGCCTTCAGAGGCGAAATACAGCTTCGATAAAACCGGATGATGGCGATGAGAATTGCTTTAGCCATAGCGTTCACTTCAGAAGCTCTGTCTTCTTCAGCAGATACCGCAGCTCACGGCGAATCTCGTCCGTGTGAGCGGTGACGGCAGCAGGCCGGCCGATGAGCATCAGAGACCAGCCGGTGGCTATAGACTCCTGCTCCAGACGGAAAGCCTCCCGAAGGATGCGCTTCACTCTGTTGCGGACTACGGCACAGCCCAGCTTCTTCCCGGCTGCTACAGCCAGCTTGGTGGGGAGCTTCGAATATTCCAATACCACGGACTCACGGACGGATTTTTTGACTCCGGGATTCTCCGGGCCGCGCCTCAATGCACGGAGTATTATATATCGTCCTGATAAGCCCTTTCCCTTTGCGTAGACAAGCTGAAATTCACTTTTCTTCTTTATTATATGCCGACGGGGCAAGGTGAGTGTTTTCATAGGAATGACCGATGTCTGTCTCCTAAAAAAAGAAGGGGTGATCACACCCCTTTCAATTATGCAGACAGCTTCTTTCTGCCCTTCTTGCGACGGGCTGCGAGTACCTGACGACCGCCCTTGGTCTTCATGCGCTCACGGAAACCATGATCCATCTTGCGCTTGTGCTTATTCGGCTGGTAAGTTCTCTTCACGGCGAATGCCTCCTTTTTCTTCTATTTTTGGGCATAAAATCCCGCTATCAATCTAAATAAACGATTCTAGCCATCGGTTATTATATAAAATACGGCAGGGGTTTGTCAACCACTATATATTGTGTCCACCAAAGAGCAATGACACAATATATCCAAAACAAATTCAGCAGGAATATGCTCTGCCGAAATCCCCAAAGCAAAAAATTTCTTTCTCCTATTTGAGTTTTCCTCAATAATACTGTAAAATTGAATGGATATAGACAAAATGAATCCCGAAAGGATGAATCACTCTGGAGAAAAATATTCCGGAAGAAGATAAAAACATATTTGCCGAACTCACCGCAGATGATCTTGCTGTCATCGAGGAAAGCATTCCCCTCTCCGACCGGCGGGAGGCTTACGAGCTGCTGGGCCGGGGGGATGAACTGCTGAAAATCCTGCGGGAAGGCTTCGACTGCCGCTTCATCACCCACGGAGATGTGCTGACCATCACCGGCTCCGCTCATCGGGTCCGGGGTGCCGTCTCTGCCGTCACCGCGCTCCTGTCCCTGGTCCGCCGCGGCACCAGCCTCACGGCGCAGGAGGTTCGCTATGCGGTACAGATGGTGGAGTCGGGAGAGGAAAAATCCCTGCACCGCCTTTTCGGCGATGTGCTGATGGCCACCCACGGCGGCAAACCTGTACGGGCGAGAACCCTTGGCCAGCAGGAATATATTTCCATCATCAAGCGCAACGATGTGACCATCGCCGAAGGGCCCGCCGGCAGCGGAAAAACCTTCCTCGCGGTGGCCATGGCCGTCCTTGCACTCCGCGCGCATGAGGTAAACCGCATTGTACTGACCCGCCCCGCAGTGGAGGCAGGTGAGCGGCTGGGCTTCCTGCCGGGAGATTTCTCCGACAAGGTTGACCCGTATCTCCGCCCCCTCTACGATGCACTGGCAGAGCTGATGGGCCATGACATTTATCAGAAGCTGATGGCCAAGGGCATCATCGAGATCGCCCCTCTTGCCTATATGCGCGGCCGCACTCTCAGCGAAGCCTTCGTCATTCTTGACGAGGGACAGAACACCACCGGCAAGCAGATGAAAATGTTCCTCACCCGTCTTGGTCACGGCTCCAAGATGGTTGTCACCGGCGACTGTGCGCAGGCGGATCTGCCGCGGGGCGTCCGTTCCGGTCTCGATGAAGCTCTGTCAGTCCTGCAAAATGTCCGGGGCGTAGGCATCGCTCATCTCACCGCCGATGACATCGTCCGCCACGATGTAGTCAGCCGAATAGTGGCTGCCTATGACAGAGCGGAGAAATGAGATTCATCAGTTAACCCACCACCGCCCTTAAAAAGGGCGGACTAGACCTCATCCGTCTCGCTTCGCGAGCCACCTTCCACAGAGGGGAAGGTCTCTATACGGAATAGGGGATACTCATCCGTCTCGCTTCGCGAGCCACCTTCCCCAGAGGGGAAAGTCTCTATACGGAATAGCGGATACTCATCCGTCTCGCTCCGCGAGCCACCTTCCCCAGAGGGGATGGTCTCCTAAAGAAATCAACGGCAATATCATCTATTAAGCGCAAACGGGTCTCCGTTAGATGATATTGGTCGGTAAGTAAAGATAATCGCAATTACAGAGGAACTTTAATGAATGTTTTAATCAGCCGCGACCCGGAAGAATTGACGGTAGATGAAATCATCATCCCCACCGTCGAAGCCGCCGCCGCCAAAGTCTCGGAGCTTTACGGTCTGGATAACGCCGAGCTTTCCGTCACCCTCACTGACAACGAGCATATCCATGTCATCAACCGTGAATACCGAGGTGTTGACCGGCCCACCGATGTTATCAGCTTCGCCCTCAACGAAAGCGACGAGCCGGAAATAGAGGACGCAGAAATAAACATCCTCGGCGACATCATCATCAGCCTTGAGCGGGCTGCCGAACAGGCCGAGGAATATGGCCACAGCTACCGACGGGAAATCGCATTCCTCACCGTCCACGGACTTCTCCACCTCCTTGGCTATGACCACATGGAGGAGGATGAGCGGCTTGAGATGGAGGAAGAGCAGCGCATCGTCATGGAGGCGCTGGGGATCTCCAGATAAAAAGACAACGAAGCGTCTTTTCCCCAATGTAAATCCTCATGAATAAAGTCAGTAAGAAAACCGTTTATCCACGCCAGTACTTAACGACCTGCGAGCAGGCTTGCGACGCAGGAGTTTAGTACTGCTGCGTGGATAACCGAATGAAAATGTGTTTTCGGCTGACCTTATTCATGAGGTGGGGCGTTTACCCCTCTGACCTGCTTCGCGGGCCACCTCCCCTCCAGAGGAGGCTTTCAATCCTGCCAGCAAAAACATATACATAAAAAGGAGAATTAATTTGGACAAGACTACCTCAAAACCAGCACACAAATCAGGATACGTAACCATCATCGGCCGCCCCAATGTGGGCAAATCCACTCTGACCAACGCCATCATCGGTCAGAAAATCGCCATCACCAGTGACAAACCCCAGACCACCCGCAACCGCATCCTCACCATCCTTACGGAACCGGATGCTCAGATTGTCATGCTGGACACCCCAGGTGTACACAAGCCCATCTCCAAGCTGGGCGAGTACATGGCCAAAGCGGTAGAGTCAACCCTCAACGAAGTGGACGCCATCATTTTCGTTGTTGATGCCACCGAAAAAACCGGCGGCGGCGAGCGCTACATCATCGAGCGGCTGAAAAAAGCACAGGCTCCTGTCATCCTCGCCATCAACAAAATCGACCTCATTCCTACCCCCGGAGAGCTGCTGCCCATCATGGAAACCTACAGCAGACTCTATGACTTCGCCTCCATCGTTCCTATCTCCGCTGCCTGCGAATCAAATCTCCACGACCTCCTCGACGAAGTAAAGAAGCTCCTGCCGGAAGGCCCCCAATACTATCCGGACGACATGATTACCGACCAGCCGGAGCGACTAATCGCCGGCGAGCTCATCCGTGAGCAGGTACTCCACCTCACCCGGGACGAAGTACCTCATGCCGTCGCTGTAGAAGTCAGCGAAATGAAAACCCGTCCCTCCGGTGATGTATTCGTCCGGGCCACCATCTTCGTGGAGCGCGAAACCCAGAAGGGCATCATCATCGGCAAATCCGGCTCCATGCTGAAGCAGATTGGCGCCGGCGCCCGCCATGAAATCGAGGCTCTCCTCGGCTCCAAGGTCTACCTCGATCTCTGGGTCAAGGTAAAGAAGGACTGGCGCAACAAATCGGGAATGCTGAAGTCACTGGGACTTACCAGCACCGACCCGAACGCGTTTTTAGAGGGCTGATGGTAAACCTCACCCACCGGCTTCGCCGGTCCCCCCTCCCCATAGGGGAGGGTCATTATACTGATTATTAGTTACCTCACCCAAACACTTCTCCCCCATCTGCAAAAGGGCAGGTCTGATGCGACCAATTATTCCTTAATGTAAATCCATCAATATAGTGCCCGCAAAGAAACCGTTAATCAGCGTCAGTACTTGGCGATTGACGAACAGGCTTGTGAAGTCAGAGCCTAGTACTGCTACGCTGATTAAACAGCGAGAGCGGGTTTCTGTCGGGCACTATATGATGGTCAGTCTTATAGAATCATAAATTTAAGTCCATCAATATAGTGCCCGCAAAGAAACCGTTAATCAGCGTCAGTACTTGGCGATTGACGAACAGGCTTGTGAAGTCAGAGCCTAGTACTGCTGCGCTGATTAAACAGCGAGAGCGAGTTTCTGTCGGGCACTATATGATGGTCAGTCTTATAGAATCATAGACAGTAAATTATGGCAAGTTCATCCACCTACACTGACGACGCAATCGTCCTCATGCAGAAGGACTGGAGTCAGGCGGACAAAATCATCACCCTCTTCACCAGAGATCACGGCCTCGTCCGGGCAGCAGCCTACGGTAGCCGCCGCTCCCGCAGTCCACTCGCCGGCATTCAGCTGTTCGGCGAGATAAAGGTCACCCTGGCAGAGGGCGGCAGCGACTCCCATCTGGACACCATTCGGCAATACACATCGCTGGATCGGCACCGCACCATCTCCGAGGACATCGAGCGGCTCGCCTACGGCTCCCTCATCACCGAGATTGCCGCCCACCTTAGCCCCGACCATGTCCCCGACGAGAGGGTTTACGATGCCCTCACCGACATCCTGCTGTCCCTGGCCGAGCGAAATCCGCAGCTAGTGGCACTCTCGGCAATCGTCCAGCTTCTCAGCCTTACCGGCTGGGGCGAGATCATCTCTGAGGACGCTGCCGGCAGCAACGAAGCCCCCGCCCCACCGCCGGAGCAGGCGGAGCTGCTCACCATCCTCGCCGGCCTCGACTGGAAAAATCCTCCTGCCTTCACCGCAAGGCGCAGTCAGATTGCCGCCTGTGAAGCATTCGTGATGGATACTCTTGCCCGACGCACCGGATGCCGTCCCCGATCCCTTGCCTTTATCCGGCAGCTGAGGGGATACTGACAACCTCATCCGTCTCGCTTCGCGAGCCACCTTCCCCAAAGGGGAAGGTCACTATACGGAATAGTGGATACTCATCCGTCTCGCTGCGCGAGCCACCTTCCCCAAAGGGGAAGGGTCACTATACGGAATAGTGGATACTCATCCGTCTCGCTTCGCGAGCCACCTTCCCCAGAGGGGAAGGTCTCTATATGGAATAGTGGATACTCATCCGTCTCGCTTCGCGAGCCACCTTCCCTGGAGGGGAGGCTATCACAGAATCTCATTCATAAATTGCTATGTCAAATAAAAAACAATCAAGCGGCTGCCGCAGATATATCCTGGCCGCCCTTATTGCCCTTCTCATGACGCTGCTTCTCGCCGCCGGCCTCACCTTCCTGCCCCGGCTCCTTGGCCTGTCGTTTCCCTTTCCCGTCTCCTTCGCCCAGACAATCATCCGGGACACCCCGAAGGCTGACAAGACCGGCAATCCTGGCAGGATAAACAAGGCCGACAAGCCCGCCTCCCCGGCAGTAAAAATCACCCATACTCCCGGCACCATAAGCCTGAAATGGGAACCAATCCCCAACGCTGTGAACTATGAATTTCTCCTGCTGGCCGATGAGCGGAACACACCGGACAATGTAATCCTCCGTCAGGTACTGTATACCAACGGCACATTTCTGAACCGCGCACACAACCACTACCCTGCCAGTACCGAGGCACTGGCAAAGGCCCGCTGGACAGTCCGCGGTCTCGACTACAGCAACCGGCCCATATCCGGCTTCTCTGCCCCCCTGCCTGTCACCGCCGGAGTATTTGACTCCCCCACGCTGCTCATCACCGGAGAGCTGGACAAGATGACCGATGCTCCTCTGTATCCGTCATACGCCTGGATTCCCCGTGACGATACACCCCTATACGAGGTGGAGGTCTGGCGGCGGGTTCAGAATGACAGCGGAGATGCCGACTACCTACAGGCAATCTATCACACCGAGGAAATTGCCTTCTTTGACCCTATGGCCTATAGCCGGCCAGGCAATTACTTCTGGCGGGTCCGCCCCCTGCGCAGCAGCAGTCAGGGTGACGACTGGTCGGAGCCCCAGTTCTTCCGGGTGAAATCCCCCTCTGAGGTGAAAATCGCCGCCCTCGGCGACAGTATCACTCATGGCGGCGGCTCCATCGCTGCGCCTCCCTGCTACCCCATGTACACCTACATGAGCTATAGTCCGGTACCCATAAAGAACCTCGGCCGCTCCGGCGATACCACCGGCGACCTCACCGACCGTTTTGAAGACGATGTGCTGCCATTCGCCCCGGAGACCCTGCTCATCATGGGCGGAATAAATGACCTGCGGATTGGCTTAGATGCCGACAGCATCATCGCCAACCTCGCCTGGCTGGAGGAATCCGCCTGGGAAAACGGAATCACCCCCGTATTCTCTACCGTGCTGCCCCTGAATCCTCAGCGCATGGCAGAAATTACCGATATCGAGCCGGTAGCCGAAGGCTGGCAGTCCGAACTCATCGCCGTCAACCAGTGGATACGGAGCCGGGAATACTTCATCGACATTGCTTCACCGGAGCTTGTGGACGAAAAAGGCTGGCTCCGGGAAAGCTGCAGCGCCGACGGACTTCATCCCGATGCTTCCGCCAAGAAAATCATCGGTGAGACTGTGGGAAAATATTTGCAGAAATTCTAAGCCATAACCTCACCCACCGGCTTCGCCGGTCCCCCCTCCCCATAGGGGAGGGTCATTATACAGATTATCAGTTACCTCACCCACCGGCTTCGCCGGTCCCCCCTCCCCATAGGGGAGGGTCTTTGTTAAGTCAAATTATCATGTAAAAAACTCCGTTGCCCTTACCGGGACAACGGAGTTTCTCTATTATTTACTTCTTCATCTCAGCCGCCAGATCCCTCAGGAACTCATCCAGCAGCTTCTTATCGCAGTGCTGCATGATGACGACATGAGCCAGCTTGCCGCCGAAGAGAGCCGCGTCAATATGACGGTAGACTGTCACCGGCTTTACCTTCTCCAGCACCTTATTGAGAGTCGCCTGATTGTCAATGCCCCCTTGAAGGTGGTGCCTATTGAGTAAACCACCAGTGCCGGACGCTCCGGAGCAAGCTGCGCCTCAAAGTCCTCCGGAATCATATCTCCCCAATCATCGCACTTGATGAGACGGACCTCCAGCTTCTGCAGGTCAGCCAGACGAAGGTTGGAATAGTGGGACTCCTCAGAAACATATCCACAATCACCAGGATAAATCATTTGATTTATGACTGTTCCTGCCTTATAATAAAAGATTACAAACAACAAATAATTCCAGGAATGAGTGATTCCATGTCCATAAATATCAATGGTATAAAGCACATACCCGGTCTGCTGGCTCTGCTGATATTCTCCGTCAGCCTGTTTCTGTATCACCTTCTGGCCTTTGACACAGCTCCTGTAGGCACCGTGTACAAATTCACCGCTGTCGGCGGCATCAGCTCCGGTCAGAACGGCCGCCACTATATCATCGACAACGGCCGCAAGGATATCATCATCGCCAATGACCACTGGGAGTTCGTCCGGGCCATCCGGGGCGAGCAGCAGGAGGACGGCTTCATGTACGCCACCGGCGTCCGTGAGACAGAAAACGGTGATATCTTCGTCACGGATATTGTCTACGACGGCACCAGCACCCGGGTACAGAAGGAGCGTATCCTCCGCTACCGACCGGATTTTTCCTTCCGGGATGTAGTCTATGAGAGGGTCTACACCACCGACGATATGCCCCACCTCTACGGCACCATCCGAAAGATAAAGCCCATCGGCAACGAGCTGTCCATCATCGTCGTCCAGGGTGACAGGCTGGAGCATTCTATCCTCAATCCCGATACGAAGGAGCTGAAAGAGCAGCGCCATGCCACTATCTGGGAGGGCATCATCGACGCCTCCTACGATAATGTCAGTAAGGGAATCTTCATCAGTACCAAGGGTCATACCCTGCTGCGAATGGATGCTGACGGCTCCATTGCCACCATTGATGACAAGGGCTTTCCCTGGGCGGTCATGTGCTTTGACGGCCGTCTCTATTACACGGATGCCGTCACTACTGAGCTGAAATGCCCCCGACTTCTCCAGCCTATTCTGGCAAAGAATGTATATGCCAACAACTTCTATGTCTCCGGAAACAAAATTTTCTATTATCTCCAGGACACGGTCTACGAGCTGGAAAACAACAACACCGTCACCCGCTCAACGCTGACCTATGACCGTCTGCCTCTCCGGATACTTCTCCAGTGCCTCATCCTGGTCTCCGCCATAATGATGGTGGTACGGCTCATCAAGGAGTATCGCCAGCACATCATCGAGCGCGTCATCACCGACAACACGCTGCCCAAGCGCATGCCGGTAGTTCTGGGCATGATTGTCCTCACCGGTCTCCTCGTTACCGCCATCGTCATGAACATGTTCATCAACGAGCTGCGCCGGTCGGATGATACTGCTCTGGAGAGCAGCTTCCGCTATACCGCCGCTCTGATGGAGAAAAGGCTTCCGCCCGACACCCTGATGAAGCTGATCACTCAGGGCAGTCACACCTCCCCGGAATACACCGGCCTGAAGCAGGAGCTGGATTTCCTCATCGGCCAGTGGCAATCCTCCGAGTCGGGCAATCCCAACAGCTACTACACCTACAACCTTATCTATACCGTAGACAACAAAGTGGCTCAGCTTATGAATCGGGAGGGCACCTTCGTCCCCGGCCGCATTCTTCCTACTACATCATCTCAGTACTACTACCTGAAGGCTGTAGCCGAAAATACCTCCACCTTCGTCCATGAGGAGCAGGACTCCTACGGCACCTGGTCATACCACTTCCGCCCGCTGAAAAGCGAGGATGGTGCCACCATCGGCGCTCTGGTCGTAGCGGCAAAGGTCGACGCCCTCCGGCAGCTTCGTCAGGCCCGCTACTGGGAAATCGCTGCCTCCTCCATCATGACTATGATTATCGTGGTCATGTCTATCATTGAGCTGATTTTCTTCCTTGTTCACTGGGTAGACAAGCAGGCAAAGCGGATGAAGCGCCGCCATATCTGCGACTACGCTCCCATCCGTATGCTGGAGTTCCTGCGCAGTCTGCAGCTTGGTCTGGTGACGCCATTCCTCCTCCAGAGCTTCGCCCATCTGGCAGAGGCATCAAACCTCACCAATGCCCTGTGGGTAACGCTCCCCTTCTCCCTGAGCTTCGTTGCCGGCATGATTGCCACCGTCCTCAGCGGCCGGTTCTTTGTCCGGCAGGGCAGCAGCATGGCTCTCTTTGTCGGTCACTGCCTGTATCTGCCGGCAGGTCTGCTGTTCCTTACCACCGAAAGCTACCTGCCGTGGCTTGTCGCCTACCTGCTGGGCGGCTTCGCCTGGGAGTTTATTTTCAACAGTATGTCTATCACGGCTGGTGCTACTGAGTCAGAGAAGGCCCGCAGCCGCGCGCTCTCCGACCTCATGTCCGGCCGGGCCGCCGGCATCGCGGTAGGCAGCGGTCTCGGCTCCATCATCCTGACCTTCTTCTCAGTACGGGCCGTATTTGAGCTGTACACCGCTATCGCTGTCGTCTGCCTGCTGCTGGTGGCGCTTTCCCGGAATTATCTGCCGGAGGAGAAGGAGGACTGCGGCGCCGAAAACGCTTCCCCTCACGGTCCCCGGTTCCTGATGTTCAACAGGGACACCTTCGGCGTGCTGTTCCTGCTGTTCCTCGTAATTTCCGTACTGCGCTGCTACCGTGATGTAGCTCTGCCGCTGTACTCGATGGAGCATAGCATTTCCGCTATCGAGCTGGGTCGTGTAATGATGCTGGCCTGCCTCTTTGCCACCTATGTGGCTCCGGTAATCATCCGCACCCTGCGTCAGCACTTCGGCAACCGCCACGCGGCAGTGGTGTCCAACATCCTGATGGTTGCCCCCCTGCTGCTGCTGCCGGTGATTCCCAGCAAGTACACCGTCTATCTGGCCTGCTTCGTCATCGAGCTGTTCTATGCCGCCGGCAGACCTTATCAGAACGGCCTGTTCATGTCCCTGTCGTCAGTACAGGCCGCCGGGCCTTCTACTGCTCAGACGGTCTTCGGTATATACAGCACGGCCGGTTCCGCACTGGGCCCTATCATTTTCAGCGTTCTCTTCGACACCCTCGGTATCATGGGGGGCAATGTGGCACTGGCGGTCATCACCATCGCCTGCGCCCTGCTGTTCCTGACGGTAACGACAAAGGCACAGTTCACCCACGGCCCGGCTACAAACAAATAAAAAAGACAGCGAAGCTGTCAACACCTTAATGTAAAACCCGCAGCATAATGTATGTAAAGAAACCATTTATTCACGCTGGTACTTAGCGACCTGCGAGCTAGCAAGCGATGCAGGAGCTTAGTACCGCTGCGTGAATAACTGAACGCAAGTGAGTTTCTGTCATACAGTATGCTGCGGGTAATTCTATTTATATTTGAATTTAACGCACCCCGCTATTGAAGTCTGATGAAAACCCGCTTTCGCTCGGTAATCAACATAGCGGCACATAGACTCTGACTTCGCAAGCCTGCTCGTCAATCGTCAAGTGCCGATGTTGATTAGCGGTTTTCTTTCAGACTCCATTAGCGAGGAACCATATTAAGGAATAGACGGCTGCGCCGTCCTTTTATTTCTTAGCGTTTTTACTGATGACCTCCTCGATATAGCTGCTCATCAGCTCATAGCAGTCCTCATTGTACCGGTCGCCTATCTTTTTCGTCATGAGATAGCCGGCTCCGGCGGCCAGAGACATTCCGAGGAACGGGACATATTTTCCCACAGACTTGGCCAGCTCCTCGGAGGCAAAGGTCTTGATCAGCGAAAGAATGGCATCCTCGCTGAAGAAGGCCGTAACCTTTTTCAACAGCGGAGCCAGCACCTCATACTTGCTCATTTCCTCGCTGTCGATGTTGTAGATATCCCTTATCTTCCCCAGCATCGTCTTGATGACGCCTACATCTACGCTGATGTCCACTCCGGGGAGAGGATTTATTCCGTTTACGGCGGCAATGACAGCGTAGTTGCCTACCGCCTTTTCCGCCAGCAGCTTCTTCTCCGACAGCTCCTCCGCCGACTCCGCCCGGAAGTTGGCGATTATCTTCGACCGCTTCACTCCCAGCCTGTCCTCAGTGCGGATGGCCTGCTTCAAGGTGTCGATGCCCTCACCGCTGCGACAGCTGGTGAAATACACCGGCGCTGTGGAATCACCCAGCTTCCCCCGCACATCCGCCACGATATCCGCCCGCAGCTCTTCCTCGCTGCGGCTGGGCTCCCAAATATCATCGCTCTTGTTCCGGACGATGAAGTAGGGATGCTGACGCTCCTGCTGCCACTTGGCCAGCAGCCTGAACATCTCTCCGTCGGAATCGTGAAGCTTGCCGTCAAAGACAAAGATATACATATCCAGCTCCTGTGGGCGGAACTCCGTCAGCCAGCTCTCCAAGGGAAAGCGGCCGGTGCCGTAGCCCGGCAGGTCGACGATTTCCAAATCGTTGTACTTCTCCTGCTGCGCCTCGGTGGTAGTATCGGTGTGAACACCTACCGCAAACAGCTCCCGCCCAAGAAGGCGATTTATGAGGCTGGACTTCCCTGCCCCCGGCTGACCGATGAGGCCGATGCGGAGGACAGTCTCCTTCTCCGCCAGCATTTCCATCAGGATGCGGGTGCGTTCTTTCTCGAAATCCATCGCTATCTCCTCCAATCTATCTTTACAACAACCTCACCCACCAGCTTCGCTGGTCCCCCCTCTCCATAGGAGAGGGTCAATACCTTCCCCTCTGGGGCAGGTGGCAGTCGAAAGCGACTGAGGGGCAACCTGTAACCCGTCTAGCAGGCTCTCCTGAAAGGGGAGCTGGCGCCGAAGGCGACTGAGGGGTTCTATCAATTACATCTGTCTTATTAACCCCTCCGACCTCGCTACGCTCGGCCACCTCCCCTTTCAGGGGAGGCATCCAGATTGACTGGCAGATACCTCCGACCTCCCCTGCAGGGGAGGCTTGCCGCTGCTCTTATTAAATAGGCTTCATTCCCCCAACAGCTCTTCAATGAGGGTATCCATCCCCGACGCGGCGAAGCTCCGGCAATCCTCCCGGTAATCATTTCCCGCCATTCGGGCCAGCTGATAGCCCAGCAACGCACTGGCCGCCGTCCCAAGACCCGGAATAAGCTTCAGCACATCCTTGAAGAACAGCCGCCCGGCAAACCGCTCCAATATGAGGCTGACCCCCTGCTTCGTCAGCAGCTCCAGCAGCTTCTTCGCCACCGGCACAGCCATGTACTTCTTCAGGTCTGCCTCCTCGATGGCATAGGCCTCCCGGATAGCTCCGTACATCTTGAAGTATATTCCCAGATCAACGCCCACATCAAGACCGGGGATGGGATTGATTCCGTTCAGTCCCGCCGCCTTGGCATACCTGTCGATAGCCACATCTGCCTTCTCTGCCGCCTCGCCAAGCCGCCGTTCTTTCGCCTCTGTAAAGGCAAAGGTCACCCGCTCCTGTCGGAGGCGGCGGAAATCGGCACTGTAAATCTGCTCCTTCAGCTCGCTTATTCCCTCGCCGTAGCGGCAATCCGTAAAATTCACCGTCCCCCGACCCGGAAACCGCAGCCGCAGGTCATCCCTTATGAGCTGCCGCTCCTCCCCGGTCAAATCGTGACAATGATTTCGCACCAGATAGATGGGCCGGTGTTTCTCTGCTGCCGACTCTGCCAGCGACCGGAGGAAGCTGTCGTCCTCCTCCAGGAGCTTTCCCCGGAACACATAGACCAGCGCCTCGTACTGCTCCGGTCGGAACTCCGCCGCCCAATCTTCATAGCGGAACCGCTCCGTACCGTACCCCGGCAAATCCACCAGCCGCTGGAAGCGGTACTCATACTCCGCTACTCCGGTGGTCACATCGGTGGCCTGACCTACCGCCGCCACCGGCTCCCCGATGATGGCATTTATGAGGCTGGACTTCCCCGCCCCTGGCTGCCCCACGAAGGCAATGCGCACATAGGCGGCATCGTTGCTTCTTATCTCCTGCAGGGTCTGACGAAAGCTCTCTTTAAGATTCATTGGTGCCTCCTATTCCCCATACCGGTCTGTCATTTGTCTATAGCTTATATATTGATTATATCATTTTAATTGGCCCCGTGAAATTAAGATTTTATGAAAAACAACTCCGTATAAATCTAAAAAGCCTAGTGAAAACTTTTGCTGTGTCAATAGGGACGGTTCTATCTGACACAAAATTCTTTCATAAGCAATCCTTCTTTCTCCCAACACAAGCCTTTTTGTGTCAAGAGGGACGGTTCTGCTTCGTGTCAAAAGGGACGGTTCTACTTGACACAATATTCAAAATCTGCGTCAAAAAGAACCATACCTATCGACATACAGAAAAACACGCTCTTTCACATTCTTTGCAAAAGAGCGTGTTTAATAATTAGAGCTATAATCAAAAACAATGCCGTCAGCTTTGCATCAGTAAAGGTTATGGTCAGGCTTAAAACCCTCTATTCCCTTTAACAGACCTTTTCTATAAGACCTGGACGAAGAAGAATTACCCCACATATCACCAGAACCAACTGCCTCAGTTTTCTCATAGCGCTGAATGTATTTCTTGGTCTTCATATCAAGCACTCTGATATTTGTTGTCACATTGACTTTTGTTCTAATTGAAAAAGCCGTCATAACGGTCTTTCCTCTTCCTGATGTACATCTCATATTCAGGACTAAATCAGGATTAAGTTCACCGAGAACCTGCTCAATATCGGTAACTTTTAATGGTTTGTAGGTCTGCGTGTTCTCTTCATAGACGACCATATCATTTTCTTCCCGATATTCAGTTACCAGTGTCTGAACAGTATCAAAATCAAGGATTTCATATTTATTGCTGGGGAACCATTCCTGAACCTTGGTAACTATAGCCTCTTTTATTTTGTCATCATCACCAAAGACCAATGGCGTGTCCATAATTACTGCGACTTTTGGTCTGCCTTCCGAAGCCATATTGTCTCCTGCCTCGGCAGTCACTGTCATTGTCAATAGAAACACTGACATCATAAGCATCATTAGTAGTTTCTTCATTGTCGACTCCCTCTTTCAGAATAAATATATGCTTCGCACGAAACCCATCAAATCGTGCATCATAACTTGTTGAATATGTTAACATCAATTAGGAAAAAGTTCAATATGTTAATCTCATGTCGGGAGGGACGGTTCTTTTTGACACACTTTATGCCCGTTGGACAACACCACGATTAATTCCCGTCAATCTCTCTATCTGTCGCACGGTCAATCCGTGCTTCTTTAGTTGCTGCAAGGCTTCATTTCTCCTTTTGCGGTCAAACTGTTGCAGCTGCGTTCCGCTCTCCACCTGCAATATTTTCTGCAGTTTTTTCAGTGCCCACGCATCATCGCGTTTTGTCTTTTCTGACTCTAAGCAGACAATTTCACTGTCCTGTGACAAAAACAAATCCAATGCCTTTCCGTCACCTATCAGATTATAAAGCATATCTGTATCTGTAAGGCAAGGAGGGGTTCCATATTCCTTATAGCTGCTCCATGCGTACTCTTTGGCAGAACATATACCTGCCTTTACCGGATTGTTGAGTATATAGCGGTATGCCGTCAGCAGATACTCCTCTCTGTCAACGACTTCACTTTTATATCTATCCTGAAAAAGGTGTCCGACCCGTTCGTACTTGCGGTTGTAATACAGTGCATAGCTGACA
>JAFNYY010000074.1 GCA_017383125.1 Schwartzia sp. (in: firmicutes)
ACCACGCATTTTTTATTAAGTCTATTTTATTTTTTCATTAAGTGCCATTTGGAAGTTAATTATTCGAACATTTTCACCGCAATATAGTGAGACAAATTAAATTTTCTTACTCCGTCATCTTCATATTCCTGCACGCCGCGTTACAGCAGTTGAAGGATGCTGGTGAAGATATAACACTTGTAGCGGAAACTGCAGATTATAGTTTCGACGGAAATGTTGTGCCTGTACAGGCAAATGCTTTTGCCCCATGGATTGCCAATTGTAAGGGAAATATATACTATCATGGCTATTGGATTAACAGAGATTGGTTGAAGAGCGAGTTTGCTTCTACCATAGAGGAGGAACTTAGTTTTCCTGAGGTAAAAGACAGCCGAAATCGAAGCTATCTGGATAAGATTGAGTTTACCGAATCTGTTGCCATTCATGTACGGCGGGGGGATTTCCTGAATTGCGGGTGGACAGTTCCTGTAGAAAAATACAGAGAAATGATAGTAACAATGCAAGCAAGAATTCCCAGAGCTCATTTCTTTATATTCTCTGACGATGTTCAGTGGTGCAGAGAGAACAGGGAGGCAATGGGGCTGCTGGATACAGGGGTTACCTATGTGGAAGGAAACATGGATGGAAACAATTACATTGACATGCAGCTGATGAGCAACTGTAAGCATACGATTCTGGCAACGACATCAAGTTTTTCTTATTTGGCAGCGTTGCTGAATAAGAATGCAAATGGGTTCGTTTTAAATGCTACAGGTCGCCAAGTGTAATAGTATAAATTGAAAAGCTGAATAATAGATACGAGATGGGGAATTCATGCTATGCAAAACACAAGAGGTTTTATACTGGAAAAGGTGCAGCAATACTATCGGGAGACGTTTCAGAATGATATTGCCGGTTTTAAGGATGGCGATCGTATCGGCTACGGTGGGCGCATTTTTGATGAAGAAGAGCTGGTATATCTTACCGAAGCATCTTTGGATTTTTGGCTTACTACTGGTCGATTCTGCCAGCAGTTTGAAAAGGAGTTTGCTGAGTTTTTAGGAGTCAAGTATTGTTCACTGACCAATTCTGGTTCTTCTGCAAACCTTTTGGCATTTATGGCGCTTACTGCCAGAGAATTGGGCGATCGGCGAATCAAGCGCGGAGATGAGGTGATCACTGTTGCGGCTGGATTTCCCACAACAGTAGCACCGATTATCCAGTATGGGGCAGTGCCCGTTTTTGTAGATGTGACTATTCCGAGCTACGAGATTGATGTTGCCCGCTTAGAGGAAGCGTTTTCGGAGAAGACGAAGGCGGTAATGATTGCCCACACTATGGGAAATGCTTTTGACCTTAAAACAATAAAGGCTTTCTGTGCGAAACATAATCTGTGGCTGGTAGAAGACAACTGCGATGCATTAGGGACACAATACTTTATTGACGGTGAATGGAAATATACAGGTACTATTGGAGATATCGGTACTTCCAGCTTCTATCCTCCTCATCACATGACGATGGGTGAGGGTGGCGCTGTATATACCAATAACCCTTTGCTGAAAAAGCTGATAGACTCTTTCCGCGACTGGGGGCGTGACTGCTGGTGCAGCTCCGGGCGGGACAATACCTGTGGCTGCCGCTTCAGTGGACAGTTCGGCGAGCTGCCTAAGGGGTATGATCACAAATATGTTTATTCCCATTTCGGTTACAATCTGAAGGTCACAGAGATGCAGGCCGCTATCGGTTGTGCCCAGCTGAAAAAATTGCCGTACTTTATAAAGAAACGGCGTGAGAACTGGCAATATCTTCGTGAGGCATTGTCGGATTTGGAGAAGTACTTTATCCTGCCGGAGCCGTCAGAAAATACGGAGCCTAGCTGGTTTGGCTTCCTGATGACGGTGAAGCCGGAGAATGGGATTTCTCGTGATACGGTTGTTAATTATTTGGAAGAGCACGGGGTTCAGACGAGGATGCTCTTTGCCGGTAATCTTATTAAGCATCCCTGCTTTGATGAGATGAGAGAAAGCGGCGAAGGATATCGTGTGGTCGGAAACCTTGATAATACCGACAGAATTATGAGAGATGCATTCTGGATCGGAGTCTATCCGGGGATGACAGAGCCAAAGCTGAAATATATGTCGGATTTGCTTCATGAGTGCGTGAGGAACAAAAATGCTTGATTTTTATCATGGCAGACGGGTTTTTGTGACCGGCCATACCGGCTTTAAGGGCATGTGGCTTTGCCGGATGCTGTTACTAGCAGGAGCAGAGGTCTGTGGATATTCACTGGAGGCACCTACGGCAGAAGGTCGTGCGTTGCTGAAAAATAGCAATGTACTGTCAGGGATAGTTGATGTTCGCGGCGATGTGAGAGATAGAGATAGAATCATTTCTGCGATGAAGGACTTTCACCCGGAGATCGTCTTTCATTTGGCGGCACAGCCGCTCGTGTTGGAGAGCTATCGTGATCCGGTTACTACCTACGAGACTAATGTGATGGGTACGGTAAATGTTCTGGAGGCCATTCGACAGACGGAGAGCGTGAGGTCATTCGTCAATGTAACAACCGACAAGGTATATAAAAATAATGAGTGGTGTTGGGGCTATCGTGAGGATGAGCCACTGGACGGATATGACCCCTATTCCAACAGTAAGAGCTGCTCGGAGCTGGTGACGCACAGCTATCGGCAGAGCTTCTTTAGTGATGGAAGGGTTGCAATATCTACCGCTAGAGCAGGTAATGTTATTGGCGGTGGAGATTTTTCGGAGAACAGGATTGTCCCTGACTGTATAAGAGCAGTGACATCCGGTAAACAAATTGAGATACGAAATCCCTATGCTACTCGCCCTTATCAGCATGTGCTGGAGCCGTTGTCAGCGTATTTGCTAATCGCAGAAAAGCAATATAAGGATATAAGTTTAGCCGGAGCCTATAATGTGGGTCCGGCTGATTGTGATTGCGTGACGAATGGAGAATTGGCAGAGATTTTTTGTCGGTGCTGGGGTGAAGGTGCGTCTTGGGTGGATATAAGTGGCATACAAAAGGCGGTTCCTCACGAGGCGAATTTCCTGCGGCTTGATTCGGCAAAGATAAAGTCTGTATTAGGCTGGAAGCCACGATGGAAGATATGTGAGGCGGTTGAGAAAACAGTTGAATGGACAAAATTATATAAGATGCGAGAAGAGATTGCAGAGATGATGGATAGCCAAATAAAAGAATATTGGGGCTGTTAAGCGGACTACTGGCAGATTTGCCGCAATGATATGCAAGTGCTGAATCAATTAACATAAGGTCGGTGGGGAGACAATGGGGTCATTAAAGCTGTTTGAAACAAAAAGAATTCGTTCAGTTTGGAACGAAGAAGAGCAGCAGTGGTATTTTTCTGTTGTAGATGTGGTAGGAGCAGTGACGGATAGTGCAAATCCATCTGCTTATTGGAGAAAGCTGAAGCAGCGTCTGATTGCTGAGGGAAATCAAACTGTGACAAATTGTCACGGTTTGAAAATGGAAGCGCAGGATGGTAGGATGCGCATGACTGATGCGGCTAATACCAGAGAATTATTGCGCCTTATCCAGTCGATTCCATCTCCCAAAGCAGAGCCCTTCAAGCTGTGGCTGGCCGATGTAGGAGCCCGGAGGCTGGAAGAAATAGAGAATCCGGAGCTGGCCAGTGAGCGGATGCGTGAGCTGTATCGTGAGAAGGGGTATAGCGAGGAGTGGATAAATCTCCGTCAGCGTGGTATTGCTATCCGTGACAGTCTCAACGGTGAATGGAAGACTTGTGCGTAAAGGAGAGAAAAGAGTACACAATATGTCAGAATTTGACACATGTATACATTAGAACATAAGCCGGCCGTGTAGCAAGCGGTCGGCTTTTCTGATATACTACTGCCAATTATTATTTTAAAATATTTACAATTTTAAGGGGGATTTTCCTAATGAGTCTTTCTATCCAGATTCTCTTCGCCCTCATACTGGCAGTTGTTGCCGGTTTGGGTGCCGGAACCGAGGGTCTGCCGTTCTGCAACGCATGGATTGCGCCTGTCGGTAAGATTTTCGTCAACCTCATCAAGATGATGATTGTTCCGGTTGTCTTCACCTCTCTCATCGTTGGTATGACTAGCCTTGGTGATACCAAGAAGCTGGGCCGCATTGGTCTGAAGACCGTTGTTTTCTACCTCAGCACCACTGCTGTTGCTATCATCATCGGTTTCGCTGTTGCCGGTATCACCGAGCCGGGCGTTGGCCTCGCTATTGCCGGTAAGGCTCCTGCCGTCAAGGCAGCTCCTTCCTTCATGGAAGTTCTCGTCGGCATGGTTCCGACCAATCCGCTTGAGTGCATGGTAAAGGCACAGATTCTGCCGATTATCGTATTCGCTCTCTTCATCGGCTATGGTATTCTCCAGGTTGAGCCCAATCATCAGAAGACCATCGTCGGTTTCTTCGATGCCTGCGCTGAGGTTTGCTACAAGGTTGTCTCTGTCGTCATGAGCTTCGCTCCTGTCGGCGTATTCTGCCTCCTGGTTCCGGTCGTTGCCAAGAATGGTCCGGCTGTACTCCTGCCGCTGATTTCCGTTATCATCACCATGGCTATTGCCTGCGTTCTTCATACTACCATCGTTTACAGCGGTCTTGTCAGCATGCTTGCCAAGATGAGCCCGATGAAGTTCTTCCACGGTGCTTCCGAGCATATGCTGGTTGCTTTCACCACCTGCTCCTCTGCTGCTGCACTTCCGATTAACATGAAGAACTCTCAGGAGAAGCTGGGTGTTTCCCGTGAGGTTGCCAGCTTCGTTCTCCCGCTGGGTGCTACCATCAACATGGATGGTACCGCTATCTACATGGGTATCTGCTCCCTGTTCATTGCCAATGTATTCGGCATCAGCCTCACCATGAATCAGATGATGATGATCGTCCTCACCGGTACCCTTGCTTCCATCGGTACTGCCGGTGTTCCGGGCGCTGGCCTCATCATGCTGGCTATGGTTCTTCAGTCTGTTGGCCTGCCGCTCGAGGGTCTTGCTCTCGTAGCCGGTATCGACCGCGTGCTGGACATGATGCGTACCTGCGTCAATGTTACCGGTGATACTGCTGCTGCCTGCATCATTGATAACGGCGAGAAGGAATAATCCTGACGCACGGAAATTAGAAATTATGGCGGACGCTTCGGCGTCCGCTTTTTTCTTGCAAATTTTTGAACGGGAGCTGTATAATTTAAGGAAAACTGGAAATTATATTTCACCCCTCAGTCAGCTTCGCTGACAGCTCCCCTAGAGGGGAGCCTTTGGAGATATTACAGTTATAAGCCTCCCATATAGGGAGGTGACCGAGCTAAGCGAGGTCGGAGGGGTGACAGGAAGACGATAGGCATTATTACGAAGGGGGCATGACTATGACAAAATATATCGGTGCAGCAGCGGCAGTAATGTTCATGGCGTCATTGCACATGACCGGCGGCAGTCTGACAGAGCCACTAGCCTCAGATACCATGATTTATCCCTCCGTCACCAACAGTAAGCCGGACAATCACGGCAAGCATACTGCTCCGCCTCCCGGCAAGCCGGATAAGCGGAAGTGGCAGGGGACAAAGACGAAGAGGTAACTCGGAGGAAGCGCCTTGGCAAAGGATTATAGAAAACTGGCGGAAGAAATATTCGCCGTCGTTGGCCCCGGGGATAATATCATCACGGCGGCCAACTGTATGACACGACTGCGGCTGACGCTGCGGACTGTGCCGGAGGAGGCTCCGGAGCGGCTGAAGAAGGTCACCGGCGTATTGGGCGTCGTTAATGGTGATAAAGGGGAGCTGCAGGTAGTTGTCGGCCCCGGTCACGCCCAACGGACAGCTGACGAATTCCGTGGACTGCTGGCAACGGATAAACCCTTAGAGGCGGCAGAGGATGGTGAAACGAAGAAGCAGGAGCAGCCTGACACGACTGATAAATCCGAAGATATAGCCGCTTCAAAGCATAAGGCTGTCCCCGAAAAAACGGAGAAGCCGAAGAAACCGGATACTGGCTTTCATCGAAGCATAAAGCGGATGGGCAATATTTTCCTGCCCCTTATCCCGCTTTTTGTAGGCTGCGGTCTGCTCAGCGGGCTTACTATGCTGGTGCGGACATGGAATCCCCAGCTGGCTGAGGGAGCAGTCCTGCGGCTCCTTGGTATTCTCGGCTCCATGGCGGGAGCTTCGCTGAGTGTTTTCACCGGCGTACTGACGGCGAAGGAGTTTGGCGGTTCACCAATGCTGGGCGGAGCACTGGGTGCGTTCCTGTCCAGTCCGGCCCTGGCTCAGGTGTCGCTTGGCGGCGAGATGCTGCAGCCGGGACGCGGGGGAATAATCGCCGTCCTGCTGGTGGCGTTTTTTGCTGCGGAGCTGGAAAAGCGGCTGAGAAAAATTGTCCCGGCGTCCCTTGATTTGATTCTTGTCCCTGTGGTGACACTTACCGTCAGCGGATTGGCGGCGGTGTTTATCCTCCAGCCAATCGGAGGAATGCTGTCAAAGGGGATTTATCAGGGAGTCACGGTACTGCTGTCTCAGGGGGGCGCGGTCACGGGATTTGTAGGGGGCGGATTGTGGCTGCCGGTTGTCATGCTTGGTCTGCACCACATTCTGACTCCTATTCACATGGAGCTGATAAATCTTTTGGGAGCGACTCCGCTGCTGCCTATATTGTCCATGGCGGGAGCCGGTCAGGTGGGAGCCAGTGCGGCGCTGTATCTCCGCATGAGGGATAAATATTTGCGGGAGAGAATTGCGGCAGGCTTGCCCCTTGGTCTGATGGGCATAGGAGAGCCGCTTATTTACGGTGTCACATTGCCCTTGGGCCGCCCTTTCATTACCGCCTGTCTCGGCGGCGCCTGCGGCGGCGCAGTGATTGCCGCCTGCGGTGTGGGCTCGGTGGGTATCGGGATCTCCGGGCTGCCGGGGGCGCTGATTGCTACGGATGTGATGGGTTACCTCATGGGGACTGCCACGGCCTATGCGGCGGGTTTCCTGCTGACGATGGCATTCGGTGTGCCGAAAAAGTAAAAGCGCAGATAGCACTTTGTCATGCTGCTTGAACAAATCTGATTCAATCCTTAATGTAAATGTCTGCAAATAAAGTCTGTAAGAAAACCGTTTATCTACGCCGGTACCTGGCGATCTGCGAGTAAGCATACGAAGCAGGAGCCTGGCACCGCTGCGTAGATAATCGAGCGAGAGTGTGTTTTCGTCAGACTGTATTTGCAGCCTCGTTTTATTATGGAAAAGGACTGCTTCGCAGTATTTCCCTGCGGGAAATCGGGGCGACTGCGGTCGCCCCCTACGGGCGTTTGTATTGCTTAGACCGCGGCAGAGAATAAAGAAAAGCCGTCAGATGGAACGAATCCATCTGACGGCTTTTTGAATCTTTATGCGTATATTTATGCAAATAGGCCTGATTGTTTCAGTCTGTTTGCAGCCTCCTGCAGGGCATCGGGGTTCTGGACGAGAGCCATGCGGACGAAGCCTTCGCCGGAGGGGCCGAAGGCGCTGCCGGGAGTGACTAGAACACCGCTCTTATTGAGCATATCTATGACGAAGCTCTCGGATCCGTTTTCCATAGCGGCGTATTTTGCCGGGATGGGTGCCCAGGCAAACATGGAGCCGGCAGGGGTATCCATCTTCCAGCCGGCTTCGGCGAAGCTCTTCACCAGCACATCGCGGCGCTCCTCGTAGGCGGCCCGGGTGGTGGCTACGCAGGACTGGTCGCCGGTGATAGCGGCGATGGCAGCCTTCTGGATGGGCAGGAACATACCGTAGTCGATGTTTGACTTCAAGGTGGCCAGGTATTTTACGATTTCTGCCTTGCCGACGCAGAAACCGATGCGGGCGCCGGCCAGACCGTAGGTCTTGGACAGTGAGTTGAATTCGATGCCGACCTCCTTCGCTCCGGGGATGGACAGGAAGCTGCCGCAGGTGACGCCGTCAAAGACCAACTCGCTGTATGCATTGTCATGGAGTACAGCGATGTCATGCTTCTTGGCGAATTTTATCAGCTCCTCATACCATGACAGGGGAGCGATAGCAGCGGTGGGGTTGTTGGGGTAGGATACCAGCATGAATTTTGCCTTGTGGGCATCAGCCTCGCTGATAGCGGCGAAGTCGATGAGGTATTTATTCTCCCGCTTCATGGGCATATAGACGAGGCGGACTCCGGCCAGCTTCGGGCCGTCGGCGAATACCGGGTAGCAGGGATCCGGCACCAGCATAGTGTCACCCTCATCCAGCAGGGAGAGGGCGATGTGGCCGAGGCCGTCCTGAGAGCCAAGGAGAGAGCAGATTTCCGTGGCCGGGTCCAGCTTCACCTCATAGCGGCGGGCGTACCAGGCGGCAACAGCCTGCCGCAGCTCTGTGGTGTCGCTGATAGCGTAGAGATAGTTTTCCGGCTTCAGCACCTCGCGGCTCATGACTTCCATGACATGGGCCGGAGGCGGGATGTTGGGGGCGCCGATGGACAGGTCGATGATGGACTCTCCGGCGGCAAGCTTTTCTTTTTTCATGGCGGCG
>JAFNYY010000075.1 GCA_017383125.1 Schwartzia sp. (in: firmicutes)
TATTTTCTCAGCAGCCGCTTTACCAGCCGCAGGCGTTCTTCGTATATCCACTCGCCTACCGCCGGGCCGCAGAGATATTCGGGGGCATCGCTGCCCCTGACGCTCCGTATGGCCTGCAGGAACTCATCAATCCGGTAGAGATAAGGTGGCATGAGTCGAGCCAGCTCTCCCAGAGCCTCATCGAGATGGTCGATTGTCCGGGCTGTGATGAAGCGCATACCTCCGTCAATAACCAGCAGCAGGATAAAGTCATCCGCCGTCAGGTACGGCTTCACCTTGTCGATGCTCACCAGCAGCTCCGTAATCTTCCCCGGCTTCGCCAGCCGGGCCGCTCTCATGTGCTCATGGATGGCAAACTCTCCCGCCTTGATAAGATTATTGGGGAGAGTCATCCTGTCGTTCCACGCTCTCAGGGCATCCAATCCCCGCAGCTCATGGCCGTAGTGATGAGGCAGAACCTCCGCCGGTGTCAGTCCTTTGCCCAGGTCGTGAACCAGTGCGGCAAAACGGCCGGTGACATTGGTGGTCTTTCGGCAGACCAGCGCAAAGGTCAGCATGGTGTGATTCCAGGAGTCACCTTCCGGATGCCAGTTGGTCGGCTGCTCCTTCCCAATAAGGGCATACAGCTCCGGGAAGACTGTCTCCACCAGATTTGCCCGCCGCAGCATAATGAAAAACCGCTCCGGTGCGCCACCCTGTTCACAGTCAACAGTCAACACCCTCATCAGTTCACCGACAATACGCTCACTGCTGACCGTCTTCAGTTCCTCAGCCAGCTCCTCCATAGCCTCCAGCGTATCATCGTCTATCTCGAAGCCGAACTCCGCCGCCTGACGAGCCGCCCGCAGCGCCCGCAACGGGTCTTCCGCAAAATGCTCTCCGGTACGGCGGATTATTTTTTTCTTGATGTCCCGCTGACCTCCGTAGGGGTCGATTATTTCATCGGTAAGAATATCTATCGCCATGCTGTTCATGGTGGTGTCACGACGGTGAAGGTCTTCCTCGATGGAGACATCGCCATTGGCACATACAGCAAAGCCGGTATATCCTGTGCCGGTCTTTCGCTCGGTACGGCAGAGAGCCACCTCACAGGTCTGACCGTCTATTTTCATGAGATAGACCGGGAAACTCTTGCCTACGGCCTGCGGTATCTGCCCATTGTCAGCAAACACTTCGGCTATATCATCAGGGGAAAATCCCTCCAGCACATAGTCCCGGTCGTGACTTCGGGCGGCGGGTACCTCCCGCACTCTGTCACGCACCCAGCCGCCTACGATATAAACACGGCCGCCGGCAGCCTCGGCACGCTTTGCAAATTCTAATTCTGTCATAGTTTTTCCAAAAAGGGGCTGTGAAAAAATGAACAATCATTTTTTCGCAGCCCCTACCCTAATGTAAACCCTAGTGAATAAGGTCTGTAAGAAAACCGTTAATCAACACCGGTACTTGGCGACTGACAAGTAAGCATACGCAGTCAGAGCCTAGTACCGCTGTGTTGATTACCGAGCGAGAGCGTGTTTTCGTCAGACTTTATTCACGAGGAGTTCTTCCGATTCGGATTTTTACCACTCTTTGCGATGAGATACGACCTTAGCACCTTCCCGGTCGATACCCAGCACGATTGCCCGGGCATCGGCACCGTTAGCACGGAACGCCTCGACCATGGCATCGCCGATAGCCGCCTCTTTTTCGAGGGTGAAGGCGATGATGGTGGGACCGGCACCGGACAATACGCAGCCGATAGCTCCTGCTTTCCTGGCCGCCGCAGTCACATCATCGAAGCCGGGAATAAGGCTCTTGCGATAGGGCTGGTGCAGTCTGTCCTCCAGCGCCATCTTCAGATAATCCGCCTTGCCTCTGGCCATAGCTGCTGCCAAAAGAGCGGCGCGGCTCACATTGAACACGCCGTCTACCCGGGGAACATCATCGGGCAGTACGCTGCGGGCCAGTCTTGTGGACAGGGTGAAATCCGGTACGGCAACGACAGCCTTCAGCGGAATATCCGGTATGAAGGCGATGCAGTCCGGCTTTCCCTCGTAGGTAACACTGACGGAAAAGCCGCCATAAATAGCCGGGGCAACATTATCGGGGTGTCCCTCCAGCTCAGTGGCCAAAGCCAGCACTCCCTTTTTGTCCAGCGGACAGCCCAGCCATTCATTGGCCGCTCTCAGACCGCCGACGATGGCGGTAGCACTGGAGCCGAGACCGCGGGACACGGGAATCCTGCTGTACATCCGCATCTTCATACCCCGGTACTTATCGGCATTGCCGGTACGGGAAAGCAGGAGGCGGATTGTACTCCAAATCATATTTGATTCATCGGTAGGCAGCATTTCGGCGCCCTCACCGAAGGACTGTATATCGAATTTCTCATCCCGGTAAAGCTCAAGCTCCAGCTCATTGTACATATTGAGAGCAAGACCAAGCGTATCAAAGCCGGGACCAAGGTTGGCACTGGTCGACGGGACTCTGACCCGGACAACGCCGCCTACAGTTCTATCTTTGCTTTCCATTTATATCTCCTCGGTGTAATACTTCTGTTATTCCGTCTCGAGGGATTTGTCTACGCGAATAACGCTGCAGACCTTTGCATTGCCCGGCAGGGCTGCCACAGCCTGAGCGGCAGCTACTATGCTGCTGTGCTTAACGGTATGGGTGACGATAACGACCTCGGCGCCGTCATCGACATGGCGCTGGAGGACGGACTTCAGGCTGACACCGGCCCAACCGAAGGCCGTAGCCACGGAGCCAAGAACACCGGGACGGTCGTCCATGCGCAGGCGCATATAGTAGCGGGACTCGGTATCGTCAAGTGGGCAGAGCTGCTTCGGCTCGAAGAACTCCGGATTGATGCGCCCCCGGGAATCAGTAAGAATGTCGCGGGCGGCCTCAACCACATCAGCAATGACAGCGGAAGCCGTGGGGCGTCCGCCGGCACCGCGGCCGTAGAACATGGCATCGCCGATAGCATTGCCCCGGACAAAAATCGCATTGAACACACCGTTGACACTGGCGAGAGGATGATCCTTCGTCAGGAAGGTAGGATGGACACGGACATCAATGCCCTTGCCATCTACCCGGCGAGCGATAGCCAAAAGCTTCACCACATAGTCCAGCTTCTTGGCGTATTCAATATCAACAGCAGAGACATTGGTAATGCCTTCTACTGCAACATCTTCCAGCGTAATATGCGTATTGAAAGCCAGGGAGGCGAGAATTGCCACCTTGCGGGCAGCATCAAAGCCGCCGACATCGGCAGTGGGGTCAGCCTCGGCGTAGCCCTCAGCCTGAGCTTCCTTCAGAACCACATCGTAGTCCATGCCGGCCTCAGTCATCTTGGTAAGCATATAGTTGGTGGTACCGTTTACGATGCCCATTACCTCGGTGAAGCGGTTTGCGGTGAGGCACTGCTTGAAGGGGGTAATGATTGGAATGCCGCCGCCAACGGATGCCTCAAAGAGGAAGTCAACGCTATTTTTAGAAGCGGTGTCGAACATTTCCAGACCGAACTGAGCTACAACATCCTTGTTGGCGGTAACAACAGACTTACCGGCTGCCATTGCCTTCAGCATATATTCCTTGGCCGGCTCAGTACCGCCCATCAGCTCGATGACGATGTCAATATCAGGATCGCTGATGATGGCATCAATATCGGTAACCAGCTCCAAGTCCTCCATGCCGGGACGCTTCTTGCCGGTATTATGGACGAGAGCCTTCTTGATTTTCAAGGCTGCGCCTACCTTGCGCTCGATTTCATGGGCGTTATCCTGCAGAACCTGCACCACGCCGGTTCCTACTGTACCCAGACCCAGCAGACCGAGTCCTATTACTTCTTTTTTCATTGAACAAAAAATCCTTCCTGTGCTTTCTCAGTTTCCGTGCCCGAGAATTTCCAACCGCTTTACACCCTCGACCATGCGAAGCTTGTCCAGCAGTGCCTCCAAATCTATGGTAAGCAGTGCCGTTTCAATGGTAACTGCGACATTGGCAACACCCTGCTGCGGGATACCCTGATTGATGGTCAATACATTGCCCTGGTCTGCGCTGATGGTGTTCAGTACGCTGGAGAGAACGCCCGGCTTGTTGGACAGGAGCATATTGATAGCGATAATCTTGTTTCTGCTTGCTTCGAAGAAGGGGAAAACATAATCCTTGTACTTGTAGTATGCACTACGGGAAAGATTTGCCTTCAGAACAGCCTTGTTTACGGTTCTGGCCTCTCCGCTCTTGAGCATTTCCTTTACCCTGATGGTCTTCTTAATGGCTTCCGGCAGAATTTCTTCTCTTACCAGATAGAATCCACTATCTTTTCTTTTCATTATCAACAGTTTCCACCTTTCAAATGGTGCTGATTATTTGGTACTCCTATTATGAATTATTAAGACAGTATATTATCATGTATTCCTACAGTGAGCAAGCATCTTTTCCTGTATACATTACGCAAAAATCTATACTGAAGCATACAGTAATAAGACAAGGGACAGTATAAAAATGATTGCTCATTTTTATACTGTCCCTCTTTGATATAAGGTTCTGCGAATAGATTCAAATTTAATTCCAGCGTCCGCCCTCAAAGCGAAGAACTGCCTCCAGCACGCCGCCGGCAACGGCTCTTGCCCGGTCGGCGACTCTGGCGCACTGGCGGGGTGTAACACGCATATCCACCTCGGCAATATCCTGTCCCTGCGCGACCCTGTTGCCGTCGTGAATCAGTCCGCGGAGGATTCCGTCGCAGGGTGAGGTGATGATATAGACGACGCTCTTATCATCGATGACCTCACCAACCGGATCGCCGGTCTTGATGATGGCTCCGATTGTCCGCTTGGCAGCAAATACCCCTTCTACCGGGGACATCATAATGCAGTCGGTTTCACTGGGCTGTGCGTTTCTCTGCTCCAGCTTCTGAGTTCTTCCTTCCTTTATTACCTTGCCCATCTCAAAGCTGCGAACCAGCTCTACAACACAGTCCACATCCTGTCCGGCGCAGAAGCCTTCACCCAATCCGATGGAAAAGGATAACGGCCATTTATTCTCCCGGACAGCACCGTCATTTACAGCATCAACCAGAATACAGCCCTTGAGCTTGTGGATTACCCTGCCGATAGGGTCAACCAGCATAGCTATACCCTGAGTCTTCAGCAGCTCCCTTGCCTCGGCGAAGCTGGCCGCACAGCGGCAGGTGACGCGCTCCACGGTCTTTTCTCCGCTGTATACGCAGTCCGCAAAGGAGGCTTCCCGACGCAGGGAGGTGGGCCGGGCCTGCTCCAGCAGCAGGACATGGTAGCCGACACGCCAGAGAGTAATGGCGATACCGGTGGAGATATCTCCTCCGCCCCGTATCACAACAAGGTGCTTCAGCAATTCTTTCTTCATGGTGCTTCCTCACTTATCATTCATTACTTATCTTCGTAGGGGCGCACTCTCAGTCGTACACCGCGCTCGTCACAAATTTTCTGACAGAGCTCGATTTCCGTTTCATCCTCAACATGGTCTACAACGGTAAGCACCACATCGGGGACATATTTTTTCATCTTTTGGGCAAAGCTCAGCATTGCCTCGTAGGATTTTATACCGAATTTGCTGCGGGTCAGCTCAAAATAACGCTCCGCATTGGATGCGTTGAGGCTGATAGAGCACACATCGAGAATATCTCCGGCAAAGTCCGCTGAGGTGTCACGGCCGTATTCAAGGTCACTAAGTCCGTTTGTATTCAGACGGGTCTTTACTTCAGGATGATTTCCCCTAATCCATTTCAGCAGAGTGACGATGTCGGTCAGACGCATGGTAGGCTCACCGAAGCCGCAGAATACGACTTCTCCTACAAGCTCCCAGGGGACAGCTTCCAGCTCCTTCACTACATTTTCCACAGTCGGCTCGCCCTCTTTCAACCAGAGGGTCGAGGCTTCTGCCATTTCTTTCATTTCCCGGAGGCAGAAGGTACAGGCACAGGTGCAGCGGTTGGTGAGATTTACATAAATGCTGCGGCTTCCTTCCGGATAGCGGCGCAGACTTTCCGGAATGGGGATATATTCCCCGCCGGTATCAACAGCGTATACAATCATTGTTTATTTCCTTTATATCTGTCAGAGCAGCGGATTGAGATCAAGGTTTTCAAAGCCGCTGAGCAGTCCGCGAAGCTGGCAGACGATAGCCTTCACCGAACCGGGACGGCGGCCTTCTACATTCAGCGGAAGCAGCGGATCGTGGAGAGAGCGACGGAGCAGTGCCCAGCCGTCCGGGAACACAAGGCGGACACCTTCATAGGACGGGGCGGCAATCTTTATGCCGGCTTCCTTAGCCCTGTACTCAAAGGTCTCCAGAACACTGCCGCCGTAATTCGCCACATTGTCAACGCCGGTTATCTTCAGGCGGTACTCCTCTGCTTCGGCCGGATAGCCCAGCTTTGCAATCAGGTCGCCGAGACGGCGTCCTTCCCGACGAGCCTTGGCTGCGGCAATGACCAGCTTTACCGCCAGATATGCCCCGTCATCAAGATAATAGTTTTCCAGCAGGGCACCGTGGCCGCTTGTCTCGATAGCCAGCGGACTGACTGTACCCTCGCTGTTCAGTCGGCGGCATTCATTGATGACATTCTTGTAGCCGCGCTGGAAGCGGTGGTGGACAAGACCAAGCTCCTTGGTCAGGAACTCAGCCAGCTCATCACTGGTGACTGAGTCGGTGATGATGGTACTGCCGGGATAGTCCGGCGCAAGTACCGCTGCTATCATAGCGATGAGAGCGTTGCGGCTTACCTCGGTGCCATCCTCCAGCACAGCGCTCATGCGGTCGACATCGGTATCAAAGATAAGTCCAAGGTCGGCCTTTGCCGCCAGCACTCCGTTGCGGATAGACTCCATAGCCCTGGCATTTTCCGGATTCGGCTCATGGTAGGGAAACATTCCGTCCGGAGCAAGGTAAAGGCTGCCGGACACATCGGCTCCCAGTGGCTCCAGTACACCGCCGGCGAAGAAGCCGCCGGCTCCGCTGCCGGCATCAATAACGATGTGCATATCGGACAGAGGCTTATCTGCTTCTGCTACACCGAGACCTTTGCAGATTACTCCACGGAGATGATTGCAGTAGCGCTCAATAAGAGGATAGCTGACAGCATCCTTAAGGCTGCCGCTGATTTCCTGCGTATCGGCTGCCTTCATGAGCAGTTCCTTTATGTCGCCCTTTTCCAGTCCGCCCTCTGCGGTAAAGAATTTCATTCCATTGCGGTTGAAGGGAAGATGGCTGGCTGTAATCATTATGGAGCCATCCATCGCCGGGAAGTCCGGCTCAACCTTTTCGTCAAAAACAATGGACATAAACATTGCCGGTGTGGAGGCCAGTCCGCAGTCATAGCCCTCTGCGCCCGTGCCGATGATTGCTTTGAGAGCCTCGCCCTTCAGGGCAGGGCCTGTAAGACGGGAGTCTACACCCACAGCAATCTTCAATTGATTTACCGGTTTGCCGGTCTTTCCTGCCAGCCACATCGTGTAGGCTGCAGCAATGCGGTTTACCGCTTCGGCTGTAAGATTTACCGCCTCCCCCGGCCGTCCGTCCATGGCTACGCCGCGGACATCGCTGCCGTTCTGGAGGGCGAGAAATTGCTCCATCGTTAAACTCATAATTATTTCCTCAGCTTTTCACTTGAAATCAGGACTCTTGAACTGCAAATCCGCCGGTGGAATGATACATGGCTCCATTCCGCCGGTAACCGTAATGGCCCGATAGTAGGCCGCACAGATATCTTCAACATACATGGCCTTAACCAGTGCATCATCGGCCCCCTTGCCGCTCACGGTCATGACACCGTGATGAGCCAGCAGCATGGCATCCCCTTTCGTCAGAGGAAGCTTCACAGAGTCGGCCAATGCCTGAGAGCCCTGCCGTCCGTAGACCGCCACAGGGATATATCCCATGTTCTTCTCGCAGCCCAGGTGTCCGCTCTCGGCCAGCACCGGCGGTACCGGCTTCTCTATGATGGCAAAGGCCAGCGCATAGGGAGAATGGGTATGGGCGACGGCATTGATATCCGGACGCGCTTCGTAAGCCCCCACATGCATGAGGGACTCACTGGATGGTTTGCGGTCATTTTTATTTTCAAGGATTTTCAGCTCCTTGTCAATGATTATTATATCATCCTCGGTCATGGTCATGCGGTCAATACCGGAGGGGGTAATGGCAATGCACTTTCTTTCGTCGTCAATGCGGCTGAAGTTGCCGGAGCGGGGACGGCACAGACCGGTCTCCTCCGCTTTTCTTGCTGCGGCAATTACTTCCCGTTTCAAATCTTCGTACATTTACTGCTCCTGAAAATTTTTATTCTATATTTTTAAGCTGCTCATGAATAAGGTTTGACGAAACCTCATCCGACCTCGCTACCCTCGTCCACCTTCCCCAGAGGGGAAGATCATAACCCTCTCCTTTGGGGAGGGGGACCGGCGAAGCCGGTGGGTGAGGTTAGCATACCGGTGTGGATAAACGGTTTTCTTACAGACCGTATTCACGAGGATTTACATTAAGGTATGACGGCTTAGCCGTCTATTTTAGATTATGATGGAGCGGCAAAACTGTCTGTAAAGAAACCATTATGAACGCCGGTGCTTAGCGATTGCCGAGTAAAACGACGGCAGAGCTTAGCACCGCTGCGTGAATAAATAAGCGAGAGCGGGTTTCTGTCAGACAGTTTTTCCGCAGCCGTTTCTTACGCAGATATTTCTTCGCAGAATGATTTTCCCTTGCCACTGTACCTTCCATCCACCTTCAGCATCTCTGCCACTGTTGCTCCCAGGTCGGCAAAGCTGCTGCAGGTACCGAAATCGCTTCCGGCTTTTATCTGCGCTCCATAAACAAGTACCGGCACATACTCTCTAGTGTGGTCACTACCGGCCGCCTTCGGGTCACAGCCGTGGTCGGCGGTGAGAATCAGTACATCGGTATCCTCCATCCCACCGATGAACTCCGCCAGCTGAGCATCGAAGTCCTCCAGCTCTTTGGCATATCCCTCCGGGTCTCGGCGATGTCCGAACTTCATATCGAAGTCCACCAGATTGACGAAGCATAGGCCATTCCATGACTTATCCTTCAGCATGGACAGCACCTTGTTCATGCCATCCGCGTTGCCGTCCATTGCCAGATGGTCCGTGACGGACTTACCGGCGAAAATATCCCGGATTTTCCCCACAGAAATAACCTTCTGCCCATCGGCGGTCACCGCATCAAGCAGGGTCGGGCCGGTTGGCTCCAGTGCATAATCGTGACGGCCGCTGGTGCGTTCATAGTCCGGGAAGGTGCCGATGAATGGTCGGGCGATTACTCTGCCCACACCCCAGGGTGTACCGCCGGCACAGATTGCCCTAGCCTTCTCGCAGAGAGCGTACAGCTCGTGTCGGCTGTAGATTTCCTCATGGCAGGCTATCTGCAGCACACTGTCTGCCGAGGTGTAGACGATAGGCTTCCTCGTCCTGATATGCTCCTCGCCGAAGTCATGAATGACCTCAGTACCGGAGTACGGCTTATTGCAGAGCACACCGATGCCGAAGGCATCTTCAAGCATGGCAATAAGCTCCGGCGGAAACCCATCCGGGAAAGTAGGCATTGCCTGCTCGCTGACTACGCCGGCTATTTCCCAATGACCGGTAACGGTATCCTTGCCCCGGGAGCCTTCGGCCATCCGTCCGAAGGCCGCAGTGGGCTCTGCCGCCGGCTCCGCTCCCAATGCTCCGTTTCCTGCAATATTATAAAGTCCCATCTGCTTCATCCGAGGCACAGAAAAACCCGGCA
>JAFNYY010000010.1 GCA_017383125.1 Schwartzia sp. (in: firmicutes)
AGACAGTCATTCCGACTGGTTCTATAAGTGCTCATGGCAATCCGAACACAGTAGTTAAGCGTGTAAACGTCGAAAGTACTTGGCTGGAGACGGCCCGGGAGGATAGAAAGTTGCCGGTTAAGAGACCGCTCTTTACGGAGCGGTCTTTTTTGTGTTCTTTAGATTTGTTGTGGTCTTGAGAAACATGTAAAGCCTCCCCTCTAGGGGAGGTGGCCGAGCGCAGCGAGGTCGGAGGGGTGCATGCAGTAGATGTCCTGTAGGGTCGCGAGCTGTCTTGCGAAGCAGGAGCTTAGCACCGCTGCGTGAGTAAATAAGCGAAAGCGGGCTTCTGTCAGACAGTCATGCCGACTGGTTTTAATAGAATTTGCATTTATCCATGAACAGAGTTGGTTGGAATGTACTCCAGTTCGATATTAACTATAGCGATGCCAGGCACTGACATGAAAATAATTTTCTGTTTCGTTTGTCGGACTTCTATTTACCAGGTGCTTATGGTATAATGACACATGATTTTATACTGTTTGAAGGAGTCGTTCTTTAATGAGATATTTCTTTATTGCCTTTTTCTCAGCACTTGTTATCTGGTTCCTCTGGGAGGAATATCAGCAGGTAAAGAAGAATAATGTTGTCCGTCGCCTTATCGAGAAATATGTGCCGAAGGATCGTCAGGATAAGAAGATGCCTGAGGATACCGATGTAACTGAGCTTATTGATGAGATGTATGATTTTGCTTCTCATGACCGGAAGCTTGGTCCGATTGTCAAAAAGTACGGAGCGACCCGTGATGATTTTGATGTGTTGTTCCATCGCCTGCTTTATTTAGGCAATTTCCGTAAGATAAACCGTTTTGTCCCCATCAATTCCTTCTTCTATGTTAATTCTCTTACCACTCTTCTTCGGGATGGAGACAAGCTTGATGATCATGCTCTGACTCATAAGATGTTTGACTATTTCCATATTTGATTTTTGAAAAGAAAAACGGCTGAAGCCTGTCTGTTGTCTACAGAAGGTTTCAGCCGTTTTTTTACTCTGGAAGGATACTTGGTTTTTCCGAAATGGTGGAAAGGACGATGATTGTCTGCGTCTTGACTACTCCCGGGTAGTTCTTTATCCGGGCCAGCAGTCTGGCAAGGGTCGTGGTGTTTTCCGTGACCACTTTTATCAGATAATCAAAATCACCGGTGATGTAGTAGCAGGCTGTTACTTCGCTTTCGCTTTTAACCAGCTCGGCAAATCTGTCGCTGTTTTTAGGTGTATCAAAGCGAAGGAAGATCTGAGCAACCAGTTCTTTGCCTAATTCCTGAGGATTAAGAATGGCTGTATATTGACGAATTACGCCGGACTGCTCCAGTTTTTTCAGGCGTTCGCTGACCGCCGGGACTGAAAGGGAGACATCACCCGCCAGCTCGGAGAGGGTGACACGGGCGTTTTGCTGAAGCTTTTTTAGTATTCTTTTATCTGTATCATCCATTTATTGCACCTTCTGACTGATTTTTTATCTGCGACGGGATAAAAATTTCGGGGTCTTCCTTATCATGCCGGATATCAGACCGCTGCCGGATGATGTGGGAGCCGGAGCAGGAGCCGGGGCCGGTGCAGCAGCTTCGGCAATGGTTTCTTCCTCGACGGGAGAGGGTTCCGGAGCGGCTTCAGGTTTGGAGTCTGGCTGAGTGGATTTTTCAACGGGCTTAGGTTCGATAATCAGCGAGCTGAGCAATCCATCTCGTCTGGCAGATTCCTTTGACTTTTCTTCGGGTGCTTCGGTTCCGAGCAGAAGACCGAGGATGCCCTCCCGGCCGGTGCCGGCAGTCTGCCCTGCTGTTTCTTCCGGGGCAGCTTTTTCCACGGGAGTCTGCTCAGGCTCGGGAGAGGCAGCTTTTTCCGCAGCCGCCTGCTTGTCCAGGTCGGCGGCAATCTTTTTGTCCAGCTCGGTGCTGATAGCAGAGAGGCTGATAGCCTTGCTGGCTACATCAGTAAGCGGAGTCTGAGGGCGTCCGTCTTCGCCGTGTGGGTAAATATCGACGGTGAGGGTGTCGCCGTTCTTGACGGGGTCGGTAAACTGGGCAGGAACACCGTTGACGCTGATGGCTACGGTGACGCCGGCATCGGCTGTGGGGGGCTGATAGCCTACAGCGACGAGAGCCTCGGAAACAATCGTTGCCTTGCGTTCATCCCGGCGGTAGGTGATTTCACTTCCGTCGTTGATGATGGTATTGGGACCGGCAGCGCGGCCGTTGACCTCAATCGTTACGGCAGAGGAGGGGATCTTATGCTCGGCATCGTTGAAGTAGACCTTGATGGTGGTTTCTCTTTCTGTCAGGTGAAGGATATCACTGAGGTGCGGTTCACCGGGACTGAGGTATTCGAGTCTGTCTCCGTCGGAAATCATGGTAGACAGAGTCGTGGGATTGTCGTCAAGAAGAATAATCGGGCTGACATTATACTGACCGGCAGAGCCGTTCAGGGTGTAGTTTATTTTTGTACCGGTGGGGGAAAGACCGCAGGCAAGGAGTGTCTCGCCGACGGTGCGAAATTTCTTTTCAGAGATTGTGTCACCATCGTGGATGGGGGTAGAGGTGTCGGCCGCCTCGCCGTTGACGGTAATTATGGCTGGCAGCTGGCGCTCTTCACCGTTGAGGTAGATGACTGACCCGGGGGGCTGGTCATAGACATCACCGAGAGTGAGCTGGGGAGTGGTGCCGTCATTGCCGGGAGTAATTTCTATCCGGCTGTCATTTTCAATGGGGGAGTCCAGATTGGCACTTTCTCCGTTGAGAGTAAGGCGGGCGAGGGTTCCCATTGTGCCGGGGATAAACTGGGAGCGGCCGTCAATATTGAGCATGATGCCGAGTCCAGGCTTGCCGTTAAAGTCCTTGAGACGGATACCTGCATTCAGGAGTGCGTCGGAGACTGTGAGGTTGCGAAAGTTGAAGAGGCGATACTCACCTCCGTTTACAAAGACCCGCATGAAGTGGATGTTGTCAAAGGAGGCAATTTTCAGGATGCCAAGGGGAGTGACAGCATCGGGGGAGTGAAGAGCTTCCGGGATTTCGGTAATGCCTTCAATAAGCTCCGGGCGGCGGACAGCTACGCGGCCGGCGGGAAGCTTCAGCTCCTCGGTGAGCAGCTGAGCCAGTCGCGGAGAGAGGGCACCGCCGCCTACAAGCAGGACGGCCTGAGGCTCGTTGCCGTTCAGCTCCATTATCTGACGGGAGATGGCAATAGCCAGGTTCTTGATAGCGGGCATGATAGGCTCAAGAATTTCATCAGCCTTCATGCTGTAGGGCATTCCGAGAATATCGGAGAACTGGCAGTCCTGGCCGGCGGCAGCTTCGCGCTTTATCCGCTCGGCTACATTGAAGTCGAGAAGGAATCTCTGGCTGATGGCTTCGGTTATTTCGTCACCAGCAAAGGGAACCATGCCGTAGGCGATGACGGAGCCGTTCTTGGTGATGGCAACATCGCTGGTGCCGGCGCCTATATCCACCAGTACCAGATTGAGGTGGCGCATGGTGGGGGGAATGAGAACATTGATAGCGGCAATCGGCTCAAGGGTTATTGCCCGCATTTCAAGCTTCGATTCTCTGAGGGAGCTCTGCATGGAGTCGATGACCTGACGAGGCAGGAAGGTGGCAATGACGGAGGCCTTTGCAATCCGTCCCCGCTGACCGATGAGACTCTTCAGGGGGAAGTCATCGAGGGTATATTGAATAGCGCTGTATCCTACGCAGTAGTAGCTGGTGGGGTCGTCTATGGTGTCGCTGGAGGCCAGCTTGGCCTGAGCCAGCTGAACGGCGGAGAAGTCAAGGCTTCTCTCCTGCTCGGCGGTGATGATGCCGCCTACCTCCATTTCTGCTTCTGCGGTCATGGTGTAGAGGGCGCGGCCGGCAGCAGCAACAGCGGCATGAGTAAGGGGGCCGACCTGCTTTTCCAGATTACCCTTTACCTCTTTTATTACAGAGGCAACCTGCAGGACATCGTGAATCTGTCCGTCCAGCATGGCGCGGGTCTTGTGCTCCATGCGGTCTGTGGCGACGATGCGGATATCATCGCCGTTCTTTTCGGCGACGATTCCGATGACGCTGCGGGTACCGATATCAAGGGCGAAGATTGTTTCGCCGTTTATCTTTTGCGGTTTCGGTGTTTTGGCAGCCCTTGTCCGGGTGGTCTTTTTCGATTTTGCGGCTGCTTTGGTTTTGGTGGTTCTGCTCTTGGCAGCGGCAGGCTTTTTTGCTTCGGGGGAATCAGCGGTCATGGCAGGCTCCGAAGCTTTTTTCGGGCGGCCTGCCCTTTTCTTTGTGGCCGGAGCTTTGTCTTCTGTCTCTTCGGCGGTGATTTCAGCGTCGACTTCCGGCACAGTTTCTTTTTTCTTCATCTTACCGGCTCCTTCTTAAAAATTTAAACAGTTTTTTGAATATTTCTCCAAAGAATGTCAATATTCCTGTTTAATAGGAGAGATAAAGATAAATTTTTTTGTAGGGGCGAGAAATTTTTAGTTTTGTGATATGATAAACGGAGATGATTATCAGCATTACGGAAATCGTATGGCTGAATAAGGGGTCGTGATGGTATGAACAGTTTTGATGATATCGTGGGGGAAAACAGCGGACAGCAGGCGGAACTGCAGCAGGGTGAGGTTATCACCGGCAGTGACTTCAAGCGGATGGTCCGGGGTGTATACAGCGAGCTGCTGCTGGCAGCCGAGGATATAGACGATATGGAGAGAAGACTCCGTCCCGGGAGTCTTCGCCGCCCAGGTAAGGATCTCTGTCGGACGATGGCACCGGCTGCTCAGCTGCTGGCCCGCTCGGAGGATGACAGTATCGGAGGTCTGGCCAGGCAGGCGGCTTCAGCGGCATTCCTTGGAGCCAGAGGCTCTGCCGGTGTAGTGCTGGCCTCTATCCTGCGAGGTTTGGCCAAAGGCTTGAACGGCTGCTATGAGGCAACCGATTCGCAGGTGGGCAGAGCCTTCCAGTACGGTATTCTCTACGCTCAGCGGGCACTGGTAGTGGAGGAGGAAGAACCGGACGAGGCTATCGTTCAGGCAGCTAGAGCGGTGGCCAAGAGTGCTCATGATGCAGTGAGGGCAAACCTGTCTATTCTGGAAATCCTGTCGGCGGCGGAGGAAGCCGCCAAACCGACGGAAGAAGAGAATCTCGGTCAGGCCATAATGAAGGTGTTTATTGAAGGCTGTCAGCATGGACTGGACGGAAGCTTCGTATCACCTACGCTGGCAGTAGGCGCCGGACGGGGGGAGCTGAGCCGGGCCAGCGGGCTTGCCTGGCGGTTCGGCGTGTCCCTGAAGCGGGACGGAGGCTGCCGTGAGGTGAAGTACAGCGAGCATGACAGCTTCTGTCTGAATTTTGATATCCTCGAAGCAAAGGTAGGAGCCGAGACCATAGAGAAGAGCCTCTCGGCTTTGGCCGGAAGGGTTGAGGCCGTACCCGGGCGTCGTCGGGTGTCTCTCCATGTTCATACGGCTCACCCCGGCAAGGTCATCGAACGCTGTATCGCCTGGGGCCCGGTGGAGAATATCCGGCTGTCCAACATGGCAGAGCCTCATTCTCTGCCTCCGGCGAGGGTGTCTCTGCTGCCGGTGGCTGTGCTGGTGGTGACGGAGGAGACTGAGCGGGTGGAGCTGCTGCAGGATGCGGGGGCACACATCATCGCCGTGGCCGGAGTCGGTGAAAGCATTTCAGTAGGAACACTGGTAGATGCCTGTCACAGTGATTTGGCAGCCAGCTATATTATTGTCGGCTACACCAGTCGGCTGACTCTTATTCTTCGTCAGGTGAAATATCTGCTGGGCGAAAGAGCAGAAATCGTACTGGCGGGCAGTGACGAGGAAC
>JAFNYY010000011.1 GCA_017383125.1 Schwartzia sp. (in: firmicutes)
GCAATCTCAATATCCTCAGCCACTTTCCTGATGGCTTCGGCAATTTTGGGCGGCATATTTGGATATTTTTCCGGCAGCTTGCCCAGCTTGCGACCGGCTCTGGTCAGATTGGCGGCGTCAAATGTCGGGCGACTGTTGGCTTCCAGTTCGTTGGATCCTTCAGTTGTCAGCTTCTCGTTTTCGGACACAGATATTCCTCATTTCTTCATTTATTGTTGTTATTATAATGCCGTCATTCAGGAAATTGCAAGGCAATTTCTACTTATTAGCATTCATCGGCTTGCCGATATAATGCCGTCATTCAGGAAATTGCAAGGCAATTTTTACTTATTAGCATTCATCGGCCTGCCGGTAAAATGCTGTCAGTCAAAATTGAAAATAATTTATACATAACATAATCATGCGGCGGGGCCATATCCCTGTTTATCAGGTCGCTGTGTGCAGCTGCAGATAAGGAGCTTTTTCTGGCGATGTACAAAGCTTTAACATTAAGGAAGAGGTCTGTTGTCGAATAACTTGCAATATTTGCCGTTCATTGATATAATACACAAAGAGGCATAGTCGCCCGGGAGTGTGAACCCCCGGGCTGTCTTTGTGATGAACGAATTTTTGAGAAAGAGGTTGTTATTATGAAACTGAAGAAGATTCTGTGTGCTCTGACAGCTGCCTTCATGGCAATGACCATTCTGGCAGGCTGCGGCGGCGAGAAGAAGGAAGCAGACAACAAAGCGAAAAATGAGATGAAAGTCATCCGTGCAGCAGGTTCCATCGACTTTGCTCCCTTTGAATTCCAGGATGAAACCAAGAAGGAATATCAGGGCTTCGATATGGACCTCATCCGGGCGCTCGGCAAGGAGATGGGTGTAAAAGTCGAAATATCCAACATCGCCTTTGATGGACTTATTCCTGCACTCGAGGCCGGTAATATCGATGTCATCATTTCCGGTATGACCATCAATGACGCCCGCAAGAAGAAAGTTCTTTTCTCTGACCCCTATTATGAATCCGGTCTGACTATGGTCGTAGCCGCTAACAACAACAATATTAAAGCATTCAAGGATTTGGAAGGCAAGAAGGTTGCTGTTCAGATTGGTACTACCAGTGCTGCAGAAGTTCGCAAGATCAAGGATGTAAAGATTGTAGAGCTGGATACTCCTTCCATCTGCTTCATGGAATTAAAAGCCGGTAATGTTGATGCAGTTGTAAATGACCGTCCGGTTAACGACTATTTCATCAGCCGTGGCTTTGACGGTGTAAAGAGCCTTCCGGATCGTCTCACCGCTGAGGACTATGGTATTGCTATCAACAAAAAGAACCCCGAGCTTCAGAAGAAGATAAACGCAGCTCTTAAGAAACTGAAAGAGAATGGCGAGTATCAGAAGATTTTCGACAAGTGGTTTTCTGCTAAAAGGGAAAAATAAATGGACTTCGATTTTGATCTGGTGATGCGGGCATTGCCCCTGCTGGTAGCCGGTGCCGGCATAACCGTAAAAATTACGGTTATGTCCGTGGCATTGGGTATTATTATCGGTCTTATCGCCGGAGTTGCCAGAGTTAGCCGTGTTAAACCCCTGCAAATGATAACAGCCTGCTATGTGAATTTCTTCCGTGGCACGCCGCTGCTGGTACAAATTTTTATTATTTACTTCCTGCTTCCCCTCATCACCGGGCATCGAATGGATCCGCTGGTAGTTGCGATTACCGCCTGCGGTATCAATAGCGGTGCGTATATCGCAGAGATATTCCGTGCCGGTATTCAGTCTATTGATGCCGGTCAGATGGAGGCAGGCCGCTCGCTGGGCTTCAGCTGGCTGGAGACCATGCGATACATCATCGTACCCCAGGCATTCAAGCGGGTCGTTCCGCCTCTCGGCAACGAGTTCATCGCATTGCTGAAGGATTCCTCGCTGGTATCGGTCATTGGCTTTGAGGAGCTTACCCGTCGTGGACAGCTCATCATCGCCCGGACGTATGCGTCCTTTGAGATTTGGACCTGCGTTGCTCTGATTTATCTGGCCATGACCATGCTGATTTCTCAGCTTGTAGCTTATCTGGAGAGGAGGTACTCTCTCGATGATACACATTGAGAAGCTGTCCAAATCCTTCGGTTCGCTGGAAGTATTGAAGGATATAGACCTTCATATCAGTAAGGGTGAGGTAGTAGTATTCATTGGCCCCTCCGGCGGCGGCAAGTCTACCTTCCTGCGCTGTATGAACTATCTGGAGACGCCTACCGCCGGTAAGGTCATAGTAGACGGATGTGAACTGTCCGATAGGGAAGAGGTGCTGAACAAGGCCCGTATTAACATCGGTATGGTTTTCCAGAGATTCAACCTTTTCCCTCATCTCACGGTACTGGAGAATATAACCCTCGGCCCCATCAAGCTCCTGAAAATGGAGAAGGGTGCCGCTGCGGCGAAGGCCATGGAGTTGTTGGACAGGGTTGGTCTGGCTGACAAGCGCGATGCATATCCCAGACAGCTCTCCGGCGGTCAGCAGCAGCGCGTCGCAATTGCCCGCTCGTTGGCTATGAATCCGAAAGTGATGCTCTTCGATGAGCCTACTTCTGCACTCGACCCGGAAATGGTCGGCGAGGTCCTGGATGTCATGAAGGGATTGGCGGCTGACGGAATGACTATGGTCATCGTCACGCACCAGATGAAGTTTGCCAGAGAGGTTGCCGACCGTGTACTCTTCATCGCAGAGAAGAAAATCTATGAAGAGGGAACACCGGAGCAGATTTTTGACAATCCTCAGAAACCCCGCACCCGGGATTTTCTTTCAAAAATTATGTAATCAAATCTCCATCGTCTTCGGGCGGTGGAGATTTTTTGCATTCACTCATTTTCCACGAACATAGAATAAAATAACCCCATGATTAAGTAATAAAAACAAACCGACAGGAGGCAGATTATGCGAGTTCTATTGGCAGAAGATGACACCCGTCTTGGCAAGCTCATCAACTATATGCTGGAGCAGAATAAAATAAATGTAGACTGGGTACAGGACGGCAGCATGATATACGAGTATGCCATGTATACGGAGTATGACATACTTATCCTCGACTGGATGATGCCCGGCGAGAGCGGCGTAGATGCCTGCCGCCGCCTGAGAGAGAAAGGCTACGAACGGGCCATCATGATTCTTACCGCCCGTGATGCCGTAGAGGACAGAGTAAAGGGTCTCGACGCCGGAGCTGACGATTATCTGGTGAAGCCCTTTGAGTTTGCCGAGCTGCTGGCTCGCCTCAGAGCCTTGTCCCGCCGCAGCAGTCAGAAGCTGCAGCAGGATGTGGTAGAGGTAGGAGAGTTTACTCTCAACCGTACTGTGAAGGTGCTGAAGAAGGGCGACATGGATGTGCAGCTCTCTCCCCGAGAGTTCCAGATATTCGATCTTCTGGCGCAGAACCTGGGCTTTGCCGTTCCCCGCGAGGTTATCCTCGACCGTATCTGGGGTCTGGAGTCCGATGTCAGCTCCAACAACATTGATTCTTATGTGAAGCTGCTGCGTAAGAAGCTGGACAGCGTAGGCGGAGGCTCACTTATCCAGACCATTCGCGGCGTCGGCTATAAGCTGGAAACGGAGTGAGAATGTGTCTCCATCAGAAAGTCTAAAAAAAGCGGACGATAATGTATTCGGCCGCAGCCGCCGACAACTTACCTTCTACTATTCGGCCCTGATGGCAATCTTCCTCATTGTCCTCGTATTTATCGTTCATCGTAGCATGAACTGGGCAATAACTTCAGAGGAAGCAAAGGAACTTATCGACACCGCAAACAACCTCTCCTATTCCCAAAGCCGGATAATCCAGCATCGGGCAGGGGAGGAAAGTGATGATGCCTTTGACATCAAAAGTATGAGCGACAGGATATTCTTCTATGCCTTTGACAGGAAGGGTACAATGCTCAGCTTTGCCCGTCCGACCCTCGACCTTGAGGACTTTGTTTTGAAGACAATCATGGAGTGGAAGGAAGGTCCGGATGAAGTAACCCTTTACATCCGTCAGACCAATGGCCGTGAGCGGCAGATAATGATGACTGCCCATCCCATTATGGTGGGAGCAAACCCCATGGGCATGGTTTATGTTGGCAAGGATGTAACGACCATCTACGCCGGTATGCGCAAAGCAACCTATACTTTGACCTTCGTTGCGTTCCTCGCCCTGCTCATTGCTACTGTCACCGGCTATCTCATGGCCGGCAAGGCGATGGAGCCACTGCAGGAGGCATACGCCACCCAGCGAAGATTTGCTGCGGACGCCTCCCATGAGCTGAGGACACCGCTGGCAGTCGTCATGGCATCCTGCGATATACTGGAGAACGACCCGAATTTCAAGGAGCCGTTCCTTCGTCAGATAGTAGCGGATGTCCGTGACGAGGTAAAGAAAATGACCCGCCTCGTAGGTGACCTGCTCTTCGTAGCGAGAAGCGATAATCAGGCGATAAAGCTGATGCCCCGTGACTTTGACCTGGCGGCGGTAGCAGCGCAGACCCTGCGTATGATGCAGCCGCTGGCGGAGGAGAAAAATATCACTCTGAAGCTGGAGGGCGCCGAAACTGTCCCGGTCAGAGCCGACGAGGAGAAGATTGGACAGCTGATGCTCATATTCGTGGATAATGCCATCAAGTACACCAACCCCGGTGGCTCGGTCACGGTAAATCTGCCGGAGCCGGTGAAGGGCAAGATAAACTTCTCTGTCACCGATACCGGTATCGGCATTGCCCCTGCTGACCTGAACAGGATATTCGACCGTTTCTACCGGGTAGACAAAGCCCGCTCCCGTGAGATGGGGGGCAACGGCCTCGGCCTTGCCATCGCTCACGAGCTGGCAGAGCTGTACCACGGAACGATAAAGGTCAAGAGCAACCTTGGACAGGGTACGACCTTCACCGTTTCCCTCAAAGACAACAGTCGCAACCGCAATATTATAGATGTCAACCAGATAAACAAAAATGGTTGACTATGAGCCTTGAGAAGTCTATACTTTCTTTATTGCTTAGAAAGCTATAGAAACAGGAGGCCATATAATGGGAGCGAGAAATACTGTTAAAGACATGACAAGGATGGCAATCTGTCTTGCGCTTATCTGCGTGTCGGCATATATTGCCGTCCCTGTTCCTTTTGCGGCGGTTGTTGTTACTGCCGTGACCATGACTATGAACCTGGCGGCATTTCTGCTGACGCCTATGCAGACATTCATTGTCCTTGTTTCCTACATATTATTGGGGGTAGCGGGACTGCCGGTTTTTGCCAACGGCGGTGCCGGAATCGGTCAGCTCTTCGGACCTTCCGGCGGATTCCTTATCAGCTTTTGCTTTGCCTACCCTATAGTGAGTATGCTGAAGGGGGACAAACCGGATTTTAAGCGGTATATGCTGGCGGCACTGGTAGGCATCCCCATAAGCTATATAGGCGGTATTTACACAGTAATGACTGTATTGAAGCTGACCCTGAACCAGACTCTGCTTGTGGCGGCATTGCCCTACATTCCCTTCGATATTATGAAGGGTGCGATGGCGGCGGTAATCGGTATACGGCTTCAGAAAGCGCTTCACTGATAGTTGAAAAGGTGACGAAATGATAAAGCGATTATTTACTCTCCTGACCTTGGCGATAGTGACTATCTGCCTGGCAGCAGGCTGCGGCGGCGAAAAGGCCGCAGACAGCAAACCGGCGGCAAAGACTCTGCCTCCCTTGGTCATTGGTGTCCTGCCGGATGTGGACTCACTGCCTCTGATATTTGCCCAGGAGCTTGGTTACTTCAAAGAAGCCGGCGTAGAGGTGAAGATAGAGCAGTTCAAGAGTGCCATGGACAGAGATGCAGCCATTCAGGCCGGTGCTGTAGACGGAGCCGTCTCGGATATGCTGGCGGTAGCTTTCTTCCGGGAGGGCGGCATAGATGCCAGGATTACTTCTCTTACTGACGGAAGCTATAAGGTAATCGGTGCAGCGAACGAACCGGCAAAGACGATGAAGGAGTTGGCAGGGAAGGACATTGCGGTTTCCCGCAATACCATCATCGAGTTTATCACCGACAGTGCGCTGGCGGTTGAAGGACTTGACGGAGATGCCGTGAATAAGAAGGCAGTCCCCAAGATACCTGCCCGTCTGGAAATGCTGGCGGCAGGTCAGCTGCCGGCAGCTACTCTGCCTGAGCCGATTGCTTCACTTGCTCTGAAGGACGGCGGTCACATCATCGTTGACTCAGCCAAGCTGGGGACGAACCCCGGTATTATGATGTTTACCGGCAAGGCATTGAAGGAAAAGAAGGAATCCATCGCTGCGATGTATCGGGCATACGATCGGGCGGCGAAATATCTGAACGAAACACCCCAGAAGGATTATATTCAGACGCTCATAGATAAGGGCGGCTTCCCGCCTGCCGTAAAGGACGGGATTGTCCTGCCGAAGTATCATCCGGCGGCGCTTCCTTCAGAAAAAGACTGGCAGCTTTGCCAGAAATGGCTCTTAGATAAGAAGCTCACGAAAAAGACGCTGACATTCAAAGAAGTAACAGAGAGCATTGCAGCGAAGTAAGCTATGATAACAATAAAAAATCTTTCGGTGGTCTATACCACGGATGAAAAA
>JAFNYY010000076.1 GCA_017383125.1 Schwartzia sp. (in: firmicutes)
GTTTTCATGGCGGACAGCCATATCGTAGAAGAGAATACATCGCAGGAGTTCTTCCGTAATCCCCGTGAGGAAAGGACGAGAAGCTTCCTGAAAAATATGCTTTACTAATTAAAAATCGACGGGGTTCCCGTCAGGAAAATTCGGAGGAAAAAATAATGATAGTCGTAATGAAGCCGTCGGCAACTGAGGAAAATATTGTCAAGGTACAGAAGCACATTGAAGCCCTCGGTTTGTCCACTCACCTTTCCAAGGGTTCTGATGTAACCATCATCGGTGTAATCGGTGATAAGCATAAAATCGCCGTACTCCAGATGAACTCCTATGAGGGTGTAGAAAAGACCGTCCGCATTACTGAGAAGTATAAGCTTGTAAGCCGTGAATTCCAGAGTGAGCGCTCTGTTATCGATGTCCGCGGAGCAAAAATCGGCGGCAGGGAGCTGGCAATAATGGCTGGTCCCTGCTCGGTAGAGTGCGAGCCGCAGCTCATGGAGGCAGCAAGGGCGGTCAAGGCTGCCGGTGCTCAGTTCCTTCGGGGCGGTGCTTTCAAGCCCCGTACCAGCCCCTATGATTTCCAGGGTCTTGGCGAGGAGGGTCTGAAGCTGCTGGCACAGGCTGCTAAGGAATATGACCTCCGGGTTGTTACCGAAATCGTAGATATTGCCGATCTCGATGTCATCTGCAAGTATGCCGATGTTCTCCAGATCGGTGCCCGCAATATGCAGAATTTCCGTCTGCTTCAGGCTGTCGGTCGTACCGACAAGCCGGTAATGCTGAAGCGCGGTCTCGCTGCTACCATTACTGAGTGGCTCAACGCTGCCGAGTATATCATCAGCTCCGGCAATGATGATGTTATCCTCTGCGAGCGGGGTATCCGTACATACGAGACCTTCACCCGCAATACTCTCGACCTCTCCGCAGTAGTTGCTGTACAGGAGATGACTCATCTGCCGATTATCGTTGACCCCAGTCACGGTACCGGCCGCCGTTCCATGATTGCTCCTATGTCACGGGCTGCTATTGCCGCCGGTGCTGATGGACTCATCATCGAAGTTCATCCTCATCCGGAGGAGGCGCTTTCCGATGGCGATCAGTCTCTCCGTCCGGAGCAGTTCGCCGCACTCATGGAGGAAGCCCGCCGTATTGCTGAGGTAATGGGCCGTAAGATTTAACGGATGCCGGATGGAGGAAGCCAATATGACAAACGAAGCTACGGGTTTGCTCCGCTTCACCTCTCATAGTGATGAGGTCTTAAGTGCCATAAAGCATAATGCTCAGTTTAGTCTCGCCATAATCGGCGTCGGTCTCATCGGTGGCTCTTTGGGGCTGGCATTGAAGGACAGACTGGGAGAAAAGGTATATATCACAGCCAATGCCCGTACCGCTGCGACCATGGAATTGGCGGCGAAGCGAAAGGCCTGTGACCTGGCAACAAATGATTTGAAGGAGGCCGTTGGGGATGCGGATATCGTATTCCTCAGCACGCCGGTTCTTCAGATGGTGCCGATGGTAGAGAAGCTGATTCCCTATCTGAAGCAGGGTGCCATAGTCACCGACGGCGGAAGCACTAAGGCATATATCGCCGAGGAGCTGCGCCGCATACTGCCCCCCGGGGTGGCGTATGTAGCCGGACACCCCATGACCGGTAAGGAAAAGAGCGGCGTGGAGGCTGCGGACAAGGATCTCTTTGTTCACCACTGCTATGTGGTAGTCAAGGACACGGGTGCGCCGGAGGATGCAGTAAACAAGATAATCGATATGGCAAAGACGGTGGGTTCTTCCGTCACGACCATTGATCTCAGGAAGCACGATCGCTGTGCCTCTCTCATCAGTCATATTCCCCATGTGGCGGCGTCTGCTCTGGTGACCCTTCTTGATCGGAGCGGTGATGATTTGGGCGATGCAATGAAGCTGGCTGCCGGCGGCTTCAAGGATACTACCCGAATCGCCAGCTCCAATGCGGATATGTGGTCGGATATCCTGATGACAAATAGGGAAGCTGTCAACAATCATCTGGAAAGCCTGAAGGGGATTCTGGATGAAGTAATAACGGCTATCAATGAGGGGAACCGTGATGCGCTCCATGAATTTTTCGCTGCGGCCAAGCGCCGCCGGGATGTAGTAATCGCTGAGACAGAGAAGAAATTCGACCTTTAAGCGATGTTTCGTACAAATAGCTTCCCCTATAGTGGAGAACGGAGGGTAACTGTTAATCCGTCTCATGGCCTCCCATTGAGGGGAGGTGGCACGAAGTGACGGAGGGGTGTCTGCGGCAAGAACGACAGAAAAAATGATTTTTTGTTAGACAATGACCGTACTTTGTGGTATAATACTTTCCGTTGTCATAAATATATGCGCTCGTAGTCCAGTGGATAGGACGGTGGCCTCCGAAGCCGCAAGCGTGGGTTCGACTCCCGCCGAGCGCACCAGAAATTATCCTGCCTCTTTATGGGGCAGGTTTTTTTATAAAAAGCCGGGTCGATATGTACATCCTCTTGAAAGGATGCATATCTTTCCCGGCTGATTTTTCGTATGAATAGGGCAAGACTTTAATGCTGATTCTGTCTCTGTAGAAGGGAACATATCAATGAGTTGGGCAGTTTTTATTTTAGCAAATCACTATGACTGCCTGTTCGAGACAATGTAAGTATTAACTGGTCTTCTATATAATAGTATATGAGAAGCCAGTCAGGACGGATATGACATTCGCGAAAGCCAATCCAGTCTCCGGTTAGCGCATGGTCCCGATATTTTTCCGGTAAGCTCTCGCCTTTGGCTAATAGCTTGATTACATGGTCTAATTCGGAAATGTTTAAATTCCGTTTCATAGCCGCCTTATAGTCTTTTTTGAATTGCTTTGTCCACAGGATTTGATAATTCATCTTTTTAATTCCTGCAATGCTTCCTCAATGTTGTTGTATCGTTTTGCGTTAGGGTTATTGGCCAATTGGCGAGCCTCTACCATGGCGGCCAAGGTTGTTTCGTTATACTTGGGATGCTTTAACTCAAAAGGAAGGCCACCCTCCTGTAGTGATTTGCGCAGGAAGATGTTTATAGCAGTTGTAAGATTTAATCCCAAAGAATGATATAAAGCCTCGCATTGCTGCTTTAGTGCAGTGTCCATACGGACATTAAAGTTGCAGGTGGCTGTGTTCTGCATAATATCAGCGCCTTTCATGGTCGTTATATATACAAATTGTGCACATTAGATGCATATATAGTATATAGTAAACTGCTCGATTTGTCGAGAAGCCATTTCAGACCGTACAATTTATTGAGAATGCGCTATAACGACAATAGGAGGAAATAGCCTTGCAATTTCTTTAAAAACTGCTTTATAATATTCTTGGGTAAGTATTTTTTGATTTGGAAGGAACTTTACTTTGAATAAGAAGAAACTGTATCTTGGCGTATATGGATGCCAGATGAATGTGGCAGATGGAGAGCGGATGGCCGGCGAACTGGCTTCTCTGGGTTATGAGCGGCTGCCGGAGACCGCGGCTCCCGACGAGGCGGACATGATACTCCTCGTTACCTGCTGTGTCCGGGAGACCGCCGAGGATAAGATATATGGCAAGCTGGGGGAATACAAGCATCTGAAGGAGAAGAGTCCCCGGCTTATTCTCGGTATAACCGGCTGTATGGCTCAGAAGGAAGGGGATGCCCTCATAAAGCGGGCGCCGCATCTTGATTTCGTGCTGGGTACTAACAAGATTGCCGAGCTTGTTCCTCTGGTGGAAAGGCTGGAAAAGGCAAGGGAAGCTCTGGACAGCGTGAATGAAGCGGATGCCGAGGCTATGTCCGAAGCCCGCAAAGCTATTCGCCGTCAGCGTGTAGTGGACACCGCCGAGAAGAATGATATTTCAGAGGGACTGGCCATCGCCCGAGAGGGAAGCCTGTCGGCGTGGGTCCCCATTATGTACGGCTGCAACAACTTCTGCACCTACTGCATTGTTCCCTATGTCCGCGGCCGGGAACGGAGCCGCCGGGTAGGGGATATTCTCACCGAGGTGCAGGAGGCCGTAGGAAATGGATACAAGGAAATCACCCTGCTTGGTCAGAATGTAAACAGCTTCGGCAAGGATTTGCAGGGGGAGGAGAAGGCCACCTTTGCCCAGCTCCTGTCTGAGGCAGACAAGGTGCCGGGACTGCTGAGGCTCCGCTATATGACCAGTCATCCCAAGGATATGTCAGATGAGGTTATTAAGGCTGTAGCGGACGGTGAGCATATCTGCGAGCATTTCCATCTGCCGGTTCAGTATGGTTCCGACAAGATTTTGAAAGCAATGAACCGGGTCTATACTACCGGGAAATACCGGGAGCTGATTCGCCGGGTTCGGGAAGCGGTACCAGACAGCAGTCTGACCACTGATCTCATAGTTGGTTTCCCGGGGGAAACAGAGGAAGATTTCCGTGAGCTTTTGGATTTCATCAAAGAAATCCGCTATGACCAGGCGTACACCTTCATTTACTCCAAGCGCTCCGGCACTCCGGCCGCGGAAATGGAAAATCAGGTGCCGGAGGAAATCAAGCACGCCCGACTCAATGAGCTGATGGAGCTGCAAAACAAAATCAGTCTGGAGATAAACGAGAAGCTGGTAGGAACTCTGCAGGAAGTAATGGTAGAGGGCCCCAGCAGTAAGAATCCGAGCGTGTGGACAGGCCGGACACGGACGAATAAAATCTGCCTCTGGACCCACGGCACAGAGCTTCCGGGTCAGCTCATCAATGTAAAGGTAACCCAGGCTCAGACCTGGCTGCTGCGTGGAGAAATAGTATAATGGCCGACAATATTGATACAACGGAACTCACCCCCATGATGCTCCAGTATCTGGAGACAAAAAAAGAGCATCCCGAGGAAATCCTGTTCTTCCGACTGGGGGATTTCTACGAGATGTTCTTTGACGATGCCAAGCTGGTATCCAGGGAGCTGAGCCTCACCCTCACCAGCCGCAGCGGTGACAAGGAAAAGAATCCCATGTGCGGAATTCCCTACCATGCGGCAGAGGGATATATTACAAAGCTGATAAATCTAGGCTACAAGGTTGCCATCGCTGAGCAGATAGGCGATCCGAAGGCCAAAGGCCTCACAAAGCGGGAGGTAATCAAGGTCATTACTCCCGGTACAGTGCTGAATGAGTCGGCACTGGGAGCGGCGGTAGGTACACAGAACAACTATCTCGCCCTTATATATGAGGCCGCCGGTCCGGAGGAGGACAAGGGCGTCGTCCTCGTGGCGGCGGATGCCAGTACCGGTGAGTGCGCCTACGGCTGCTTCGCCATCAATGAAAAGGGTGAGGGCAGGGAATCCCTCTATGATGAGCTTTACCGCCTGTCCATGCCGGAGCTGATGCTTTGCGGCGATATTTCCTTTGAGGCGGAGTTGACCTCCTTCCTGAAGCAGCGCTTGCCGAAGACCATTTTTACCCGGCGTCAGCCTCTTGCGCAGACCGACGCGGAGAATCGGGTGGTGGAGCATTTCTCCGTAGAGTACCGTCCTTCGGACAGTCGGGCGGTCACAGCGGTAGCAGCACTGCTTGACTATCTCCATGAGACGATAAAGACCGACCTTTCTCATATCAACCGGCTTACCCGCATGGACAGCGCCGGCAAGCTGGTGGTAGATACCTACACTCTCCGCAATCTGGAGGTCACCCGCAATCTAAGGGACGGCGGCAAGCGTAATACCCTCTTTGATGTGCTGGACTTCACCGGTACCGCTATGGGTACTCGCCGTCTGAAGAAGTGGCTGGAGGAGCCGCTTTTGGAGAAGGCGGCGATAGAAGAACGCCTTGACGCGGTGGCAGCCCTTTACGATGATTTTCCCCGGCGGGAGGCCATCAGGGAGAAGCTGAAGGGTATCTATGATTTTGAACGACTCCTGACTCGCATTGAGGTGGCTACGGCAAACGCCAGAGATCTGGTGGCCATGAAGCTGTCTCTCCGGGCATTGCCGGGAATAAAGGAAGATTTGGCGGCACTCTCCGGCAGTGAGCTGCTGAGGGGAGCCAATGACGAGATAAATATCTACGAGGATTTGGCAGACCTGATTGAACGGGGTATCGTAGATGAGCCGGGACTGACCGTCCGTGAGGGCGGAATAATCAAGGCCGGCTATAATGCGGAGCTGGATGAATACCGCCGACTCTCGAGAGACAGCAAGTCAATGCTGCAGGAAATCGAGGAGCGGGAGCGGCAGGCTACCGGCATCCGTACTCTGAAAATCGGCTATAACAAGGTGTTCGGCTACTACATCGAAATCCGCAACACCAGCCGTGACCTCGTCCCGGCCAGCTATATCCGCAAGCAAACTCTTGTAAGTGCTGAACGATACATAACCGAAGAACTGAAAGATTTTGAGACGCGAATCCTTGGTGCGCAGGAGAAGATTGTCAATATCGAGTACAATCTTTTCTCGGAAATCCGCGAAGCCGTAAAAGCAAGGCTGTCCGACATTCAGGAAACAGCCAGAGCCATCGGCACGGTGGACGCCCTAAACTCTCTGGCAATAGCGGCCGCGGAATATAACTACGTCCGTCCCCGACTCTCCGATGACGGAGCAATAAATATCGTGGATGGTCGTCATCCGCTGGTAGAGCGGCTGCTGGAGCGGGAAATCTTTGTCCCCAACGATACGGCCCTTGACCATGACAGCCGGGAAATCGTCATTATCACCGGTCCAAACATGGCTGGTAAGTCTACCTATATGCGTCAGGTGGCGATCATCACCCTCATGGCACAGGCAGGCAGCTTCGTGCCGGCAAGGGAAGCCCGGATTTCTCCGGTAGACCGCATCTTCACCCGCATCGGAGCCAGTGACGATTTGGCCAGCGGTCAGAGTACCTTCATGGTGGAGATGAATGAGGTAGCCCACATACTTAAGTATGCAACCGGACGCAGCCTCGTTATCCTCGATGAAATCGGCCGCGGCACCAGCACCTACGATGGCATGAGCATTGCCAGGGCTGTCATTGAGCATATCCGGGACAAGGTGCACGCCAAGACGCTCTTTGCTACCCATTACCATGAGCTGACGGAGCTGGGGGACAGCGGCGAAGGGAAAATCGTCAATGCCTGCGTGGCGGTAAAGGAACGGGGAAGCCGGGTAGACTTCCTGCGGCGTATCGTCAACGGGGCGGCTGATAAATCCTACGGTATCCATGTAGCCAGATTGGCGGGCCTGCCGAAATCCGTAACGATGAGGGCCGAGAAAATCCTTGAAGGGCTGGAAAGCAATGCGGCTAATCCCGTATGCCGTATCGGCGGCGGGGAGAAAGCAGCTGAGGAAGTGCCGGAGTCCAATGACTTCATGGGTTCCCTGTTTACCGATGCCCTGAAGGATGAGCTTCTGGCCATGGATATTATGACCATGACCCCCCTGGAGGCCATGAACGCACTCTATAAGCTTCAGGAGGAAGCAAAGAAACAGTAAAAGCAGAGGCGAAGGCTTCTGCTGCAATACCAAAAGGCAAGACTGATGAAACCAGATGTAAATAAAATCACCGTTCAGGTGCTGGATGACACAACCATAAACAAAATCGCCGCCGGTGAAGTGGTAGAACGGCCGGCCTCCGTAGTCAAGGAGCTGGCAGAAAATGCCATTGATGCCGGGGCGACCCGTATAGAAATTGAGACCATGGCCGGCGGGACCTCCTTTATCCGGGTCACGGATGACGGCTGCGGTATGTCCCCGGAAAATGCCCGGCTGGCCATCATGCGCCACGCCACCAGCAAAATCCGCTCCGTTGAGGACTTGCTTACAATCGGGACGATGGGTTTCCGGGGTGAGGCACTGCCGACTATTGCTTCCGTTTCCCGGTTTTCGCTGAAAACCCGCCGTCATGCGGATCAGCTTGGTACAGCTATTGAGATTGTGGGGGGCAGGGACACCGATATATCGGAGACCGGCTGCGCCCCGGGTACTACCATAAAGGTGGAGGATTTATTCTTCAACACCCCCGCCCGAAAGAAATTCCTGAAGACGCCCCACACCGAGGGACAGAAGATAAGCGATGCCATTACGAAGCTGGCTTTGGCCAATCCCGGCATTTCCTTCAAATACATCAGCAACAACCGACCGGTAATCAACACCCCCGGCAGCGACGATATGGTGGAGACCATCCGGGCGCTATACGGCCAGCAGGCGGCAGAGTCTCTGCTGCGGCTGAATTTTTCCGATACGGATGTTACTATCGGCGGCTATGTGTCGAAGCCGTCCATGCTGAGAAGCAGCCGGGGCTGGCAGACCTTCTTTGTCAATGGCCGGATTATTTCCAGCAAGGCATTGGCAAAGGCATTGGACAATGCGTACCGCTCCCTGGTGCCGAACAGCGGCTATCCGCTGGCGGTACTGGACATCCGGGTAAATCCCCGTTCGGTGGATGTGAATGTCCATCCCCAAAAGGCCGAGGTGAAATTTGAGGATGAGGGTCGGCTCTTCAGAACGGTCTATAAGGCAATCGTTGATGCTATCCGCCCGGCGGGACAGAATCTCAATCAGGTAGCGGCCAGTATTGAGCATGTGGAGCGACGCTATGTTACCGGCGGAGCTGATTACGAGCAGGAAGCAGCTCCCGCACCGGCAGGAAATCTCTCCGGCTACAGTCAGGGACGCCTCACCTTCGGCATGGAAAGACCGACGGTGACAGAGGCTGACCTGGACAGCTTCCGGGAGGCCCGTGACATCATTCAGGGAGATAACGGACAGGTTCATCTCTCCGATGATTACCGTAACGAGCTTCGGAAGGAAATGTCAGCGGACGATGCGCCGGCAGATACCGTGGACTATGGTGCTGTGAGCTACGGCGGTAGCGAAGACCGTTCTTTTGCAGCAGAATCGGGAAAGGCTCGCCCGCTTCTTCCGGGGCATGACCCCCTTGCCGGTGACAAAGTACCGGAGGCGCTGGGGCAGATTGCCCGATGCTATATCGTGGCCAGAGATGATACGGGCCTCTTTATCGTTGACCAGCACGCCGCCCATGAGCGAATACTCTATGACCGCCTTTGCGCCATGAGTGAGAATATTCCGTCACAGGGGCTGGTGATTCATCAGATTCTCGATTTCCCGCCGGTGGAGAGCAGACTTATTACCGACGAGCAGGAGCTGCTGAACAGATTTGGCTTCTATCTGGAGCCGTGCGGGGAGTACCAGTTCCGTCTGACGGCAGTGCCGGCGGATATTCCTGTCAGCGAGGCAGTAGATACCATCCGTCAGATATTGATGAGCGTAACCGAGCAGAAGGATGTCACCACTGCCAATCTCCGGCATCACTGTCTGGCCACTACCGCCTGCCACAGTGCCATCCGGCAGGGCGACGAACTGACCGTGAAGCAGATGCAGCTGCTTATAGAGGAGCTTGCCCGGACGAACCGGCCCTACACCTGTCCCCACGGCAGACCAACGATACTTCGCTTTGATCGGGACGCCCTTGCCCTGATGTTCAAGCGGACATGACAGCTATTCTCCAATCCCTATAACCTTCCCCTCTGGGGAAGGGGAACCGCCGCAGGCGGTGGATGAGGTAACAGCTAATCAGTCTGATAGCCTCCCCTATAGGGGAGGTGCCCGAAGGGCGGAGGGGTGAAGACCTTCCCCTCTGGGGAAGGGGGACCGCCGCAGGCGGTGGATGAGGTAACAATGCAAAACTTTCCTATCATAGTAACCACCGGCCGTAAACCTACCGAAGCCGACCACGCCCGAGCCGAATATGCTGCCGAGACCCTCGGCGGCAGAGTAGTGCCAAGGCGAAGTGATTCCGTGGCGGCCATTTCTGAGAAATACGGCGCCCCGGTCATCGTGGTGGCAAGAGACGATACTATTGTTCTGGAAGAAGCCAATGACACCATGTTCTTCCACCCCAGCATGGCTCATGTCCGGCTGAAAAACATACGGCTTCACGGAGCAGCTGACCATCTGATTACTGCCCTCGACATTAAACCCGGACAGTCAGTACTCGACTGCACCCTTGGTCTCGGAGCCGATGCCATTGTGGAGAGCTATGCAGTAGGGGAAAAGGGACAAGTCGTGGCACTTGAAGCCAGTCCCCTCATTGCCATTGCTATAGGCTACGGCCTTGCACATCACAACGGAGAGAACAACTACGATACCGTCTCCGCTATGCGCCGGGTACAGGTGGTGAATGCCGACTACCGGGACTACCTGAAATCCCTGCCGGATAAATCCTTCGATGCTGTGTACTTTGACCCAATGTTCCGTCATCCCATGGAAAAGTCCGTGGCGCTCTCGCCCCTGCGGGAGTTGGCTGAGGGCAGCCCTCTCGATGAAGACTCCGTAAAGGAAGCCTGCCGGGTGGCCCGTCATCGGGTGGTAATGAAGGAAGCATGGTACAGCAAGGAATTTGCCCGACTCGGCTTCACGGAATTCTCCGGCGGTAAATGGTCGAAGGTCAGATACGGAATCATCCGGGTGGATAAATAAAAATAGATACCACACATAGTATTTTGTGCAGTACCCACTGAGTTAATGCTTGAAAAAGAACCAAAAAAATGCTATTATAAAAACAACGAAGGCTGCTGACTGCATGCGTCAGCTCCCGAGAAATTCTTTTGGAAGCCGGCTATTAGCGTTAGCCGGCTTCGTTGCATCTATGTGAGAAGCTTACTTCGTCACATTAAAATAAACTGTGGCGCACAGAGTCAGAACCGCAATCAAAATTGACAGCTTTTCGTACAAGCTCATGCGACCACCCCCTTTCGGGGAACCGACTTTCAGCAAACCTTCATTGCTTACTGAGAAGTATAGCACACAAATTCTACTCACGCAATCGAAATCTCCTTAGCAGCTTCTCCGACAAGTGCGCATGAGCATCGTCTAACGCCTCCCCTATAGGGGAGGTGGCCGAGCAAAGCGAGGTCGGAGGGGTAACTACTAATCAATCTGATAGACTCCCCTATAGGGGAGGTGCCCGAAGGGCGGAGGGGTAACATCTAATCAATCTCATAGTCTCCCCTGAAAGGGGAGGTGGCCGAGCAAAGCGAGGTCGGAGGGGTTCCCGTAAACATAAACAAAGGCACTGCCATCAACCTGGCAGTGCCTTTTAATATATAGGCTTCCTTTTTCTACACGGATGAGCAATATCCGACAACTCCAGTATATAATCCGTCGTCGTGTGATGAAACTGAGCCAACGCTATCAATATAGCCGTCGGAATATCCCGCTCGCCTAATTCATAATTGCTATATACACGCTGAGAGCAGTGCAGTATCTTTGCCAGCTCTGTCTGCGTCATATCTGCATCTTCGCGCAGTTGTCTGATTCTTTTATACTTCATGGCTTTTCTCCTTGAAGCCATTATAGAAGAAAGGGAGATTTATACTTGCACCTTAGCGCAAAATGCGCTAGAATTACGGACAAGGCTAAGCACGAGAGGTGCGATATTTTGTTGTTCAATTTCATGAATCAAATTTGTTTGGCGGTGATTATGTGGCTTACAGACATATTCGTGAGCTTCGAGAGTCTAAACAGCTCACCCAGCAGGAAATAGCGAAAGTACTTCAGGTGACGCAGGAATGCTACTCCCGATACGAGGGCGGTCAGCGGGATATCCCGACGAAAACGCTAATCAAGCTTGCCGACTTCCACAATACCACCATTGATTACCTACTGGATCGCACGATGAAGCAATCTGCAATATAAGGAAATGAGGCATTCACGTGTACCGCAGCTTTGGCAAAAGGTTTTTAGATATAGTTCTCACCTTGTGTGCTACATTGGCACTTTCTCCATTTTTTATTGTAGTTGCCGTAGCTATTAAACTGACAGACAAAGGCCCTGTATTCTTTTCACAGAAGCGTGTTACTCGGGGTAAAGAATATTTTCAAATCCTGAAATATCGTACCATGCGTACCACGGCACCGAAGGACTGCCCGACCCATCTTCTGCAAAATCCGGACATTTTCATTACTCCTATTGGCAGATTTTTACGCAAGACAAGCTTAGACGAACTGCCGCAGCTCTTTAATATTCTCGTCGGAGACATGAGCATTGTCGGCCCCCGGCCCGCACTGTGGAATCAGTACGACCTCATAGCGGAGCGCGATAAGTATGGAGCCAATGATATCCTACCCGGGCTCACCGGCTGGGCACAAATAAACGGCCGAGATGAACTGCCTATCGAAGTGAAAGCAAAGCTCGATGGGGAA
>JAFNYY010000077.1 GCA_017383125.1 Schwartzia sp. (in: firmicutes)
CAGGCACTGTTGTGTCAAAGAGAACCGTCCCCGGTGACACATCAATAATAACGGCTAGGCCGTTGAATGCCAATAGGATAAATTACTTTGCAATTTCCTTAATGACGGCATTATAATGTACTAATAAGCAATTACTATGCGGAGGTGGATTATGACAGAGCAACATCCCAGCTGGAATGAGCTGCTGCAGAAATACTGCCGGGAGCCGGAAGTGCGGCAGGTGATTTTCGTTCAGCAGACGGAGGGCAGCATGGCCAGAGTGCAGCTCTATGTCAAGACAGAGGAATACCCTGATTTCTGGACGAAGCTCCTGACCTGTGAAGGCTATATCGGCAGGAACGGTCTGGGCAAGACCACGGAAGGGGACATGAAGACACCTATGGGAGACTTCGGCGTGTTCACCGCCGTGGGGATGAAGGACGATCCCGGCACGAAGGCGGACTATGTGAAGCTGGATGAGCATATCTTCTGCGCCGAGGGAGAGTTCTACAATCTCCTGCTTGACGACCGGGTAATCCCCCGAGAGGTCATCGACGAGAACGGCGGCGACCACATGAACGACATGAGCCCGCAGTTCAACTACGGCATGTTCCTTGACTACAACAAGGAGCGAATCCTTGGCAAAGGCTCCTATATCTTCCTGCACTGCGACGGGCCGAATCCCTTCACTGCCGGCTGTGTGGCGGTCAGCGAAGAAAATATGAAGTTCATCCTGCAGAATGTGGACAATAATGTGCGGGTCTGCATATATCCCCTGATTGAGTGAGAGGCAGCATGACAGAGTACAAAGAGCTGGAGAAAAATCTGGCGGCTATAATCGGTGAAGGTACTGATCAGGTGCCGGGGCTGGGGGCCCTGCTGTATAAGGACGGTCAGCCGGTCTGCTGCTTCTGCGGCGGGCTGTCTTACATTGGTGGGGCAGCCGGGGGGACGGACAAGCCTTTTCGGCGGGACTCCCTTTTCCGCATTGCTTCCGTGTCCAAGCAGTTCACAGTATATACGATAATGCAGCTGGCGGAGCAGGGACGGCTGTCCCTCTCTGGCGATGTGAGCCGCTATCTTGACTTCCCACTTCGTCATCCGGATTATCCCCAGGTCCCCATCACTATCGAGATGCTCTGCTGTCATACCTCGGGACTGCGGGATGGAATCATCTACTGCATCCCCCCGGAGTTCAGCATTCGGGAGTTTTTCGACCAGGCGGGGAAGTTTTATGAGGACGGGGCACACTTCGCTCCCACTGACCAGCCGCCGGGAAAATTTTTTGCTTACTGCAATCTGAATTACGGTCTGTTGGGGACGATTATCGAGGCTGTAACCGGTGAGCGCTTCGATAAATATCAGCAGGAGCATATTCTCTCTCAGTTGGAAATCGAGGGCGGCTATCTGCCAGCAAATTTGCCGGTGGATGCCTTCTCACGCCTTGGTGGTATCTATCAGAAGTCGGCAACGGGAGCCGTTTGGTGTCCAATGATGGACTGCTATGACGGTGAGCAGCCTGCCTATGATACCGTCACCATGCAGAATCCCTACGCGGAGCAGGAGGATCCGAGAGAATACAGCCTGCTTGATTATGTGCCGGGCACCAATGCCACCTTCTTTGCCCCCCAGGGGGGATTGCGGCTTTGCCTTGATGGGATGAGTCATGCTCTTGAGATGCTCATGGGAGACGGCCTGTACCGGGGGAAAAGAGTGCTGAGCCGTGAGTCGGTAGACACCATGGCGGCGAAGCATTGGATTTATCAGCCCGGCGGTCAGGGCAATGGGGACACCGAGGATGGGGTTTTCCAAAGCTATGGGCTCGGTCTGTATCAGATTGACGGCAGCAGTCGGGGGAGAGTCTGCCGTGATATAGCGGTGGATTTGGTGGGTCATACCGGAGAGGCCTTCGGGCTGCTGTCCGGTCTTTTTCTCCGGCCCGGCACCGGTGACGGCTTTGTGTACATCATGAATGGTGAAGGTCTGCCGGAGGAGGCCTCGGAGAGCTGGGGACGCTTCAGCGGCAATTTTATTTGGGAAGAACGGATCATGGACGCTCTGTGCCGCGCCCTGCTGAAATAACTGCTGCCGAGGCAGACTGAATAGAGACGGGAGGATTTATAGTGCTGAATTATCTGATAAAGAGAATCGGCAATTCCATAATCGTGCTGTGGGTGGTCATGACGGTGACCTTCTTTTTGATGCACGCTATTCCCGGCGGCCCCTTCACCGCAGAAAAAAGTCTGCCGCCGGCGGTGAAGGCCAATATTGAGGCTCGGTACAAGCTGAATGATCCACTGCTGACCCAGTACAAGGATTATCTCGCCAATGTGGCCCGGGGGGATTTGGGGCCATCCTTTAAGTATGTAGGGCGGTCGGTAAATGATATTATCGCTGAGAGCTTCCCTGTTTCTCTGGAGCTGGGCTTGGAGAGCATCTTCCTTGCCCTGCTGGTGGGAGTGCCTGCCGGGGTATTGGCAGCCTACCGGCGGAGCCGCTGGCCGGACAGGGCGGTGAATCTGCTGACCACCCTCGGCGTGGCGGTGCCAAGCTTCGTACTGTCAGCACTGCTGGTGGAGTTCTTTGCCATGAAGCTGGGGTGGCTGCCGGCGGCCATGTGGAACAGCTGGGCCAGCCGTATCCTGCCCGCCGTTGCTTTGGCGGCTATGCCCATGGCCTTTATCACCCGCCTTACCCGCTCCAGTGTGCTTGATGTGCTGGGGCAGGACTATATCAAAACAGCCAAGGCCAAGGGACTAAGTACCGGGGCAGTATTGTTTCGTCACGCACTGCCCAATGCCCTCATTCCGGTGGTGACTTATCTAGGCCCCATGGCGGCGGGCATCCTCACCGGTAGCTTCGTCATCGAGACGATTTTTGCCATTCCGGGATTGGGGAGCTACTTTGTCACCAGCATCTACAACCGGGATTACACGGTTATTTTGGGGATCACTCTCTTTTATTCCGCTATCGTCATTTTTATGAATATGCTGGTGGATTTGATTTATCCACTACTTGACCCAAGGATAAAGCTGGGAGAGAGGGAGGAATGACATGGAAAAGCAATACGATTTCTCTCCTCTAAACCTGTCTGCCCAGTCGGCAGGACAGGAGGCAGCAGCTCCTTCGGCTGGCTATTGGAGTGATGCCTGGCTGCGGCTGAAGAAGGACAAGGGAGCCATGCTTGGTCTCGGCTTCATTCTGCTGCTGTTGACGGTGGCAATCATCGGTCCGATGCTGTCATCCTTTTCCTATGAGGATCAGAATTTCCTACAGGCCAATCTCGGCCCCTCAGCGGAGCATTGGTTCGGCACCGACAGTCTAGGCCGCGACCTCTTTATCCGGGTGCTGTACGGGGCGAGGATTTCTCTGGCCATTGGCATTGTGGCCAGTCTGATAAATCTGGTAATCGGCGTAATTTACGGCGGTATCTCCGGCTATGTGGGAGGGAGAACCGACCGGATCATGATGAATATTGTGGATGTCCTCTACAGCGTGCCGACTCTCCTGTATGTCATCCTGCTGATGGTGGTTTTCAAGCCGGGATTGATGAATATCTTCATTGCCTTCGGCATCAGCTACTGGCTTCAGATGGCCCGCATCGTCCGGGGCGAGGTGCTGAAGCTGAAGGAGCAGGAATTTGTACTGGCCTCCCGGAGCATGGGGGCCAACGGCAGCCGCATCATCCTGAAGCACCTTATCCCAAACGCGGTGGGAGCTATCATTGTGTCACTGAGTATGTCTATACCGGATGCCATCTTCACGGAGGCGTTTCTCAGCTTCATCGGTCTGGGCGTATCGGCACCTATGGCCAGCTGGGGTGTATTGGCCTCCGACGGGGTGAACACCATCCGGGTGTTTCCCTTTCAGCTGTTTTTCCCGGCTATGGCCATCAGTCTCACGATGTTGGCCTTTAATTTTCTGAGTGACGGTCTCCGGGACGCTCTCGACCCGAAAATGAGAAGATAGGAGGAAGCCCGATGACGGCAGCCAAGGATTTGCTGACTTTGGAAAATCTCTCGGTAGGCTTCCATACCTATCGAGGCGACATAAAGGCTGTCCGGGGGGTAAGTCTCTCCGTTGGACAGGGTGAAATATTGGGAATCGTAGGAGAGTCCGGCTGCGGCAAAAGCGTCACCGTTCACGCGGTAATGGGTCTGCTGCCTCGGGAAAACTCCTTTATTGCCGGCGGCAGAATTATATTTCAGGGGCAGGACATTACCGGCTGGGGCGAGGCAGAGATGCGTCAGCTCCGGGGTCTGGACATGGCGATGATATTTCAGGACCCTATGACCTCATTAAATCCTGTGCTGACTATCGGTTATCAGATGACCGAGGGCATCATGCTCCACAAGGGCATAGGCAGGGAGGAAGCTCGGCAGGAGGCCATCGCCCTGCTTGACAGGGTAGGGATACGCAATGCCAAGGAACGGATGGGGGCATATCCCCATGAATTCAGCGGCGGTATGCGACAACGGGTGATGATAGCCATGGCTCTCATCTGTCGGCCGAAGCTGCTCTTTGCGGATGAGCCAACAACTGCCCTTGATGTAACGATACAGGCGCAGATTTTGGAGCTGTTGGCAGAGCTGCGGCAGGAGTATGGCCTTTCTATCGTGCTGATTTCCCATGATTTGGGAGTTATCGCCGGTATCTGCGATCGGGTGGCGGTGATGTACGCGGGTCGGATGGTGGAGCAGGGGAGCACCGGAGATCTATTCTTCCGCACCGCCCATCCATACGCACAGGGGCTGTTGAAAGCTCTGCCCCGATTGGATGATGACCGCCGGGCACCCCTGCCGGTGATAGCGGGACAGCCGCCGGATTTGTCGCTGGACATTCGGGGCTGCGGCTTCCTGCCAAGATGTCCCTACGCCATGAAGGTCTGTCAGGAGACG
>JAFNYY010000078.1 GCA_017383125.1 Schwartzia sp. (in: firmicutes)
GGCAGATACACCATTTTTATGCGGCGGCTTAGCCCTTCGGCAGAACAGTACCGTTGCGGTCTACATAGAGCTTATCCAGACGGATGTACGGTGAACCGATGGCATAGGATCCCAGTTCATACTGCTGATAGTACAGGTCGAGATTGTCATTGCTGTCCAGAGTGTACTGCTCGCTGATATGGGTGATGTGAGAGTCTGCTTCCAGCTCCAGCGGGGTGCCTCCGGAGGCGTATAGCTTAAAAACATTACTGCGGACATTTTCCTCCAATAGGGAGGGAGAGGGGATATTTACAAAGTAACTCAAGGGAAGCCTCTTGCCGGTAGTCTTGTCAAATACCAGACCGAAGACATAGGCGTTGGGGTGAACTGCTCCCTTGAAATAGCTGGCACTGGCAATGCGGAGCGACAGATACTTTTCGTCGTCTCTCATGACAGTGGTGTAGAGCCAGGCAGTACCGCCCCCTGCGCCGTGCTTGTCGATAAATTTTTTTGCATCGGCGGCGATGTTCCTGACGATGTAGCTATTGATTTTTTTTGCAGCCTGCTCATGGATTCCTGCCACCTGAGGGATTTTCAGCTCATTGCCCTTGTACTGCTCCACCCGGTCGAAAACATGGGCGAGGCAGCTGCCGGCAATGGCGGTAAGACCAATGACGAGGCTTGCTATCAGTTTCTTCTTCATAAAACACCCCTCCTATAGTATTATTTATCTTCTTTTTCGGTAATCTTACTTGGTCAGCTCTACCCATTTATCCTTTGCTGTATCGTACTCCAGAACGGTACCGGAGGCAAATACCTGATAGATGCCTCTGGTGACAACGTGGTCAGGGTGCGGCTCTGCCAGCCTGATGGTATGAATCTCGGCCATATCGCTTCCCTCCATGACCATGGCCGCTCCCAGCAGCTTTTCACGATAGCGGGGATTACTGCGCATGAACCTGTCAAGAACATACATAGCCGCTTCTTTGCTCATCTCGGGATATTCAGAAATGGCGGTGTATTCACCGTCGATATCGGCGGAAGGCCCGGTGCCTGTGGTGAGCCATTCCAGCTTGACGCCGGAAGCCATGCGGGGATAGAGGTTTACATTATATCCCACCTCTTCGACCTTGCTCATCTCTATGTTGCCGCGGGTATCCAGCTTCTGGGTGACATGGCGGCGGACACTGAAGAAAAAGCTGTTGTCGCTGTCGCGCCGGATATCGCCAATGAGCCAGCGCTTCGTGACGCTGCCGTCCTGACCGCTTTCCTCACGGACGATTACCTCACACCAGTCGTTGGACTGGTTGCTGGTATTGTACATATTAGCCCGCCGGGTGAAGAACTCATCGTGCAGGACATGTATATAGCTGCCACGCAGGACGGATTCGTACTCAAAGGCTTTTGCCTCGGCAGAGCAGGCGGCTGCCATGCAAAAGCTGCCGGCGGAGAGAACGGCGCTGAGAACAAGTCCCTTGGCAAATTTAAAGATTTTCATTTCGGTACCTCCAAATCCGATCATTAAAAAAATAGTGCGAGAGCGGCAAGCACCAGACCGCAGACGAAGGCCCCATCATGGCGTAGCGGTTGGAGCTTCTCAGCTCACGCTTTCGTTCCTGCAAGTCGTTTATCCGATAATCAAAGAAGGCGGAGCAAAGGATAATACCGATTATAACCTTTTTGTTCATATTATCCCTCCTGTTTTTTCTTACTGTAAATTATAACAGATTGAGGGCTATAAGGGGATTGTTTTTATAATGGTTTAACTTTTTTTGAAAACGGATTGTAAGATTTTTATTTTATGCTTGCGAAATAGTATAAAAAGTTATATTGTTCAGAGAAAGAGGGTTACGAAGGAGGAAACAATATGAAGATAAAGAAGATTGTTCTCGGGCTGGTCATGGGGGCATTGCTTTCTGCGTATAGTATAGCGAATTCGGAGCAGACGGATTTTGGCAGAGATGAGGCCGGAGGGGCGGCGCAGTTTATAGGCAAGTGTGATATCAATGATTCACCGTATTTTCCCCGGCTTGATTTTTACAACATGAAATCCAATGAGAACCTGATGATAATTTCTCGCTTCAAAACCCGGCAGCAGCATACAGGCTACACTTGCGGGCCGGTTGCTGCAGCCATGGTGGTGGAAAATCTCAATGGAAAGGACATCCACACCGAAAAGGAAATATTCAAAATAATGGGCACATCTACGACCAAGGGTACAGACTGCAAAGGTATGGTGAAATATTTTAAGGAAATCGGCTGGCAGGTAGAGTCCAGCGCCAATAATAACAGTCCGGCGGACTATGAGTCTTTTTTGCAATTCGTCAAGGGTTATCTGTCGAAAGGGACGCCCATAATGGTAGAGAATGTGGACTGGGGCGGACACTGGCGGGTCATCATCGGATATGACACGATGGGGACTGTACACACCGGCGACGATGTTCTCATTCTGGCAGACCCCTTTGACACCAGCGACCATCATCAGGACGGATACAATGTCGCCTCGGCAGAGCGTTTCTACAGTATGTGGTTCGATGCGCACCTCTTTAAGAAGGGACAGAGGGACAGGCAGTGGCTGGCGGCTCGTCCGTAACGCAGCAGAAAATAAACGCCGCGTGGGAAATAATTCGGGAGGATTATAATGAAGATAAAAGTGCTTATAGATAATATCGAAAACGACGAGCTTGCCGGAGAATGGGGACTCGCTATATATATTGAGCATAACGGAAAAAAGCTTCTCCTTGATACAGGCGGCTCAGACCTCTTTCTGACAAATGCCGAAAAAATGGGTGTTGATATTGCAGCAGTTGACATTGCCGTACTTTCTCATGCTCATTATGACCATTCAAACGGAATGGCGGGATTTTTCGCAGCGAACAGCAGAGCGTCTCTCTGCCTGCAGTCCTGCTGCTGTGAGAATTGCTACGCAGAGAAGGAAAACGGACTTGAATACATAGGAATACAATCCGGCTGGCTGGAACGATACAGACAGCGGCTGTCCCCGGTGGCCGGCGACAGCTTCCGGCTGGGAGAAGGGGCCGTCATCCTGCCCCACAGCACGGAAGGACTTGAAGCGGTAGGGTTAAAAGCGAAGATGTACACAAAGGAAGCAGATAAACTGATCCCGGAGACATTCGCCCATGAGCAGACCCTCGTGCTGGAAACAAAATCCGGCCTTGCCGTATTCAGCAGCTGCTCTCATGCCGGAGTGGACAATATCATCGCAGAAGTACGAAAGGCTTATCCGGGGAAGAAAATCTGTGCCTATATCGGCGGGATGCACCTTTTCAAAACGGCAGACGAGGAGGTGCTGGCTCTGGCAAAGAGACTGAAAGAGTCAGGCGTAGAGAAGATAATCACCGGCCACTGTACAGGAGAGCAGGCACTGGGGCTGCTGAAGGCTGTGCTGGGGGACAGGCTGATTGCTATGCACTCTGGTCTGGAAGTGGAAATAGACTAAAAGGAAATACAAAATGAAGCTTACGATGCTGGGTACGGGAAATGCTCTGGCGACAGAGTGCTACAACACCTGCTTCCTGTTCGATGATGAAGGGAAATACTTTATGGTTGACGGCGGCGGCGGAAATACGATACTTCGTCAGCTGAAGGCTGTCGGCTGCAGTTGGACAGATGTGAAGGATATATTCGTCACTCACAAGCACACGGACCACATAATGGGTATAATCTGGATGATACGGATTTTCTCCCAGTTCATGGCCGAGGGAAAGTATGCAGGAGAGGCAAATATTTACGCCCATGATGAGGTAATATCCATCCTTCGGGACACAGCAAAAAGGCTGCTGCGGGAAAAGGATATAAGATTCATCGACAATATGGTACACCTGATAGAGGTACATGACGGAGAAACAAAGCAGATAGCCGGCCATGAGATTACCTTCTTCGACATCCGTTCCACGAAGGCAAAGCAGTTTGGCTTTACTATGGACATCGGGCAGGGGAGACGAATCACCTGCTGCGGAGATGAACCCTTTGCAGAGTGTGAGCGGAAATATGCGGAGGGCAGCGACTGGCTGATGCACGAAGCCTTTTGCCTCCATTCACAGGCGGATATCTTTAAGCCGTACGAAAAACATCACTCAGCCGTGAAGGATGCTGCAGAAACGGCAGAAATGCTCGGAGCGAAGAACCTTCTCCTCTATCATACGGAAGACAGAAATATAAGGAATCGAAAAGAACTGTACACTAGAGAGGCAAAAGATTATTATCACGGGAACATATTTGTCCCCGACGATTTGGAAACTATCGAAATCTGAGGAAAATTTCGGACAGGAACGGGAAATCTTCAGCACGCTTCTGGAAACGGTGAAAAGTCATAAATTGCGGCTGCGGGGGGCATTATGGTACAGGAAACAGAGCTGTTAAACAAAAAAGAATGCGGTATCCTGAACGGGACAACCTGTCATTTCGTTATAGACTTGCATACGGGATTGCTGGCAGAGGATGTCATCGGCACCAATGGGGTAAACTATACAGAACTGGTGAATTTACACGCACCGTGCAGCTATGATGAGTGGATAAGGGCCTGCTTTTCAAGTCCCAATGGTATCGAATTTGCACCGGGGAGCAGATATACGCTGATTCCTACGAAGGATAATCTGCTGACGGATTTTTTTAATGGGAAACGGCGCATAGAAGTAGAAGTGCACCATTTGGGCAGCACTATGTACAGCAGGCTGGTTTTCCTTCAACACCATGATAATGACAGCGGCCATGTTCTGGCTGATGTACGCGGCGAGGACATTTCTGACCTGTATGATGACAGCATTTTCTCCAATGGGACTGAGGAAGCGGCACCGGGAGAAAACGCTGGCAGAGAAGGCATCCTCAGAGATGACGGAATTATCACCACAATAAGTAAACTTTTTTATGCTGTCTTTCTCATCGACCTTGAGAACGATGTCTTTAAGGAGGTTTACAGCGACAGTATAGTACATCATGTTACGGGATATACCGGCTCTGCCCAGCAGAAGCTGGACGAGCTTTGCGAGATATTTGCCTCGGAAGAATACAGGCAGGCGGTAAAGAAATTCTTTGCCCTCCCCACCCTGGTTGACAGACTCTCGGAGAGTGAGACGGTTGCTTACTCTTATACGATAAATAACGGCAGTTGGCATCAGGCGAGATTCATTGCAAAAAATCGTGATGAAAATGGAATCGTAAGAAGCGTATTGTTTGTAACGAGAATTATCAACAAGGAGAAAACAATCGAACAGGAGCAGCAGCGGATGCTCATGGAAGCATACAATGCTGCGGAAGCGGCAAGCAGGGCAAAGACCCTGTTCCTGAACAGTATGTCCCACGATATACGCACTCCTATGAACGGCATAATAGGCATGGCTGCCATTGCCGGAGCGCACCTGGATGACAGAAATCGTGTGAAAGACTGCCTGAGAAAGATTTCAACCGCAAGCACGCACCTTCTGTCGCTTATCAACGAGGTTCTGGATGTATCCCGCATAGAATCCGGCAAGATGGAGCTGAATGCTGAGGCGTACTGCATAGCGGAGCATTTTGATGGCCTGATTGCTATGGTGACGCCTCAGATTAAAAGCAGGAACCATACGCTGAATGTTGCGGTCAGGAATCTGGAGCACGAAAATGTTATTGGAGATTTAGTCCGGATAAAGCAGGTTTTTTTGAATATCATCAGTAATGCCGTAAAGTATACCCCGGACGGAGGAACAATAAATATTTCCTTACAGGAGCTGGCATCAGACAATCCGGAGTACGGGGTTTACGAATTCGTTTGTGAGGACAATGGGATTGGGATGACGCCTGATTTCCAGAGGACTATTTTTGAGCCTTTTTCCCGAGCTGCCGATGTCAGAGAAAAAGGCATACAGGGGACAGGCCTGGGGATGACTATTGCCCGAAATCTCCTGTGTATGATGGGCGGCGATATTCGTGTGGCAAGCGAATACGGGAAAGGAAGCCGCTTTACCGTTAAGATTCTGCTCAAAATTCATGAAACAGGGATGCCCCGACCTAAGGCACTGGAAGGTATACCTATTCTGCTGGCAGGCAACGATGCCGAAGAATGCAATGATAAGATAAGGATACTGCGATCCTTTGGGATGGCAGTAGATTATGCTTCAAGCGGCACCGAAGTGCTGGAAAGAATAAAGGCAAAACACGACGAAGGAACAGGCTACAGAATCTGTATGCTGATTGAGAGTCTCCCGGATATGGCGATTAAGAGCATGGCTCACAGCATCAGAAACCTTGAAGGCGGGGAACAGGTTGCCCTGCTTTACGCCTCCGATGATTGGGAGGCCTTTGAACGGGCGGCATGTACGGCCGGAATATCGGATTTTATAACGAGACCTATTTTTGCTTCCAGACTGCAGAACAAATTGCTGTCCATGCTGGGCGAAGGGCAAAATGGTACTAAAGAACATGTGACCGAGCTGGGAGATTTTTATTCAAAGGACTACAGCGGTAAGCGAATCCTTTTGGCAGAAGACAACGAGCTGAATCAGGAAATAGCCGTTGAAATCCTGAAGTCGACAAAAGTGGCGGTTGATGTGGCAGAAAACGGTTTTGTGGCGCTTGACCTTTTTGAGAAATCCCCTGTAGGGTATTATGACCTGATACTCATGGACATACAGATGCCCAAAATGTCAGGACATCAGGCATCGAGAGCAATCAGACTCTTAGACCGCACGGACGCGGTAACGGTGCCTATTGTTGCTCTGAGTGCCAACGCATTCATGGAAGACATTGAAAGCTCCCTGCGGTCAGGGATGAATGACCATTTGGCAAAACCAATGGAGCTGGGTCGGCTGAATGTGCTTCTGGATAAGTACCTCGGTGGGAAATAACGGTCTGATTTGACAGCTCCGCCGAACTGCTGCCTTTACAATCTGCCCCCAAATAATTATAAGCCTATTTTTGAGAAAAACCTCTTGACAATCTTTTTCTTTTATTCTAAAAGATATTTAGAATATAATTATCTTTTGAATAGCTTTTAATGCATTTAGCATTGAGATAAATTTTGTGTTAAGTATTAAAGAAAGGGGCGAAACAAATGAGAAGTCAGACCACATTTGATTTACAGTATGCTCATCGTTTTTATGGTTTCAAGGGTGAAGCTCAATATCTGCATGGTCACACAGGCGTGTTAACCATCGAGGTTGAGGACACCGTAAATGAAGGTGTCAACATGGTCTTTCCCTGTAACGAGATTCAAAAAACTGCTTGGGCTGTTTTAAAGAATTTCGACCATGCGCTGGTTCTTCGTCAAGACGATCCTCTGCTGCCGGCGATTCTTGATGTTTACGAAAAACAAGGCATTAAGAACGGCCATCCTCAAAACCAAATGAAGGGTGTAGCCTTCTCCAATGAGCTGTGCACTGCTTATCCTGATTGCCGTATCGTTGTAACCAAGGAAACCATGACCGTTGAAGGCATGATTAAGATGGTTTACGAGCTGCTGAAGGACAAGCTGAACATTGCGAAGATTACCTTCACCAGTGGCGTGAATGTTGCTTCCCAGGAATATGAGGTTAAACAAAGTGTTGCTCGTTGCCCGCTCTGCGGTATTGCCCTAAATGAAAATGGCGTATGCCCGAAATGTGGCTACAAGGAGAAATAAGCTAAAATAAAAAGGAGCTGTAGTTTTGAACAGTTCCCTGTCAAGCAGACCACTGAAATAACTAAAACTTTCCAGGGTGTCTCCCAAAAGGAGATGCCCTTTTTCTAGTGCGCCCAGCATGGGCGCACTCTAATGGGTGAAAGTCCCTAGTCAGCCCTAATAGCGGGAATGACATAGCTGAACACCAAGGGTGTCCATCGTGAGGTGGAATCTGAAGGAAGGTGTAGGCAAATCTCCGGTCTGACGAA
>JAFNYY010000012.1 GCA_017383125.1 Schwartzia sp. (in: firmicutes)
ATGAGGTTTCATATATCCCTTCTAACGACCTTCCCCCCTGGGGAAGGTGGCCGAGCGTAGCGAGGACGGATGAGGTTTCATATATCCCTTCTAATGACCTTCCCCCCTGGGGAAGGTGGCCGAGCGTAGCGAGGACGGATGAGGTTTCATATATCCCTTCTAATGACCTTCCCTCCTGGGGAAGGTGGCCGAGCGTAGCGAGGACGGATGAGGTTTCATATATTCCTTTTTCAAGAAATAAACAAATATTACAAAACACAAAAGGATTGCCGCCTAATTTCTTAGTGCGACAACCCTTTTAATATTTCATCTTCTTTTTAATGCCTTTGGCTTTCCCAGTACCTCGGTCATGACAAAGGCCGCCCGCAGGTCTCTGGCGGTAAATACCGGGCCGCTTCTTTCACTGGTCTTGGCATTTACCTCGCCTGACGACACCGGGCGCTCCCCCTTGTACTCTGAGGGTGCCTCCGCTGCGGCACAGGAGTGCCTGCCCTCCTCTATTGAGCTGCTCTTCACTGAGCCGGCACAGTGCTGACGACCAGGCGTCTCAATGTTGCCAAGCGGCTTTGTTTCATGGTACACGCCGCCCTGGTACACACCTGTCTGCCGCTCTATCCGTGGAGCATGGCGCATCTTCGGTATCTCGAAGCCGATGCCGCTGTCCGCAGGCTCCTCCGGAGCCGTATGATAACCGTAGTCTGCCATCGGCTCCGGCGCTTCCGGCACTGTCTCTCTCTGTCCTTCTGAGGCATTCTTAGCCGCCCGGGAAACCGTGCGAATGACAAAGGCGAATATCAGCAGCGACACCAGCGTACTCAGCAGAGGCAAAAAGGTCGAATACAGAACATCACCCATAATCATTTACCAATGGGAACGGTGGGGCCATTTCCGGCAATGGCGTCCCTCATAGCGGTATCGGCCTTGATATTATTCAGATTATAGTAATCCATTACCCCCAGCTTGCCGTCACGGAGAGCCTGAGCCATAGCGTGAGGCACCTCGGCCTGAGCCTCTACAACCTTTGCCTCCATCTCCTGAGTGTATGCCTTCATTTCCTGCTCTTTGGCTACTGCCATGGCCCGGCGTTCCTCTGCCTTCGCCTGAGCAATACGCTTATCGGCCTCCGCCTGGTCGGTCATGAGAGCCGCACCGATATTTCTTCCTACATCCACATCGGCAATGTCAATGGAGAGAATCTGGAAGGCGGTACCGGCATCAAGCCCTTTGCCGAGAACAACCTTGGAAATGTCGTCAGGGCTTTCCAGCACAGCGGTATGGCTGGCAGCAGAGCCGACTGTGGTGACGATACCCTCGCCGACACGGGCGATAACGGTAGCCTCACCGGCACCGCCGACAAGGCGGTCAATATTGGCCCGGACGGTGACACGGGCAACGATTTTCAGCTCGATGCCGTTCTTAGCCACAGCAGAAATTACCGGTGTCTCGATGACCTTGGGATTTACGCTCATCTGAACGGCTTCCAGTACATCGCGCCCGGCCAGATCGATAGCAGCACTGCGGGCAAAGGGCAAGGGAATCTCGGCCCTGTGAGCAGCGATGAGAGCATCTACTACATTGTCAACATCGCCGCCGGCCAGATAATGAGCCTCCAGCTGATTGACATTTACATCAAGACCGGCTTTGTTTGCCTTGATAAGCGGCAGGACGATTTTCTCCGGCACCACCCGGCGCAGTCTCATACCCACCAGATTGAAAATGCTGATTCGCACTCCCGCCGCAATAGCAGAAATCCAAAGTCCGATAGGGACAAAGTGCAAGAACAGGACGACGCCTGCAACAATGAGGAATAAAGAAAGAATTCCTCCTCCGAATAAACTCATAAAACATGACTCCTTTCAGATTCAAATACGAAGATTATATCACAATCGTTACCGGCAGGAAAACATACTTCCCCTGCGGCATCGATTCTTACCTATGCCTATCTTTATTTTCCTTCCGGATGAGATGGCAGAATCATTTTGTAATAGCACACCATGGCTGCCAGGATTCCCAAATAAGCCGTCAGGCGAAAACTTTTTCTCTTTTCCAAGCTTCCTACTCCCAAAACAACACAGTCCACTATTCTGCTCCGGATAGTCTGCCCCACTCACGCTGACTGTGCATCTTATTTGATTTTAGTATAGCAGACCAATCTGAAAAAAACTAAGAATCCACAGCCTCGCAAAATAAAACGCTCCCTTTCGACAGACAGGCTTTCCGTCCATCGAAAGGGAGCATATTATTTCGTTTCGTTTTTCTTACTTCAGACGAGCCAGCAGCTCTGCACCGTTGTAGGTGGCCTTGCCGCCCAGCTCTTCCTCGATGCGGAGAAGCTGATTGTACTTGGCAACACGCTCGGAGCGGTTGGGAGCACCGGTCTTAATCTGACCGGCATTCATAGCTACAACGAGGTCAGCAATGGTGACATCCTCGGTCTCGCCGCTGCGGTGGCTGACTACAGCCCGGAAGCCGTTGTTGGCAGCCAGCTGCATTGCAGCGATGGTCTCGGAGAGAGAGCCAATCTGATTCAGCTTGATGAGGATAGCGTTGCCGGCAGTCATCTCGATGCCCTTGGCCAGACGCTTGGTGTTGGTAACAAAGAGGTCATCGCCTACGAGCTGGAGACGCTTGCCCAGCTTAGCGGTGAGCTTCTGCCAGCCTTCCCAGTCCTCCTCATCGAGGCCGTCCTCGAGGGAAGCGATAGGATACTTGTCAGCAATCTTTGCCCAATGCTCGATAAGCTCATCGGTGGTGAACTCAGTACTCTGCTTCGGCAGCTTGTAGGTACCCGGCTTCTCACCCTTCCACTCGCTGGCGGCAGCGTCGATAGCCAGAACGAAATCCTTGCCCGGTACATAGCCGGCCTTCTCAATGGCCTTCATGATGTACTCGATGCATTCCTCATCGGTCTTGAGGTTCGGAGCAAAGCCGCCCTCGTCACCGACGGAGGTAGCAAGTCCCTCAGCCTTCAGCAGGCTCTGGAGAGCGTGGAAGACCTCGGTGCACCAGCGGAGACCCTCAGCAAAGTTCGGGGCACCGGCCGGCATAATCATGAATTCCTGAGTATCAACGGTGTTGGCTGCATGAGCGCCGCCGTTGAGAATATTCATCATAGGAACAGGCAGAACATTTGCTGCGGTGCCGCCCAGGAAACGATAGAGAGGCAGACCGGCAGACTGAGCGGCAGCCTTGGCGGTGGCCAGTGAAACTGCCAGAATAGCATTGGCACCCAGCTTGGACTTGTCCTCGGTTCCATCGAGAGCGATCATTGCCTGATCTACGGCATATACATCAGTAGCATCCATGCCGACGATAGCCTCGGCGATGGGGCCGTTTACATTGGCAACAGCCTTCAGGACGCCCTTTCCTAAATAGCGGGACTTGTCACCGTCACGAAGCTCAAGGGCCTCAAACTGACCGGTGGATGCGCCGGAAGGAGACGCGGCACGGCCCATGCTGCCGTCAGCGAGATATACCTCTGCTTCGACGGTGGGGTTAGCACGGGAGTCCACAATCTGACGACCTACGACCTTAACAATAGTTGTTGCTTCCATTGATTTGCCTCCTAAATTTTAATAATATCAGTCAAGTTTCAACTCACTACAACATTTCATTTTGTTATAGTCTACCACATTCCTGAAAAAATTACATCATTATTTGACACTAAATCTAAAAAATCCCATCGGTTGTTATAAACCGATGGGATTTGTCATTGGTGCATGGATTAGCTGAAGAATTTTTTCAGCTGATCCATGAAGCTTTTCTGCTCCGGATTTACCTTATCGCCGGAAATCTCTGCGAATTCCTTCAGCAGCTCCTTCTGACGGGTATTGAGGTTCTGCGGCGTGAGAACCTTGATGCGGACATGCTGGTCGCCGCGTCCGCCTCCCCGGAGATGAGTCACGCCCTTCCCCTTCATACGGAGGATGGTGCCGGACTGTGTGCCGGCCGGTACGGTCAGCTCAACCTTGCCGTCGAGAGTGGGGACTGCCACCTTGTCGCCGAGGGTAGCCTGAACAAAGGTCACCGGTACCTCGCAGAATACATCATCGCCGTCACGCTTGAAGAGCTTGTGAGGCTTCACGAAGGTATATACGTAGAGGTCGCCGTAGCCGCCGCCGCGGGTACCTGCTCCGCCCTCGCCGCTGACTCTGATACGAGCGCCGTCGTCTACGCCGGCAGGAATCTTTACCTTTATCTTACGGGTGACCCGCTGATGTCCGGAGCCGTGGCAATCCGGGCAGGGAGTCTTGACTATCTTGCCGGAGCCGCTGCAGCGGCCGCAGGTGCGGGAATTTACCATTCGGCCAAAGGGCGTATTCTGTACTATCTGCTGCTGTCCCTGACCATGGCAGTCCGGACAGGTTTCCGGTGATGTTCCCGGTGCCGCACCGGTCCCACCGCACTTCTTGCAGTTCTCGGTACGGGGGATGCTGATTTCCTTCTCGACACCGAAAGCAGCTTCCTCAAATGAAATCTCAAGGTCAAAGCGCAGGTCGTCTCCTCGCTGGGGGCCCTGACGACGGGAGCCGCCGCGTCCGCCATTGAAGAACATATCAAAAATGTCGCCCATATCGCCGAAGCCGCCGGAGCTGAAGCCGCCAAAGCCTGCTCCGCCGCCTCCGCCCATACCGTTCTCAAAGGCGGCATGACCGAACTGGTCATACTGGGCCCGCTTGTTGGGATCAAGCAGGACATCCTTTGCCTCGTTGATTTCCTTCATCTTTGCCTCGGCGCCCTTCGGGTCGTCGGGGTTAAGGTCAGGATGATACTTGCGGGCGAGCTTTTTATGCGCTTTCTTTATCTCTGCTTCCGTAGCGCCCTTTTCGACGCCAAGGACTTCATAATAATCGCGTTTTTCGCTCATTGTTCCAATCCTTTGTAAAAATAGGGGCGGGACAAACCCGCCCCTATCAGTTATTCTGTCGGGAAAATATTATTTCTTGTCGTCGTCCATGACCTTGTACTCAGCATCGACAACATTGTCATCAGCCGGCTTCTGGCCCTGGGGAGCTTCCTGACCCGGCTGTGCAGCGCCGGCAGCCTGAGCAGCCTGATATGCAGCAGCACTCATCTCATAGACGAGCTTCTGGAGGTCTTCGGTAGCCTGCTTGATAGCCTCATCGTCAGTACCCTTCAGCTTCTCCTTCAGGTTGTCGACGGAAGCGCGGATCTTGTCGGTCTGAGCCTTGTCAGCCTTGTCACCGATGTCGGTGAGAGCCTTCTCAGCCTGATATACGAGAGCATCTGCATTGTTGCGGATCTCAATCTTTTCCTTCTGCTTCTTATCCTCAGCTGCATGAGCCTCAGCTTCCTTGACCATGCGGTCAATGTCTTCCTTGCTCATATTGCTGTCGGACTGAATAGTAATCTTCTGCTCCTTGCCGGTACCGAGATCCTTTGCGGATACATGAACGATACCGTTGGCATCGATGTCGAACTTAACCTCGATACGGGGTACTCCGCGCGGCGCGGGCGGAATGTCGGAAAGCTCGAAGCGACCGAGGGTCTTGTTGCCGGCTGCCATTTCACGCTCACCCTGAAGGACATGGATGTCAACAGAGGGCTGATTGTCGGCAGCAGTGGAGAATACCTGGCTCTTGGAGGTCGGGATGGTAGTGTTGCGCTCAATAATCTTGGTGCATACGCCGCCGAGGGTCTCAATACCGAGAGACAGCGGGGTTACATCGAGAAGGAGTACATCCTTAACATCACCGGCGAGAATACCGCCCTGGATAGCAGCACCGACGGAGACGCACTCATCCGGGTTTACGCCCTTATTCGGCTCCTTGCCGAGGTAGGTCTTGATGGCGTTCTGGACAGCCGGGATACGGCTGGAGCCACCGACGAGGATAATCTTCTGAATATCTGAAGGCTGAATGTCTGCATCAGCCATTGCCTTGCGGGTGGGTCCCATGGTGCGCTCTACCAGGTCGGCGGTCAGCTCGTCGAACTTAGCCCGGGAGAGGGTCATGTCGAGATGGAGCGGGCCTGCAGGGCCGGCAGAGATGAAGGGAAGGTTAATGCTGGTGGAGAGCATGCTGGAAAGCTCAATCTTGGCCTTCTCAGCAGCCTCGACGAGGCGCTGGGCGCTCATCTTGTCAGCGGAAAGGTCGATGCCGTTCTCACGCTTGAACTCGGTAACCATCCAGTCAACGATGCGCTTGTCGAAGTCATCGCCGCCGAGGTGGGTATCACCGTTGGTAGCCTTTACTTCAAATACGCCGTCGCCAAGCTCGAGGATGGAAACATCGAAGGTACCGCCGCCCAGGTCGAATACCAGGATGGTCTGCTCTTCATCAACCTTGTCAAGGCCATAAGCAAGAGCTGCGGCAGTAGGCTCGTTGATGATACGGAGAACTTCGAGACCGGCAATCTTACCGGCATCCTTGGTTGCCTGACGCTGGCTGTCGTTGAAGTAAGCCGGAACAGTGATAACTGCCTGGCTGACAGTCTCACCGAGATATGCCTCAGCATCGCTCTTCAGCTTCTGAAGAACCATAGCGGAGATTTCCTGCGGAGTGTAGGACTTGTCATCAACGGTGACCTTGTAGTCCTTCTCACCCATGTGACGCTTGATGGAAGCGATGGTGCGATCCGGATTGGATACGGCCTGACGGCGGGCCAGCTGGCCGATGAGGCGCTGACCGTCCTTGGTGAAGCCTACGACAGACGGGGTGATGCGGCTGCCTTCCGGGTTGGTGATTACTGTGGGCTCGCCGCCTTCCATTACGGAAACGACGGAGTTGGTGGTACCTAAATCAATACCGATTACTTTTGCCATTTTTTATTCCTCCAATTTCTAATAAAGAAAAAGTTTACTTATTTATGATAATGTCGCTCTTTGAGCGGCGTTACATCAATCAACTAATTGGCTACTACCTGTACCATACTGGGACGGATAACGGTTTCACCGACCATGTAGCCACGCTGCAGCTCGGCAGCGATGGTGTCATCTTCAAGGTCCGGATTCTGTACCCGCATAACTGCCTGATGGAAGTTGGGATCAAATTTCTGACCTTCGGTTTCGATGGCCTTCAGCCCCTTATCCTTCAGCGCCTGCATCATCTGACCGTATACCATCTCTACGCCTTTTTTAAGATTTTCGGCATCTGATGCCTCAGAAGCCAATGCCCGCTCGAAATTGTCCACAATGGGTAGCAGTGCCTTCAACACATCCTGTCTGATGACATTTCCCAGTTCTTCCTTTTCCTTCTGAGTGCGGCGGCGGAAGTTCTGGAATTCTGCCTGCTGACGAAGGATTCTGTCATCCTTTTCGGCAAGCTCAGCCTTCAGCTTATCGGTTTCACTCTCTGCCGGGGCTTCCTCGACAGTACCCTCTCCGGCCATTCCTTCCCCTGCGTTCTCTGCTGCCTGTGCCTGCTTCTCGCAGGCGGCTGCAGCGGCAGCCGGGTCAACCGTTCCCTTTTCAGGTTCGGTTTCCAGCTTGATGTCTTCCTGATTGATTCCCATGTCTTATCTCCTCTCGCTGTTACCAGCGGAATTGTTTGATTATCTCGGCAATGTGGTCATTCATGTAGTTCAGCATCGATATAGCCTTGCCGTATTCCATTCTGGTGGGGCCCATGACTGCCAGTGTTCCCAGCAGCTCGCCGCCCAGATGGTAAGTGGCGGTGATAATGCTCATATCCTTTACGCCATCATATTTGTTCTCACTGCCGATTGTCACCGACAGGCCCTCACCTCTGTGAGCGTGAAGGATGTCCTTCAGGAGCTGCTCCTCCTCCAGCATGATGAGGGTTTCTTTAACCTTCTCAACATCCTGAAATTCCGGCTGAGCCAGCATCTGAGTTGTTCCTCCCAGATACAGCCGCTCCTTTTTCTCTCCCTCCAGCGAGCGGTTTATCACATCGAGGGCAGCTTCATAAAGGCTTTCGTCTCCTACATCCTGACGAATCTTCGCCAAGCACTGGGGATGGAGGGCATCTATGGCATATCCGGCACATTCGTCGTTGAAAACCCCGGCTACCCGCCGCAGGTCATCGAAGCTTGCCCCGTCAGGAATATCTATTATCCTGTTCTCTACGAAGCCGGCATCCGTCATCAGCACCGCTATTGCTCTGCTCTCATCAAGAGGCAGGAATTGAAGGCACCGGTATGCAGCCTGGCTCATCTGGGGAGCCAACAGCAGGGAGACATTGTTTGTTACCTTGGAGATTATTCTCGCTGTCTCCTTGAAAACCTCATCTACCCGCTTGACCTTTGCCTTGTACCAGCTGTCAATCAGCTTCTTGTCTTCATCGCTGAGTCGCATTTCCTGCGGCGGCAGCAGATTGTCAACATAGAGGCGGTAACCCTTCGAGGAAGGAACTCTACCGGACGAAGTATGAATATGTTCGAGGTAGCCCAGCATTTCCAAATCGGCCATCTCTTTGCGGATGGTAGCCGGACTAACACCAAAATCATACTTGCGGGCAATGGTGCGAGAGCCTACCGGCTCAGCTGAGGCAATGTAGTCTGTGACTACCGCGCTTAATACCTTGCGCTTTCGCTCATCGAGCATCAACTCTCACCTGCTTCCTGAAGCCTCGTTGTTAGCACTCCTTTTTGTTGAGTGCTAATCCGTTGACATGATAGTACAACTAATTTGTCAAAAAGTCAATAAGTCAAGGTCTAAAAATTTAAGATTTTTTCTTCATTACTATGAATTTGACGTTAATATCATCTATAAGGAAACCTTTATGAACGCCGGTACTTGGCGACTGACAAGCCAGCCGGCGCAGTCAGAGCTTAGTACCGTTGCGTGAATAAAAGAGCGAGAGCGAGTTTCCGTTAGATGATATTCCGTCAATAGTTATAATTACAGTCTTTATTTTTCACCCCGATCTTCATTCGTTTTATCCGTACAACAACAAAACCTCGGCCGAGGCCGAGGTTTTGCATTTATCATATTTGATCATTCTCAAGAAGAACGCGGCAATTATTCCTTATCGGCCTTCTTGACGATAGCACGGTTGCGGACATAGAGCTCATCAAGCTGCTTCTCCTCGACCTCGCTGGGTGCCTGACTCATAACATCGGAAGCACTCTGGGTCTTCGGGAAAGCGATTACATCGCGGATGGAGCTGCGCTTTGCCATGAGCATTACGAGACGGTCGAGACCGAAGGCAATACCGCCGTGAGGAGGAGTACCATACTCGAAGGCATCCATCATGAAGCCAAACTTTGCGCGAGCCTCTTCCTTGGTAAGTCCGATAGCCTCAAATACCTTCTCCTGCAGCTCGCTGTTGTAGATACGAAGGCTGCCGCCGCCGATTTCTACGCCGTTGAGAACCATATCGTAGGCGTTTGCCTTTACGCGGCCCGGGTCGGACTGGAGATACTGGATATCCTCTTCTCTCGGAGCAGTGAAGGGATGATGCATAGCCTTCCAACGCTTGTCTTCTTCGCTGTACTCGAACATGGGGAAGTCGATGACCCAGAGGAAGCAGCGCTTGTCGGGATCGATAAGACCGCGGCGGCGGCCCATCTCCAGACGGAGAGCACCGAGAGCCTGAGCAACGACCAGAGGCTTGTCACCAACGATGAGCAGAAGGTCGCCGGTCTTAGCACCAGTAGCCTGCTTGATTGCCTCAAAGGTCTCATCGCTGTAGAACTTCTTGAAGGGAGACTTGATGCCTTCGGCGCTGTACTGAATCCAGGCCATGCCCTTGCCGCCGTACTGCTTAACATAATCAACAAGACCATCAAGCTCGCGGCGGGGAATGTCGGCGTAGTCATCAACCTTGATGCACTTTACCTGCCCGCCGTTCTCGATGACGGAGGTGAATACCTTATAGTCAGAGCCCTTGAGGAACTCAGAAATGTTCTGCAGCTCCATACCGAAACGGATATCCGGCTTATCGGAACCGTAACGCTCCATAGCCTCATCCCAGGTCATGCGGAGGAACGGCTGCTGCGGACGGTCATTGCAGGCCTTATCGAAGAGCTCGGTAACGAGGTCTTCCATGATGTTGAGGATGGTCTCCTGATCAATGAAGCTCATCTCAACATCGAGCTGAGTGAACTCCGGCTGACGGTCAGCACGGAGGTCTTCATCACGGAAGCAGCGGACAATCTGGAAGTAACGCTCCATGCCGGCAACCATAAGAATCTGCTTGAAAATCTGGGGGCTCTGGGGCAGAGCGTACCACTTGCAGGGGTTCAGACGGCTGGGAACGAGGAAGTCACGAGCGCCCTCAGGGGTGGACTTGCAGAGCATCGGAGTCTCAATCTCAAGGAAGCCGTTGCGGTCGAAATAGTCACGCATAAGCTTGGTTACGCGATGACGGAGAATGAGATTCTTCTGCATCTCCGGACGGCGAAGATCCAGATAACGGTATTTTAGACGAAGCATTTCGTCTACATCAAGATCATCCTGAATATAGAAAGGAGGGGTCTTTGCCTTGTTGAGGATGCGCAGCTCGGTGCAGACAACCTCAATGGTACCGGTGTCCATCTTCGGATTGACGGTATCAGCGGAACGAGCCCGGACATTACCTACTACCGCAATTACGAACTCATTGCGGAGAGTCTCAGCCTTGTGGAAAGCTTCTCCCATCTGAGCCTCATCATAAACAACCTGAACATAACCGGAGCGATCGCGGAGATCAACGAAAATCAGACCGCCATGGTCACGGCGACGGGATACCCAGCCGCAGAGAACAACGCTCTGCCCCACTTCGCTGTCACGAAGCTGACCGCAGTGGTGGGTGCGCTTAAGACCTACCAAAGTTTCCATTATTCTTTCACCTCATATAGAATTATAATGTAATTTCTTTATCATCAACCTCACCCACAGCCATGCCGGTTCCCCTTCCTCAACGGGAAGGCGGCAGCAGCAGACTGACGGATAAGGTAGTATGCTCTTGTGCTGTTGCTTCCTGTTACTTCAGCGATTCAATTCTGGCCAGGATATCCTTTCGGGCTACCGGCTCCTGTGTGCCTGCCTTCAGGTCTCTGAACTGTACTGTTTCGCTGGCGACCTCTTCCTCACCGATAAGGATAGCAAAGTGTGCTCCGCTCTTGTCAGCGGACTTCATCTGAGCCTTCATGCTGCGTCCGGCCAAATCAGCCTCAACAACAAGTCCCGCCTGACGAAGCTCATCGGTGATGGCAAAGGTGATCTGCTTGGCTGCCTCGCCGAGAGAAACCATGTACACATCAAGCTTCTCCTCTGAATCCGGCAACAGTCCCTGCTCCTCCAGTACCAGAAGAACTCTTTCAAGTCCTACTGCGAAGCCTACAGCCGGAGTAGCCGGGCCGCCAATTTCCTCAACGAGTCCGTCATAGCGTCCGCCGCCGCAGACAGCACTCTGAGCACCGAGATTATCGTACTTGATTTCAAAGGCGGTCTTTGTGTAGTAGTCAAGACCGCGGACAAGTCGCGGGTCAAGCTCATACTTCAGGCCGAGGGCGGTAAGATAACTCTTGAGCTTCTCGAAATGGTCACGGCACTCATCACAAAGGCAATCTGCGATTTCCGGAGCGCCGGCATTTAGCTGATGGCACTTCTCCTCCTTGCAGTCAAGAAGGCGGAGAGGATTGCGGTCAAATCTAGATTTGCAGTTGTCGCACATACCGTCAAGCTTCGGGGCCAGGAAGTCCTGCAGTGCTTTACGGTATACGGGGCGGCACTTGGGGCATCCTACAGAATTGATGGAGAGAGAAAGATTCTTCAGGCCAAGAGACTGGAGGAAGCGGGTTGCCAGCAGGATTACCTCGGCATCCACGGCCGGAGAGGCAACGCCGAGAGCCTCAACACCAAACTGATGAAACTCTCTCTGACGACCGGCCTGAGGACGGTCATAGCGGAACATGGAACCGATGTAAAAAAGCTTCGTCAGCTGGCTGTCGGCATACAGCTTATTCTGCAGATAGGCTCTTACAGCAGCCGCCGTATTCTCCGGACGAAGGGTGACGCTGCGGCCGCCCCGGTCGGTGAAGCTGTACATTTCCTTCTCGACTACATCAGTGGTATCACCAATGCCGCGCTGAAACAGCTCGGTATGCTCAAAAAGCGGCGTCCTTATTTCCCGGAAGCCATACTTTTTGCAAATGTCGCGCACCTTTTCTTCGGCATAGCGCCAGTTGCCCACAGCATTAGGAAGTATATCCTTCGTGCCGCGGGGGCGTTCTATTAACATGCTTACTCCTCCAATATCATAAGTTGCGGGCTGACTTAAGCCCGGTTATTCTTGCGTTTTTATATCGTAAGCGGCAGCCAGAAAATCAGCCCGCCGCTGAGTATATCCATCTATTCTGTCAAGATATACGGAAAGCTCCTTGGCATTGAAGCAGGCCCTCATTACACCGGTTGCCGGGTCAACGACCTTTGTCGTCGCTGCTCCTCCAATACCGATTATGGTCTGCCGCTCCTCCATTATCTGTATGTTGTACATACTCTCGGCGCCGGGCCGGCAGAAGCCGACATTTTCCAGCTCACCCCGCTGATAGCCCTGACGGTACAGATAGTAGGGGCGAAGTCCCCAGCTCTCTATCTTGTCCCTGGCTACGGCAAACATCTTCTGCGCTTCCTCATCATCAGGCAGGTCATAGTCCCCTATGTGCATCGCCAGACGGGAGCCGCGCTTCAGTGACAGAGCGTGTACCGTGATATCATCGGGTTTCAGGGGCTCCAGCTGAGCCATCGTATCTGCGACCTCTGCCGCGGTTTCCCCCGGCAGACCGATAATCAGATCCATGTTGATGGAGAAATCTCCGAGACCCCTCAGAAGATGGTACATAGCTGCTATATCTCTCGGTGTATGTTGACGTCCAATACGCCGCAGGGTCTTTAGCTGCATCGTCTGAGGATTTACGCTTACCCTGTTTACCCCGTGGCGGCTCATAGAGCCTATTTTTTCCAGACTCATACTGTCCGGGCGACCCGCTTCAACCGTAAACTCAATGGTGTCATCGGTGATGAAGCTTGTCTCAACCGCCTGCAGAAGCTGCTCAAACATATCGTTCGGCAATGCCGTCGGCGTACCTCCGCCTATGTAGACATTCTGTACCTTGAAGCCGTATTTTTCGACAGCTTCCCTTGCCGCCTTTATGTCGGCGGTCATTGCCTGCCAGAATCTCTGCAGACCTTCTCTTCCCGGCAGTATATAGGCTGGGAAAGAGCAGTACAGGCAGCGGGTAAGACAGAACGGTATACCTACATAGATACTGACGGTCTTTTCGTCTGTCTGCGCCAAAAACGGTCTTTGCCGGATAGCCAGGTCGGTTATCATCTCGGACTTTTCCGTCCCCGCTCCATAGTCGCGGCGAAGCATGTCGATGACAGCCTCACGGCTGCTGCCCCGGTCGAGAGCATGATGGACTATCTTCGTAGGCCGGACACCATGGAGAATACCCCAGGATGCCTCTTCTATATTCAAATCTTTTGCAATACTGTCATTTATAAGTATGTTGTAGAAGTTCAGCTTCACCAGTCTGTGGACTGCTGCCTTCGCAGCTTCGTCCACAGCCGACTCCCCTGTTACCTGCTGACTTTCCCTGCCGTCACGAATGAAGGTGGTGGTGACAGTAATACGGGTGTCAGGATTGTCAGGCTCCTCTGCCGTGATAGTATGGCAGACCTCCCAAACCTCCCCCACCGGCTCCGGCAGTGGGGCACGGCTGGTGTACAGCGCCCACTGCTTAGCCTTCTCAGCAGCTTCATCATAGAGGGGCAATCGGAAGAGATTGAGGACTTCCTTTATAACCTTTTCTACAACCTCGGGACGGTGACCGTGGAAATTTCCCCCTTCATCCTCCCGGATAATCAGCTTTTTTATCAGCAAAGCTTACTGGCACTCCTTGCAGCAACCGAAAAACATAACCTGATGGTCATCAATCTGGAAGCCGGACTTCTCGGAAATTTCTTTCTCCAGCTCGTCCAGCATATCGTCAGGAAATTCTCTGACCTTACCGCATTTCAGACAAATAAGATGATGGTGCTGATGAGCAAGCGGGTCATTGTCCCCTATCTCATAGCGACTGCAGCCGTCACCAAACTCCATTCGCTGAAGGATTCCAAGCTCAGCCAGAAGCTCAAGCGAGCGGTACACAGTAGCCAGACCAACATCAAGTCCCTTATCCCGGAGCAGACCGTATACATCTTCAGCACTGAGATGCTCGCCGGGGTTTTCAAGAAAAATCTCCAAAACAGTCCGCCGCTGGCTGGTAAGCTTATGCCGCCTGGCCCTTAAACGAGTCTCAAGGTCTTGCATTGTAAATCTGCTGCTCATGCTATCCCTCCGGAAATCAATTTACGGTAAAGCAAAAATCATCAATCTATCTTAACATAAAAGGACGCAAATTTCAAAAGAAATTTGCGTCTTTGCTTTATCCCAGATAAGGATTTATCATCTTTTCATCACCGATGGTAGTACCCGGTCCGTGACCGGTAAATACCCTGGTATCATCAGGCAAACAGAGGAGTTTTTCCTTGATGCCGCCCACCAGCTTCGTCAGCGAACCGCCGGGGAAATCGGTGCGGCCGATTGACCCGTAAAACAGCGTGTCGCCGCTGATAAGCGCGCCTTCACCGTAAAGGCAGATACCGCCGGCAGAATGACCGGGAGTATGGAGTACCTTCAGCGTAATATTACCGAACTTTACCTCGTCTCCATCCGCCAGATATTCATCCGCCGGACGGGAAGTAATCTTCAGTCCCATATATGCGGAAAGATTTGCCCGGGGGTCGCCAAGCATCGGGGAATCATCCTTGTGAATCATCAGCTTTGCGCCGGTTTCTTCACAGATGGCATCGTTGGCTCCGATATGGTCACTGTGGCCGTGGGTATTGACCACGGCCTTCGCCGTCAGACCGTCCTTCTTTATCTCCGCCATTATACGCTCCGGATTTCCGCCCGGATCTACTACGATTGCTTCCTTCGTATCTGCATCCCAAAGGATATGGCAGTTTACATCAATGGGGCCCACAACCAGAGTTTTAATCCTCATTTCCGTCATCTCCTTTGCCGCCGGAGGAGGTCATCTTACGGCTGGCGTTATATACATCCTTCAGCTGACGCAGCTTGTTTATAACCTGTGTTACCTGAGAAGAGCTGTTGACCTCCAGACCCATTTCAACAATCGAGGTACGGTTCTTCCTGTTCACCTTGGCATTCATCGAGCTGATATTGAGCTTCATCTCACTGGGTATTGCCAGCAGCTGCGTGAGCATACCCTGACGGTCGTTGCAGGTAATCTCCAGCTTGACCGTATAGAACTTGTCGATTCCGATATCCCAGCTGACCTCCATTACCCTCTCGATATCACTGAGCCCGGAGGAAATATTGGGACAGTCGGAGCGGTGTACAGATACGCCGCGGCCCCTGGTGATAAAGCCTACAATCGGGTCGCCGGGTATCGGGTTGCAGCAATGTGCCAGACGAACCATCAGTCCGCTCTCACCCTGAACCAGAACACCGTGCCCTGCCCGTTTGGAGGCTCCGTTATGAGGCTTCAGCTCTTCCAGTATCTTGGACATATCGGCACTGGCGGCTTCCTGAACCTCTTTTTTGTGCATCTCTACCAGCTTGGTAACGACGGTCTTCATAGAGACACCGCCATAGCCGATAGCAGCCAGCAGGTCATCCTCGGCAGCCAGATGGAAACGGTCGGCTATCTGCTGCATCTTGTCCTTCTGCAGCAAATCCTTCGGGTCATAGCTGAGGTGCTTCAGTTCGCCGTGAAGCATTTCCTTGGCTCGCTCGATATTTTCCTCCCGCTTTGCCCTCTTGAACCAGCTGCGAATCTTATTGCGGCTGTCGGGAGAGCCCACTATGTTCAGCCAGTCGCGGCTTGGGCCGCCATTGGCTTTATTGGTAATAATGGAAACAATGTCGCCATTTTTCAGCTTATGCTCCAGCGGCACCAGCTTGCCGTTTACCTTGGCACCGACGCAGTGATGGCCGACCTCGGTATGGATTCGGTAAGCGAAGTCCAGAGGAATTGAGCCTTTGGGAAGATTGATTATCTCGCCCTTCGGCGTGAAGACGAATACTTCATCAGAGAATACATCAACCTTCAGCGCTTCCACATATTCCTTGGGGTCACTAAGTTCCTGCTGAAGATTTACCATCTGACGGAGCCAGCTCATTTTCTGATCCAGCTCACCGTCAGCTCCTACGGAGGCTCCGGCCTCCTTGTACTTCCAATGCGCTGCGACACCGTATTCAGATACCTGATGCATCTTGAAAGTGCGAATCTGGATTTCCAGCGGGTATCCCTTGGTCATTACTGTCGTATGCAGGGACTGATAGCCGTTGGTCTTCGGCATGGAAATGTAATCCTTGAAGCGGCCGGGAATCGGCTTCCACATTTCATGAATCGTTCCGAGGACAGCATAGCAGTCGCGGACAGAATGAACCAGCACCCTGACTGCAGACAGGTCGTAGATTTCGTTTATGCTCTTGTTATCGCGGCGCATCTTCTTATAGATGCTGTAGAAGTGCTTGGCCCGACCATGAATCTCGCACTTGATACCATCCTCTACGAACTGTTTACGCATCTGCTCAATGGCGCTCTCGATGAACTCCATTCGCTCGGTACGCTTCTGCTTTACGCTCTCGACCAGATCATAGTAGACATCGGAATGGAGATAACGGAGGCAGAGGTCCTCCAGCTCACACTTGATGTTGGATATACCCATACGGTTGGCCAGAGGGGCGTATATTTCTATCGTTTCCTGCGCGATTCGCTGCTGCTTGTCCTCACGCATATACTTCAGAGTCCGCATATTATGCAGACGATCTGCCAGCTTAATGAGGATTACGCGGATATCCTTCGCCATGGCCAGGAACATCTTGCGATAGTTTTCCAGCTGCTGTTCTTCCTTGGACTTGTATTCAATCTTGCCCAGCTTCGTGACACCGTCGATAAGCATTGCAATCTCTGGGGAAAACATTTCCTGCATCTGCTCGATAGTAAAGGTAGTGTCCTCTACTACATCATGAAGCAATGCTGCGCTTATGGTGGACTCATCCATGTGAAGATCGGCAATAATAGCGGCAACATTCAGCGGGTGAATGATATAATCCTCACCCGATGCTCGCTTCTGTCCCTTGTGGGCTTCCGCGGCCAGCTCATAGGCCTTTCTTATAATATCAAAATTGGCATCCGGCTGAGTTTTTCTGACAATATCCAAAATAAAATCTATCGTCACCGGCTCACTGTACGCCTCACTCATCCTGCCACCCCCAATTTCATTTTATCTTTTTATTATAATGCAGTAAAAAAAAATAAACAAGAGTTGTCCGCAAGGACAAAGGATTTTCCCTTGTAATGCGGTAAGCTCCTGTTTTTGATTGAATCTTCAGCAAACCTCGAAAGCATTTTCCAGCTGATTTATAAACAACCGGCCGTCATCAGCCGCAATAACCTCTACCACATCAAAACGGCAGAGATGTTCATGAAGCTTTTTTGACATTATATACCAGCGGGCTCCTCGAATTATTTTTTGCTGCTTTACCGATGTCACCGCCATGGCAGGAGAACCATAACGATTGCTGCGCCGGGTCTTAACCTCAATGAAAACGATTACACCGTCCTTCTCCACAATGAGGTCTATTTCCGCTTCCCGGATTCGGTATTGCCTCTCCCGTATCCGATAGCCCTTCTTCATCAGAAAGTCGGCGGCCGCCGCCTCACCGAGATTACCAAGTTCTTTGTTATTCATAAGGCAAGTCACCCATTCAAAAATAGGAGCTGTGAAAAAAGTCTGACAAAAACACGCTCTCGCACTGCGACTCCCTAAGCTCTGCCATCGTTACACTCGGCAATCGCTAAGGTCGCATGCATGACACTCACTAAATTCGTCCGTCGCTACGCTCGGACTTATTAAGTGAGTTAGTCTTTGCGACTCCCTAAGCTCTGCCGTCGTTACACTCGGCAGTCGCTAAGGTCGCATGCATGACACTCAC
>JAFNYY010000079.1 GCA_017383125.1 Schwartzia sp. (in: firmicutes)
AAAAAATGAGTATTCATTTTTTACAGTCCCTTCCTTGTTATAGATGTGTAGAAAAATGTATGTAGGTCTTTTAAAACCTCACCCACTTCTACGCTGCGCTTCGCATGGCATTCACACGACGCTGTGTGTCGCTGCGCTCCTTCATCATCGGTTCGTTTGCACATAGCTGCGCCGGTCCCCCCTCCCAAAAGGGGAGGGGAAAGACCTTCCCCTCTGAGTGTGCATGAGCACTTAATGAGCTTGCGAATTTAGTGCGAGCCATACAAATTGCTTAGTGATATCCGAGCGTAGCGATGGATGAACTTAGCATATTTGTAGAAGGTGGCTCGCGAAGCGAGTCGGATGAGGTCAGTGTCAGACTTTTTTCAGAGTCTCTTTTTGTAATCTTGAGCAATTTTCTGCAGGAGAGAAATAAATGGAAGCAATGCTGGCGGCATTTACCATGGTTTTTCTGGCAGAGATGGGGGACAAGACCCAGCTGCTGGTAATGGGGCTGTCCATGCGGTTCCCCTGGCAGAAGGTCATGGCCGGCGTGGTGCTGGCTACGATTGGCAATCATCTGCTGGCGGGAATCATCGGAGTTGTCTGCGGCAGCTTCGTGGAAGGGCGCACGATTTCCATCGCCGCTTCTATCCTGTTCATCATCTTCGGTCTATATGCGTTGAAGGATGCAGTATCCGGCGGTGAGGAAGAGGAAGAAGAGGAGGCGGATGTATCAGCTGAGCATCCTATCAGGACGGTGGCGCTTGCGTTCTTCATCGCTGAGATGGGTGACAAGACGCAGTTTGCTACGGCTACCCTGGCGGCGAAATATGGTGACCTGGTCTGGATACTCTGCGGTACTACCATGGCGATGGCTCTGGCTGACGGCCTTGGTATTATGGTGGGGGCGGCTCTCACCAGATTTTTGCCGAAGGAGCGGATTGATCTGATTTCCGCTGTGGTGTTTATCACTTTTGGTGCCTTTGGTCTTTATGAGATTTTTGGCTGAATGAAGAAAGGATAGTTGAGGTGTTTTATGGAAGGTTTGACACAGAGCTTTCTCCAATTCATTGAAGATTGGGGATATATGGCGGTAATAATCCTGATGGCAGCAGAGAATGCCTGTATACCTGTTCCATCTGAGCTTATCCTCGGCTTCGCCGGATATCTCGTTTTTGCCGGCAAGATGACCCTCACCGGAGCGACGACAGCCGGAATGATAGGCGGTATGGTCGGCTCGATTTTTGCCTATTATGTGGGAGTGAAGGGCGGTCGTCCCTTCGTCGACAATTACGGAAAATACTTCTTCGTGAAGAAATCTCATGTGGATTTGGCTCAGAACTGGTTTGATAAGTACGGCTATAAGGCTGTTTTCTTCAGCCGTCTGCTGCCGGTAGTCCGCACCTTTATTTCTCTGCCGGCGGGGTTTGCCCGGATGGACTTTTTTAAGTTCATTGTTCTGACCTTTGTAGGCTCTCTGCCCTGGACGGTGTTCATCATCGGCTGCGGTATGGCTCTGGGTGAGAATTGGGAGCTGCTCATGGCAATAGGTCATCAGGCAAGTCTCATTTTTGTAATTGTCTCGGCATTGATTATCGGCTTTATGTACTATCGCTGGAAAAAGAAGCAAAAGTAAAACTAATAAAGCGGTCTGAAATTTTGGATAATAATTAAGCCTGAGATATCACGAGTGAATTGTGATGTCTCAGGCGTTATTCTTATTGACACGGTATGGTCTTGTTTATAAACTATAGCTGGATTGTAATGATGCGGACGCGAGGTGATTGATGTGCTGTATGGTGAGTTGTATCGTGAAGATAGTCGGATTTCGGATGGCGACTTAAAGAAGCTGCTTCGGTACATAACTTATAATCAGAATCGGATTGTTATGGAATGGCTAAGGCGATTGGGGAATGGAGAATTGAAGCATTGACTGTAAGTCCAAAATGCTTAAAAAATACCAAAAAGACCTTGCGCAAACCGATGCTTTGTAGTAGAATAATGGAATGTCGAGAGTTTACATGTTTACAAAATTTTGCAGTGGGGTTTAGCTAATGCGCAATATTTTATCAATTCTGGTAGAAAATCAGCCAGGCATCCTCGTGCGGATCGCAGGCATGTTTTCCCGGCGGGAGTTCAACATTGACAGTCTGTCGGTAGGTGTCACCCAGTCTCCGGACTACTCCCGTATCACGGTTGTGGTTCACGCTGATGAGGGAGTCATCGACCAGATGATTAAGCAGCTGGAAAAGCTGCCGGATGTGCTGGCTGTCCGTCGTCTTGATGACAGCTCCTCCGTCTTCCGCGGTCTCACCATGATAAAGGTGAGGGCGGATGACAAGGACCGTCTTGATGTACTGAAGATGGCCGAACTCTTCCGTGCGCATGTCATTGATGTGCAGCCGGAGACTTTGGTATTTGAAATTACCGGAGAAGACTCGAAGGTAACTGCGTTCCTGGAGCTGCTGAAGCCCTACGGTACCCTGGAGGTAATCCGTACCGGTCTTATCGGACTGGAGCGCGGCGTCCATACCATTTATGAACATTGTGAGGAGAGAGAGTACTATGGCAAAAACTTACTATGATCAGGATGTTAATTGGGACATCATGAAGGGCAAGAAAGTCGCTATCGTCGGCTACGGTTCCCAGGGTCATGCTCATGCACTGAACCTGAAGGAGTCCGGCGTTGATGTCTGCGTCGGCCTCTATGAGGGTTCCAAGTCCAAGGCTGTTGCCGAGAGCAAGGGCCTCACTGTCAAGACTGTAGCTCAGGCTACCAAGGACAGCGATATCATCATGATTCTTATCCCGGATGAGAAGCAGGCTGATGTTTACAAGAACGAAATTGCCCCGAACCTTTCCGCTGGCAAGGCTCTGGCTTTCGCACACGGCTTCAACATCCACTTCAAGCAGATTGTTCCCCCGGCTGATGTCGATGTGTTCATGGTTGCTCCGAAGGGCCCCGGCCATCTCGTTCGTCGTACCTATGTTGAGGGGGGCGGAGTTCCGGATGTATTCGCAGTATATCAGGATGCTACCGGCAACTGCTTCGATCTCGCTCAGGCTTATGCCCGTGGTATCGGCGGTACCCGTGCTGGTATCATCCAGACCACTTTCCAGGAAGAGACCGAGACTGACCTCTTCGGCGAGCAGGCTGTTCTCTGCGGCGGCGTAACCCACCTCATCCAGAACGGCTTCGAGACCCTCGTTGAAGCTGGCTACCAGCCGGAAATTGCATACTTCGAGTGCTTCCATGAAATGAAGCTCATCGTTGACCTCATGTATGAGGGTGGCATGGCTAAGATGCGTACCTCCGTATCCGATACCGCGGAGTACGGTGACTATGTGTCCGGCCCGCGCGTCTGCAATGCTGAGACCAAGAAGATCATGAAGCAGATTCTCACCGAGATTCAGGACGGCACCTTCGCCAAGAACTGGCTCCTTGAGAACCGTGCTGCCGGCCGTGCACACTTCCTCGCACAGCGTCGTCGTCATGCAGAGCATCCCATCGAGAAGGTTGGCGCTCAGCTCCGCAGCATGATGAGCTGGCTGAAGGATGGCAGCGACCTGTCTAAGGACTAATCGCTTGTCCGCAGAGCTTATACAGTTTAATCAAGACCGCCCTTACGGGCGGTCTTTTTTGTAGGATTATTCGGAGTTTGATGAAAAAGCAAGAAAAATAGTTGTTAATATTTACTTATTTATATTGCTGCTTGTGAGTAATTTTGTTAAAACGTCCTCAATTAGAGGTGCCGTTGGCACAATGCTTAAATTTTGATGAGGTGACAGGAATGAAACTGAAATCCCTTTTGGCAATGGCTTTGGCCGGTGTGATGATGATATCCGCAGGCTGCGGCGGCGGTGACAAGAAACAGGAGACGAAAGCAGAAAACAAGGCTCCTCAGAAGCTGACTATGTACTGGGGTGCATTGGAAGACTTCATGGTGAAGGATATTGCGAAGTTTGAAAAGGCTACCGGTATCAAGGTAGAGGCTGTCCGTATGTCCAGCGGTGAGACTCTGGCCCGTATCAAGGCTGAGAAGAACAACCCGAAGGCCAGCCTTTGGTTTGGCGGCCCGGCTGACGGACAGATTCAGGCAAAGGTCGACGGCCTCCTTGAGAAATATGTTTCCCCCAGTGCTGCGCAGATTCCCGATCAGTTCAAGGATAAGGACGGTTATTGGACCGGCGTTTACATCGGTTATCTCGGATTTGCCTCCAACGATAAGCTGCTGAAGGAGAAGGGCGTAGCCGCTCCGAAGACATGGGATGACCTCCTGAAGCCTGAGTTTAAGGGTCAGGTAGTAAGTGCAAACCCGGGCAGCTCAGGAACTGCTTACACCATGCTGGCTACCCTCGTACAGCTGAAGGGCGAAGAGGAGGGCCTGAAGTACATGAAGGCTCTCGACAAGCAGATGAAGAACTACCAGAAGAGCGGTACCGCTCCGGCTCGACTTGCCGGTCAGGGTGAGTGCATGGTAGGTATTTCCTTCTTGCACGATGCTATCAAGTACCGTGAAGAGGGCATGAAGGATCTGGTTCTCACTGCTCCGGCTGAAGGTACCGGCTATGAAATCGGTGCTGTTTCCCTTATCAAAGGCGGCCCGGATCAGGAAGCTGCCAAGAAGTTTATCGACTGGTGCCTGACCGCCAAAGCGCAGGAAATCGGTCAGACTGTCGGCTCTTATCAGTTCCTGCCGCATCCTGATGCTAAGCAGCCGAAGCAGGCAGCTGAGCTCAGCTCAACGAAGCTCATCAATTACGATTTTTCTTGGGCTGGTGCAAACCGCAGCAAACTCGTAGAGAAGTGGAATAAGACCATTAAGGAATAAAAAATATGGGCCGTCTGCCTTTGGCGGACGGCTCATTCTTTAGGAGAATTCAATGCCTGAGAAACAATACAGCAATTTGTCTCTGAAATGGGACGAGATGCAGAAGATATTCCGTGACCCGATCCTATTGGGGACGATTATCACGGTACTGATATCACTGGTGATATTTATTTTGTGGCCTCTTTATGAGGTGCTTGCACAGAGCTTTTTGGCTGACGAGGGCGGTCTGACACTCCGTTACTATCAGGAGGCATTGCGGCAGACAGAGAACATGGAGGTGCTTCGCAATACGATAGGTCTCTGCTTGTTCGTGAGCTTTTTCTCCACGGCTATAGGATTTGTCTTTGCCTATGCGGATGCTTATCTGAAGATTCCCTGCCGGGGATTGTTCAAGGTTATTGCAATTCTCCCGATTATCAGTCCGCCCTTTGCATTGGCTATGAGCTTCATTATGCTCTTTGGTCAGCAGGGCTTTGTCAGCAAGGTTATTCTGGGAATAAAGGATGCGAATGTTTACGGCTTTGCCGGGTTGGCAACTGTACAGATTCTTACCTTTTTCCCGATTGCATATCTTGTACTGGCTGGTTTGCTGCGTCAAATTGATCCAAGTCTTGAGGAAGCAAGCCGCAATCTCGGAGCCAGCCGCTGGCAAACCTTTAAGACTGTTCTGCTTCCACTTTTGACACCGGGCATCGCTAACAGCTTCCTGCTGGTATTCATCCAGACGGCGGCTGATTTCGGCAATCCGATGGTAATCGGCGGAAACTTTAATACCATGGCGGCTCAGGTCTATCTGCAGGCTATGGGAAACTATGATATTAAAGGCGGTACGGCACTGGCTACGGTGCTGCTGAGCCTGTCGGTGCTGATGTTTGTAGTGCAGAAGTATTGGGTCGGCGGCAAGAGCTATGTTACTCTTACCGGCAAGCCCAGCCGGGTCAGAGAGCTGATTGATGATAAGGCGGTCGTTGCAGCAGTTGGGATTCCTTGTCTGCTGATAAGTGCTTTTATCGCCGTATTGTATATCCTTATTCCTATTGGCAGTTTTGTAAACCTTTGGGGAATTGACTATACATTTACGACACGCCATTACACCTATATCTGGAATTTGGGCACGAAGCCGATTATTGATACAACCGTCCTCAGTTTGATAAGTATGCCCATAACCGGTATTCTCGGTATGGTCATAGCGTATCTGATAGTAAGAAAAAGATTTATTGGCCGGGGTGTGATAGAGTTTACATCACTGTTAAGTCTTGCTGTGCCGGGAACTGTCATAGGTATGGGTTATGTCCTGGCATACAATCAGCCACCACTAATCCTTACGGGTACAGCAACCATTATCGTGCTGAGCTTTGTTTTCCGCAGTATGCCGGTCGGTATCAGAGCAGGTGTCGCGAGCCTGCAGCAGATAGATCCGGCTATAGAGGAAGCGGCGCAGGACTTGGGTGCGGACAGCTTCCGCGTGTTTCATTCAGTGACTATTCCGCTGATAAAATCCGCTTTCTTCAGCGGACTGGTATACAGCTTCGTTCGTTCCATGACCGCAGTAAGCGCTGTCATATTCCTTGTCAGTGCCAGCTATAACCTTTTGACGGTGGCGATTATGAGCCAGGTAGATGTAGGGCGTCTCGGCGTTGCTGCTGCTTACAGTACCGTTCTCATAGTCATCGTTTTGGCCGTTGTCGGGGTGCTGACATTCTGCCTCAGCAAGATGGGCGTAAAGGTAACGAATTTGCAGGGATAAAGGAGAAGAAACATGGCAGCGAAAGTAGTAATAAAAGATTTGAAAAAGGTTTATCCTGGTCATGACGGCACTCCTGTCACTGCTGTATCCGGGGTAAATATAGATATCGAGCCGGGGGAGTTTGTGACTCTTTTAGGGCCGAGCGGCTGCGGCAAGACGACCATCCTTCGGATGATTGCCGGCTTTGAAATACCGACCGCTGGTGATATTTATATAGGTGAAGAAAGAGTAAACAGCCTGACCCCGGATAAGCGTGACACGGCGATGGTCTTTCAGAGCTATGCTCTTTTCCCGCATCTGAATATTTTCGACAATGTTGCCTACGGATTGAAAATCAAAAATCTTCCGAAGGCAGAAATTGAGGAAAAGGTACAACGGATTCTGGCGCTTGTCGGGCTTACCGGAATGGAAAAGAGAGCACCGAATCAGCTGTCCGGCGGTCAGCAGCAGCGAGTTGCTCTGGCCCGTGCACTTGTCATGGAGCCGGGGGTGCTGCTGTTCGATGAGCCTCTCAGCAATCTCGATGCTAAGCTCAGAGTCTATATGCGCAGCGAAATTCACAAGATACAGCGCAGTATAGGGATAACCAGTATATATGTTACCCATGACCAGAGTGAGGCAATGAGTCTCAGCGATAGAATCATCATAATGAACAACGGAAAAATCGAGCAGATCGGCACACCCCATGAGGTGTACGCTCAGCCAGCTACAGCGTTTGTTGCTGATTTTATCGGAACGGCAAATATTATTCCAGCTGTTGTCAGTGCGGCTGACAATGAAAGCGTGACGGTGGAGATTCTTGGGCATCGTTATGTGAAGACTATGAAAAATGACTTCGCTGTGGGGGAAGCCTGCAAAGTAATAACCCGTCCTGAGAGCATGACGCTGGAAAATGACGGCGGACTTAAAGGAAAAGTCACCTCCAGCGTATTTATGGGCGAGAGTCAGGACTATGTCGTGGCTCTTGAGGGAAGCGAGAAGACTGTCTTCGTGAAAAAATATAATCCCAATTCTGCTACGGTATTTGAGCCGGGGGCGGAAGTGTCGGTTTCCGTTGATGTGGATAGTCTTCATGTAATACGGTAAAACTGAGAATATCAATCGGTCGAAGCTGTTTTTTTGCTGATGGTTGTTGACGAAATATCATCAGTATGGTATTATTTTTAAGTCAACTTCAAATCAGTGCCGAAGTGGCGGAATTGGCAGACGCACTTGACTCAAAATCAAGCGACCACAAATCGTGCGGGTTCGAGTCCCGCCTTCGGCACCATAGAAAAATCAAGACCTCGCAGATTTCTGCGAGGTTTTTTTATGTTTTGCATTTTTCTCTATATAAAAAACAGCCCCAAGGCTCAGATAGAGCCTTGGGGCTGTCTTAGGGAGAATACATTGTTTTGCGGGGAATCGGCAATCAGCGTATAGGCCGACGGATTGAATACACTGCGGAGCCCCGGTTTTGCACATGAGAGGCCTTTTTAGAGGCATACGAGCAATGCAGCAGGAACACAGTTGTCCTATCGTTTGGCGTTTTTCGCTTTTGCTTTCCTTGCAATCCCTGCAGGCACCTCCGTGTCGGGCTGATAGACACTCGGCATCCCTAGCTGCCGAATATCCTCCGAAACATCAGCACCTGCAGGGGAGAACAGCTCTTCTTCGCTCACGCGGCAGCGGTGAAGCGGCAAAGATGATACCTTCTAGGGCAGATATCATTTCTGCCGCTGCGCTGTGACGATTGCAGCCGATTTACTCTTCTCACTTTATATGTGTCGGAATTGTGAAATTTTGAAACAGTAAAGGAAAAATTCTTTTTCAATCTGAAATGAAATCTGATTTTATTATCAAGCTGATGCGTAAGGTTCATAAGGCGTTAAAACAGGTTTTGATACTTATGTTGAAAAAAACAGTGCTGATGTAGTATGATGACTGTGTTTTAGCGTGCCACCGGTGTGTCACCGTGGATGGTTCTCGTTGACACAATTTCGTAGCTTCAAAGGAGTTTGCAGTGAATTTATATTTAGCACCGATGGAGGGCGTAACAGGGTATCTGTTCAGAAATGCCTTTCATGAATTTTTCGGGACAGGAGCGGATAAATATTACACACCGTTTCTTACGCCCTGTCCGAAACGGGCAATAAATGATAAAGAGATAGCTGAGGTGCTGCCGGAGCATAACAAGAGCTATAATCTGGTTCCGCAGGTTATGACGATTTCGGCAGAGGATTTCAACAGCTTTAAGGAGAAGCTGAGGGATTTTGGCTATGAGGAAATCAATATCAATCTGGGCTGTCCCTCCCGGACAGTAACTTCCAAGGGGAAGGGGGCAGGCGCTCTCGGTGATTTGCAGAGGCTGGAGCGCTTTTTGGACGGTGTATATAAGGATGGAGACAGAAATATCTCCATCAAGACTAGAATTGGAATCGACTACACGGAAGAATTTGACAGACTGCTGGATATATATAATCAGTATCCGGTGAAGGAGCTGACTATACATCCCAGACTTCTGAAGGAGCTGTATAAAGGAAGTCCTCACCGGGAAGACTTCATAGACGCATTGAAAAAGGCAAAAATGCCGGTCTGCTACAATGGTGATATCAACACGCCTGAAGATTATCTGTCTCTGATGAAGCTGATAGGAGAAAACTCTCCATGTAAAATATCAGGAGTCATGATGGGAAGGGGCGTCCTGCAGGATCCGGCTCTCATCAGAAAAATCAGTGGGATGGTACGGGATGGACTGTCAGCGCCGGAGGCTTCTCGGCAGTATGGGGCAAAAAAGGAAGAAATCATCGGTCTGCTGAACAGATTGCAGGAGGTCTATACGGAGAAATTTTCCGGTGACATACCGGTGCTCTACAAGATGAAGGAAATATGGGGACATCTGGGACAGGGAATATACCGGGACAATGACAAGCTGCTGAAGAAGATAATGAAGAGCAGAAGCCTGCAGGAGTATGAGGGATATATGCGGAAAATAGTGGAGGCAGAGTAGATGTTTTTACGCCGTTTGGGAAAAAGAGCAGAAAAATGAATTTTTTCTTTACAGTTGAAGCACATTTCAGTATAGTAGGCTATGTATGATTTTCGTTAAAAATCGCAGCTGAGGATTATTAAAGGAAACTCTGTTATTTTTGAGTTGTACAGCTGGTTCTCAGAGGCGTTATTTTGAAAGGAGCAGACAATGAAGAAGGTAGTAAAGTTTGGCGGAAGCTCACTGGCAAGTGCAGAGCAGTTTAAGAAGGTTGGGGCAATTATAAAGGCAGATGAGTCCAGAGTATTCGTTGTTCCCTCTGCTCCCGGTAAGAGATTCTCCGATGATACCAAGGTCACTGATATGCTGCTGCATGTATATCAGACTGCAGCAGATGGCAAGGATATTACTGCTGAAATAGAGGCTATCAAGGCAAGGTACGATGAAATCATTGAGGGCCTCGGACTTGATTTCTCCTTGGACAAGGATTTCGAGGAAATCACCAATGCACTGAAGACCGAGCCGGAGAAGGACTATGCCGCATCCCGCGGTGAATTCCTCAACGGTAAAATCATGGCAGCCTATCTTGGCATCCAGTTCATCGACTCCGCTGAGGTGATCTTCTTCAACGATGAAGGCAAGCTCAATACCTACAAGACTGAAAAGACTCTGGCTGCAAAACTGGCCGAGTGCGGTAAGGCCGTCATCCCCGGCTTCTACGGACTTGGCAAGAACGGCAGGGTAAAGACCTTCTCCCGTGGCGGTTCCGATGTCACCGGCTCCATTGTCGCTCAGGCTGCAAAGGTCGATGTCTATGAAAACTGGACCGATGTTTCCGGCGTGCTGATTACCGACCCGAGAATCGTTACAAATCCGGAGCCGATTAAGTTCATCACCTACAGAGAGCTGAGAGAGCTTTCTTACATGGGTGCCTCCGTACTCCATGAGGATGCTATTTTCCCGGTCCGTCAGTGCGGCATTCCTATAAATCTCCGCAATACCAATGCCCCGGCTGATGAGGGTACCTGGATTGTGGAAAGCACAGCCCAGAGGCCGCCCCATGTTATCACCGGTATTGCAGGCAAGAAGAATTTCTGCACCGTGTTCATCTCCAAGGCAATGATGAATTCCGAAATCGGTTTCTGCCGCAAGGTGCTGCAGGCCTTTGAGGAAAATGAGATTCCTGTCGAGCATGTACCCTCCGGCATTGATACCATGACTATCGTTGTCCATGAGGATGATTTCATGTGCAAGGAGCAGAAGGTATTGTCTGCTATCAACCGTCTGGCTGCTCCGGATTCCATCGAGATTGAGGCCGGTCTTGCCCTTATCGCGGTCGTAGGCCGTGGCATGAAGTCTGCCAGCGGTACTGCCGGCAAGCTTTTCAATGCTCTTGCAAAATCCGGTATCAATGTCAAGATGATTGATCAGGGCTCCTCTGAGCTGAATATTATCGTCGGCATCAGGAATGATGACTTTGAATCGGCAATCAAGGCAGTTTATGCCGAGTTCGTAGCGGAGTAATCTGATTCCAGAAAAAGTAAATGCCCATGTCACCGCAGAGGGTTGGTGACATGGGCATTTTTGTGCTGATTAAATGATTACGGCGGACTGTAAATCAGCGGTTGAAAAAGCCGCTGAGGCTTTCCTTTGCTTTGGCCAAAAGGACGGAGACGATGACAATCAGCACCCCGACCGCATTGGACATGGCTGCGTCAAATCCCTGGTTATCTGTCTGCCATTGATAGTAATACAGTGCGCCAATCAGCAGCCACTGGATAACATAAATGGCGGTAAGATTTCTTCCGATGAAAAAAGCCAGTTCATCAAGACCGCCTTCAATATTTTTGGTCAGGAAATATAAGAGGGAAAGCTCGATGAAAATGACCAGAACTGTATAGAGGAAGTGGAATATTTCCTGCTGATAGTAAATATCGTATTGCAGAAGATAGATATAGCGGAAGTAAAAGCCCTGAGAGCTTGCCAGTGAATCAAGATAATAAAGAGAAACTGCTGACAGCACTAAGAGAAGACCGTAGAATCCATTTTTGCCGCTTATATGCCGGAGGACTCTGCCGAATATCATACCGGCAGCCGGGTATATAAACCACTGAAGCAGAGGGAATGAGCATACAGACATATAGTAAAACAGGCCGAAGAAGTATCTGGACAAGCCGTAAACAGGCTGCCCATCGGCCAGAATATTACCTTCATAGAGCATGGCAGCGGCGATTATTCCCTGCAGCAGTACCGGGAGATGTAACGCACGAAACAGCGATATCAGCAGGAAGGCAAGACCGGCAAAGTGCAGTATGTCACCGTTCAGCAGGGCGTAGACGACTTTTCCGTTGTCCCATATATCCGTCGGCTCGTAGAGAAGGTAATCCCAAATACCGCGTCGTCCAAGATTCAGCAGATAAGCACCGGCGAAAATCAGCAAGCCCCGTCGGGCAAGCTGAATGGGGGAGCTGTGCCTTGTGTAGCAGACGCCTGCGCCGAGGCAGAACATGAAAACCGGAGCAGCCAGCGGTCCAGCGCCGAACTGCATAAGGTTTTCCCAGAGTCCTTCCGGGGCTTCGGTGACTACATTGTAGATGGAGAGGTTTTCCCACACATGAATTATTATCATGAAAAGGATGGCAATAGTCTTGGCGTAGTCCATCTCCTTTTGTCTGCCTGTATTTATTTCTTTGGTTGAAAAGATTCCCAGCATTGGTTGCTTCCTTTTGCAAAATTTGATAACAGTCGTATCATAAAATGTCAAGGCCCCGCAGATTCTGCGAGGCCTGTTGCGGACGATTCTTTTTTAGTCCTGGACGGCGGGTATTATTCCTCTTCCGACAGGGATTCTTCATCATCGGCTGACGAAGCCTCAGCCTTTTGCTTTTCCTTCAGCTGATTTTCTGAGAGGAGCTCCCGAGGAATCTCGAGGCCAAAAGCAGCGTTGAGGTCAGCAGGTATATCATGGAACTCTATTTTTTTATTTGTATCATTGACGGCGATGTGGAAGTTCATTTCGCTCTTTTCAAGAACTTTCCGGATGGCAGCCTGCTCCTCATCGGCAGTCATAGCCTTGGGGTTCTGCTTGAGATAATCCCGGATGAACCATGTCACATCGGTGTTGATGTTGGAGATAATGCCCTGGGTGTAGTCTTGACGGACAAAAACCTCTACCGGTTTTATTTTTTGACCGGATTCGGCAGAGAACTCCGGAGTCGGCAGAAGGTCAGCAGCGGAGAGCAGGGAAAAGAGAAGCTCAGTGGGGGGGATGAGATTGGTGTAAAAAACTGTAGTACGCCCCTTCTCAGTCTCGTTGAGGCACTCGGCAGTCTTGTTGGGGGCAAACAGCTCCTGCAGGCCGTAGCTCTTTTCTATCAAACCGGTCAGTACCGGGAGCGGGAGAGCTTTCCATTCACCGTTCTTCTTTATGAGGCAGGAAATGCTGCGGCCGTCACGCATAATGTAATACGGGATGGTGACATCGGTCTTCATTCCGGCAATGATGGTGGTTTTCTGAATAGTGCCCTCCAGGAATGTTTTGCTGCCTTTGTCATGGGCAGCGATGATGTTGTCAGCCGTGAAGATGACGCGGTCGTTATTATTTACTGCACCAAAGGATATGTTGAGGGTGCAGTGGTCGGCAGCGGTAGTCCTTGCGGCACTGTCACGGAGCAACTGGCAGGTAGTGCCGAAGGTCTCTTTCTTGGGAACGGCGGCCTCTGTCCGGCCGGTGTACAGGGTACCGGCAAGAACGGCACCGGCTGAGAGCAGGGCAAAGTATTTATAAAAGGATTTTTTCATAGTCATTCAACCTCACAAGATTATCATCCATTAAAATTATAACTGTATCATGGCGGTAATTCAAGGCATTTTGCGAAGGAATTATTGTATATACCGGGGATTTGGTGCTATAATTCAGGGGAAATCTACGGGACCGGGGTACATTCCCTGAGTCCCCTTTTGGCGTTTTCTTTGAAGGGATTAAGGTCTGTAATGAAAGCATTTTTTCAGGAGCTTCTGAAGGACAGCTCGGTGGAGCGGGTCAAGGAAGCCTTTTTATCGGCAGGGAAAGTCGGCATGATATATGGTATGTCCGGTGCGGCGAAGCATACTGTTTTTTCAGCCTGCTATCAGGAGGAGCCGCGGCCGGTAGTGGTCGTGGTGCATAACCGCGAATATTTGAAGGCATGGCGGGAGGATTTGCTGGCGCTTATGCCGACGGTACCCGTTACCGAGCTGCCGGAAACCGATGTGGTGAATATTCGTGCGGCTGCGGCCAGCGGTGATACCGGTGCCAGAAGGATGGAGGCCTTGGGGCGTCTGGCTCGGAAGGATCCCGGTTTTGTGCTGGTAGAGATAACCTCACTGGCCCAGAAGGATATTTCCTGTGCCGATTTTCAGAGAATCAGTGTTTCCCTGCGGCTGGGGGATGAGTTTGGCAGAGAGAAGCTGCTGGAGCGACTGGTGAGCCTCGGCTACGAGCCGACGGCAGAGGTAGAGCGGATAGGTGACTACAGTCTCCGCGGCGGTATTGTCGATATTTTCCCGATAAATGCGGCCAATCCCATACGAGTGGAGTTTTTTGACGATGAGATAGATTCACTCAGAAGCTTCGACATTGAGACGAAGCGGTCGGTGAAAAATCTGGCGGAGGCTACGATACTGCCCATCGCAGTCGGAAACAACGAAGTGACTTCGCCGGTGCTGTCCTATCTCTCTGAGAAGGCAACGGTAATTTTTGATGAGCCGAATCGTCTCATTGAGGAACTGAAGCGACGGCAGAAGGAAAATCCGGAGCTGGCCGACCATTATTTTTCCTGGGAAGAGCTTGTGTCCGCCGGCGGACAGTCGTCGGAGGTTTTTACAGCTCTGCTGCCTCAGAAGGTTGCGGCAGTTGAGCCGGATGAGCTTATCAGCGTCACGGTGCGTCAGGTGGCGCCCTATCGTCAGCAGCTGGATATGCTAGCGGAGGATTTGGGGGCGTGGCGGAAGATAAATGCCTCGGTGGTGTTCTTCTGCGGCAGTGAAAAGAAGGCTGATGCGCTGGCAGATATTCTGGGGAGCTACGGCAGACCCTTTGCCCGAGACAATAATCCGGACAGTATCGGTCCGGATAAGGCGGTAATAACTACACGAAATATTTCGGAGGGCTTTGAGCTTTCCGGGGGAAGGCTCATCCTCATTGCGGAGAAGGAGCTGTTCGGACGGAAAAGAACTGCCCGTCAGCGGATGAATTCGGCAAATGCCGGCGAGCGCATCCGCCACTTCCGAGATATAAAGGTGGGAGACTACATTGTCCATGTGAACCACGGTATCGGGCGATATATCGGTGTCAAGACCATGGAGGTCAGCGGGGTAAAGCGGGACTATCTCCATATCCAGTATGCAGGCGAAGACAAGCTCTTTGTACCTACAGATCAGGTGCAGTATCTGCAGAAATACATCGGGGCAGAGGGCGACACACCGAAGCTGTCAAAGATAAGCTCCCAGGAGTGGGCAAAAGCAAAGGCGAAGGCCAGAGCATCTGTTGAGGATATTGCGCAGGAGCTTCTGAAGCTTTATGCCGAGCGTGAGGCCAGGGGCGGCATTGCTTTTTCACCGGATACCACCTGGCAGCAGGAGTTTGAAGAGGCGTTTCCCTTTGAGGAGACTGCCGACCAGCTCCGGGCTATTGAGGAAATCAAGGCTGACATGGAACGGGCCAAGCCAATGGAGAGACTGCTTTGCGGTGATGTAGGCTTCGGCAAGACAGAGGTTGCCGTGAGAGCAGCCTTTAAGGCCGTCATGAGCGGCTATCAGGTGGCAGTTCTTGTGCCGACTACGGTTCTTGCCCAGCAGCATTACCAGACCTTTAGTGAGCGCTTCGGTGATTTTGGGCCGGTGGTGGATGTCGTCTGCCGGTTCCGGACGGCGAGGGAGCAGAAGCAGACGCTGGCGAAAACAGCCGCCGGGCAGGTGGATGTGCTGATTGGTACCCATGCCATATTGAATAAGAAAAAGGTTTCCTTCAGTAAGCTTGGCTTACTCATAGTAGATGAGGAGCAGCGCTTCGGGGTGAAGCAGAAGGAGAAGATAAAGGCACTGGCATCGGGAATAGATGTATTGACACTTTCTGCTACTCCTATCCCCAGAACCCTTCACATGTCTCTGACCGGAGCAAGAGATATGAGTCTCATTGAGACTCCGCCGGCAGACCGCTACCCCATTCAGACCTATGTGGTAGAGGACAGCGATGAGCTGCTGGCTTCTGCCATACGCCGCGAGCTTCAGCGGGGCGGTCAGGTGTATGTGGTCTACAACAGGGTGGCAACTATCGATAAAATGAGGCGCAGACTGCTGGAGCTTGTCCCTGAGGCGAGAATAGAAATCGGTCACGGCCAGATGGGTGAGGACCTGCTGGAAGGCGTTATGATGGATTTCTACGAGGGGAAATTCGATGTCCTTTTAGCCACCAGTATAGTGGAGAACGGCCTTGATGTGGCCAATGCCAACACGATGATTGTATATGATGCGGACCGTTTCGGACTTTCTCAGCTGTATCAGATGCGGGGCAGAGTAGGACGCTCCTCGCACATGGCCTTTGCGTATTTCGTCTATCGCCGGGACAAGGTGCTGACAGAGCAGGCAGAGAAGCGCCTGATGGCAATGAAGGAATTTGCCGAATTGGGCGCAGGCTTCCGTATCGCCATGCGGGATTTGGAGCTGCGGGGAGCCGGCAATCTCTTGGGCGCGGAGCAGCACGGTCATATTGCGGGCATCGGATTTGAGATGTACTGTCAGATGCTGGAGGAGGCTATCAACACTTTGCGGGGAGGAAAACCCGCCGAGGTGCAGCCGGATCCGGTACTTTCTCTGTCGGTGGAGGCTTATATTGACGGCGGCTACATTGACGATGCAATGCATAAAATAGAAATTTATCAGCGGATAGCATCTCTCCGGAGGCTTGACCAGATAGACTACCTGCTTGATGAGCTTATCGACCGCTTCGGCGAACCCACTGCGCCCGTGATGGAGCTGCTGGAGGTTGCCAGAGTGAAGATTATGGCTCGCGATCTGAGCATAAAGAACATTATGCAGAAGGAAGACAGGTTGGAAATAATTTTCCTTCCTGACCCTAAGTGCGCCGGAGAGAACATAGTGGCGCTGGTAAATGAATTCGGCTATCGGGCAAAGCTCCTGCCAAGGGATATGCTGCTGAGGATAAAACTGACGGATAAGGATACGAAGGATATAATGAAATTCCTGAAACGGGTGCTGAATACTCTGTCGGGAAATAAAGCGGAGGTCAAATGATGGGTAGTATAACAATAGTTGGTCTGGGGCCGGGGCGCCCGGGACTCCTCACTATGGAGGTATGGGAGCTTCTGAAAAATGCCGGACAGCTCATCATCCGCACCGGCAAACACCCTACAGTAGCAGCTGTCGTTGAGCAGGGAATAAAATTCACCACCTATGATGACCTGTATGAGAAAACTGAGAGCTTTGAGGCTCTTTATGACGAAATTTCCGATGATGTCATAGCTAAAGCAGCGGACGGAGCGGACATTGTCTATGCCGTTCCCGGCAGTCCGCTGGTAGCAGAGCGGACGGTAGTCCTTATAAGGGAGAAGCTGGCCGGCCGGCCGGAGCCGGCGCTGAAAATCCTCCCGGGAATGAGCTTTGCGGAGGTAATGTACTCCCGTCTGGGGATAGACCCCATCGAGGGGCTTACCATCATTGATGCTATGGATTTGAGCCGCCTGCCGGAGGAATGGCCTACCGGTCTTATCGTGACCCAGATATATGACGGGCTGACCGCTTCGGAGGCGAAGCTTTCCCTCATGGAGCTGCTGCCTGATGATTACGAGGTTGTCTACACTCACAATCTTGCTCTGGAGGATGAATCAATCAGACGGATTCCTCTTTACGAGCTGGACAGGCAACCGGACATCGACCATCTGACAAGTCTGTATGTGCCGCCTTTGAAGAAACCGGCAGCCTTTGAGCTTAGTCCGCTGGTGGAGGTAATGAAGACACTGCGGTCTCCCGGCGGCTGCCCCTGGGATATAGCTCAGACTCACGAAAGTCTGCGGCGGAATCTCATTGAGGAATGCTATGAGGTAATTGAGGCAATCGAGGCGAAGGACAGCCACGGTCTTTGCGAGGAGCTGGGAGACCTGCTGATGCAGATTGTCTTTCATGCCAGAATGGCGGAAGAAGCCGGCTTCTTCGATATGCAGGAGGTTATCGATGGTATTACCGAGAAGCTGATTCGTCGTCATCCTCATGTGTTCGGGGAGGTTTCCGTAGCAGATGCTGCGGAGGTGCTGGTGAACTGGGATGAGATAAAGAAAAGGGAGAAGCCTGAACGGAAGTCGGCTATCGACGGAATCCCCATTCAGCTTCCGGCCCTTATTTATGCTGAGAAGGTGCAGCACAAGGCGGCAAAGGTGGGATTTGACTGGTGTGAAATCGGACCGGTCTGGGACAAGTGTGCCGAAGAGATTGCCGAGCTAAAAGAGGCAGCAGCCGAAAAGGATGCTGACCATATCGAGGACGAGTTTGGTGATTTGGTCTTTGCTATTGTAAATCTTGCCCGTTTCCTGAAGGTAGACCCGGAGCTGGCTCTTCGTCGGGCAAATAAGAAGTTTTCCCGCCGCTTCAAGGTGGTAGAGCAGAAGGTGGTTGAATCCGGCAGGGATTGGAGCGAGTATACTCTTCCGCAGCTTGACAGGTTTTGGGAAGAAGCAAAGAAGCTTGAGAGGGGAGAAGCGTAATGAGTGACGATAGAAGAGTTGTCCTTGTTACCGGCGGAAGCTCCGGTATCGGTTTGGTGGTGGCAAAGCGGTTTGCTGCCAAGGGCTTCAGAGTCATGATTGCCGGACGGCAGCCGGAAAAAGGCTCGGAGGCCGTCAGAGAGATTGCAGCCTGCAGTCCCGAAGGGGAAGCCGGAGTCAGATTCTTTTCCGTCGATATCAGAAATCCGGCCAAGTGCAAGCATCTGGTGTCTCAGGCAGAGGAATGCTTCGGCCGCCTTGATGTGCTGGTTAATTCGGCCGGAATATATCGGGAGGGAGCCGCCGATGAACTCACAGAGGACGAATACAGCGATGTCTTCGACACCAATGTGAAGGGAACAATGTTCATGACGCGGCATGCTTTGCCGATATTGAGAAAGACAAAGGGCAGTATTGTAAATATTTCCTCGGATGCAGGACTGCACGGAAATTTCTTCTGCAGCCTGTATTGTGCCTCGAAGGGAGCTGTAAACCTTTTCACCAAGGCGGCAGCCCTGGAGGCAGCACATTACGGGGTCAGAATAAATGCTGTTGCTCCCGGTGACATCAGGACTCCCCTTACAGAGGCACAGCTCATGGCTGACGGCGAGGAAAACAGAGAAAATGCAGAGCGTAACATGGCTTCTGTGTATCCTCTGGAGCGAATCGGTGAGCCGGAGGAGGTTGCGGCGCTTGTATATTTCCTTGCTTCGCCGGAGGCATCCTTTATCACCGGTGCGGTTGTTCCGGTAGATGGCGGTCTGACAGCAGGCTGATAGGCAGCTTTATACATTTTTTAATAATTTTGAAAATTTTTGTTGACAAGCAATAGCCTGATGGATATAATACATCTTGCGTTGTTAATTCAGCGAGGTACGGCCCGGTAGTTCAGTTGGTTAGAATGCCGCCCTGTCACGGCGGAGATCATGGGTTCAAGTCCCATTCGGGTCGCCATTTTTGCGGAAATAGCTCAGTTGGTAGAGCACCACCTTGCCAAGGTGGGGGTCGCGGGTCCGAGTCCCGTTTTCCGCTCCATCGGCGACATAGCCAAGTGGTAAGGCCGAGGTCTGCAAAACCTCTATTCCCCAGTTCGACTCTGGGTGTCGCCTCCAGCCGATTCAGGTCGTTACGAAAGTAACGACCTTTTTTGTTCCGCTTTTTGCCAAGCTTAAAAATCCTTCTAAAAAAATAAAAAAGTATTTGCAAAATGTTTCTACCTGTGTTATAGTATTCAGGTGTGTGGGTGGTCCGCTGGACGGGGGGAGTGTCCTCTGCCAAGAACGCCCTTAAGTAGGAGGAAATAGAAATGACCATCATCGAAGCACTGGAAAAAGAACAGCTCAGAGACGACATCCCTGAATTTGCACCTGGCGACACCGTCCGCGTCCATGTAAAGGTCGTAGAAGGCAATCGCGAGCGCGTTCAGGTATACGAAGGCGTTGTTATCGGTCGTCAGGGTTCCGGCGTTCAGGAAATGTTCCGCGTCCGTCGTATTTCTTACGGCGTAGGCGTAGAGCGTCTCTTCCCGGTTCACTCCCCGCGCCTTGCCAAGATCGAAGTTGTTCGCCGCGGTAAGGTTCGTCGTGCGAAGCTCTACTATCTGCGTCAGCGCACCGGTAAAGCAGCTCGCATCAAGGAACGCGTATAACACCATTGATCGGGGGCTTTCCAGCCCCCGATTTTCTATTTTAGGAGGAACTTATGGGTTCTTTGGGAGAAGAAATTAAAGATTGGGTTGTGTCAATCGTTGTTGCGGTAGTCATGGCCCTGTTGATTCGCTATTTTGTGGTGGAGCCGTATCTGGTAGACGGCCCTTCCATGCGTCCCACCCTTGACCATGGCCAGCGGCTTGTGGTCAATAAATTTATCTATCGTTTCCGCGCTCCTGAAAAGGGTGAGATTCTGATTTTCAAATACCCCAAGGATCAGAGCCGTGATTTTATCAAGCGCGTTATTGCCGTTCCCGGTGATACCATCGAGATAAGAGACGGCAATGTTTTCGTGAATGAGAAGCTTCTCAGTGAAAACTACATTCTCAGCAAGACCCGGGGAAATTATCCGAAGTCCGTTGTACCTGAAGGTCATATCTTCGTAATGGGTGACAACCGCAACAATTCCGAGGACAGCCGCTTCAAGGATGTAGGCTTTGTACCCTATGACCTCATAAAGGGTAAGGCCATGATGGTATTCTGGCCCTTCAATGCTTTCAAGGCATTGCCGTGATTAAGCAGAAAGTATTTGAAAAATAGCCGTAAAAGTGGTAAAATTCTACACAATTAAATGAGAAATCTTTGGGGCGGGGTGAGATTCCCCACCGGCGGTAAAGCCCGCGAGCTCGTTGCTGGATGAGCATGATTCGGTGAGATTCCGAAGCCGACAGTAAAGTCTGGATGGGAAAAGATTTAATCGGCTGCTGCCGTGAGCTGGTTTTGTTGCCCCGTCTTTTACAGGCGGGGTTTTTTTATTTAGCCGTTATCGCCGCAGCCTTACGGGCAGTCACAGGGGGGATAGTATGTCAGATGAGAAATATATGCAGCTGGCGCTTCAATATGCAGCCTTTGCCAAGGGCCGGACTTCACCGAATCCTCTGGTCGGTGCGGTAATCGTTAAGGATGGCCGTATCGTCGGTACCGGCTGGCACCGAAAGGCAGGTACTCCTCATGCCGAGATTCACGCTCTGAATATGGCAGGGGAGCTGGCAAAGGGTGCGACTATTTATGTCACCCTTGAGCCCTGCGCACATCAGGGCCGCACCGGTCCCTGTGCCGAAGCACTCGTGAAGGCGGGAATATCCAGAGCAGTAGTAGCGACTCTTGACCCCAATCCGAAGGTGTCGGGCAGGGGCATCGATATTCTCCGAAAAGCGGGAATTGATGTCACCGTAGGTGTATGTGAAGGGGAAGCAAAGCGGCTTATGGAGGTTTTCCTCAAGTGGATTGTGACCGGCCGCCCCTTTACCGTATGGAAAACGGCAATGTCGCTGGATGGCAAGATAGCTACCTCCGGCGGGGAATCCCAATGGATAACCGGCGATGAAGCCAGAGCCTGCGGCCATAGGCTGAGGGATGAATACGATGCTATCATGGCGGGAATCGGAACGGTACTGGCGGACAATCCCTCTCTTACGACGCGATTGAACGAGGGGATACAGAAGCCTCTGGCGGACGGACGCTGGGTTGCTGCGGCGCTGGCGGACAGAAATATTTCCCCGTCAGGTCACTGCCCGGTGCGAATAATCGTAGACAGTCTGGCAAGAATTCCCTTGGACAGCAGGATTATAACCGACGGCAAATCGCCTGTGATTATTGCCGTAGCTCCGGCGGCTCCGGCAGAGAGGATAGCGGCTCTCCGAAAGGCCGGGGCAGAGGTGCTTATGGTTCCGGCCGACCCAAGTGTCCCTGAGGAGGAGGCAGCCGCCAAGGTTAACCTCACAAGGCTGATGGAAATGCTGGGAGACAAGAGCCGGGGGATTACCTCAGTGCTGGTGGAGGGCGGCGGAACGCTGGCGTTCTCTCTGCTGAAGGCAGGACTGATGGACAAGGTACACGCCTTCGTCGCTCCTATGCTTATCGGCGGTCAGGAGGCCAAGGGCGCCTTGGGAGGCAGCGGTTTCAAATCGCTGGGTGACGCGCCTGTGCTGAAGGAAGTGACCACCGAGATGGTGGGAAAAGATATTCATATAACCGGATATGTTTAAGGAAATCGTATGTTTACAGGATTGATAGAAGAAGTCGGCACGATAAAGCGTGTAGATAAAGGGGCAGGGAAAATTTACATTGCCGCAAAGCTGATACCGAATGACACAAAGGGAAAACGCCTTGCCGTGGGTGACAGTGTTGCCGTGAACGGGGCATGCCTAACGGTGGTGGATTTTTCGTCCTTCGGTTTTACTGCCGATGTGATGCCGGAAACCTTCCGCCGTACCGGGCTCGGTGAGCTGGCGGCAGGCAGTCCGGTGAATCTTGAGCGGGCGATGGCGGTTGACGGCCGCTTCGGCGGGCATATCGTGTCCGGTCATGTTGACGGTACCGGCACAATCGCTGAAATAAAAGAAGAAGGCAATGCTGTACTGATTACCGTATCGGCAGGAAGCAATCTTCTTCGTCAGATTGCAGAGAAGGGCAGTATAGCTATAGATGGTATCAGTCTGACGGTGGCAAATGTGACGGAACGGGATTTCACCGTATCACTTATTCCTCATACCGTGAAGATGACAAATCTCAGCAGCCGTAAGGCAGGAGATTCGGTCAATCTTGAGACTGATGTGCTGGCAAAATATGTTGAAAGGCTGCTGGCTTTTGGCGGCGGCTCTATAGAGAATAAAAAATCTTCCATAACCCGGGCATTTTTGGCTGAGAATGGATTTTAGGAGTGAATGAAATGGCTTTTGCCACAGTAGAAACAGCCATTGACGACATAAAGAACGGCCGCATGGTCGTTGTCGTAGATGACGAAGACAGAGAAAATGAAGGCGACATAATCGTTGCTGCCGAGACAGTAACCCCCCAGCAGATAAACTTCATGGCGACCTATGCCAGGGGGCTTATCTGTATGCCTATTGACGGTGAGGCCTTGGACCGGCTGGAGATAGGTCAGATGGTACCCAACAACACAGATAATCACGAAACCGCTTTTACCGTATCAGTAGACGCTTATGACACGACTACGGGAATTTCGGCCTTTGAGCGGTGCCAGACGGTAAAGAAGTTCCTCGACCCGACGGCAAAACCGTCCAGCTTCCGCCGTCCCGGTCATGTCTTTCCGCTGCGCTCTGTGCCGGGCGGTGTCCTTCGTCGTGCCGGTCATACAGAGACGACCACAGATTTAGCCCGGCTGGCCGGCTTTTATCCCTGCGGCCTCTGCTGTGAGATAATGGCCGATGACGGAAATATGATGCGTACTCCGGAGCTGATGAAATTCGCTGAGAAGCACGGTCTGCACATCATCACCGTTCAGGCTCTCATTGAGTACCGCAAGCGTACAGAGACCCTTGTAAAGCAGATTGCCGATGTTGATTTCCCCAGCCGCTACGGTCATTTCCGTATCAAGGCCTTCGAGAACAGCCTTGACAATAAGTGCCATCTCGCTATTATCAAAGGAGATATAGAGGGCAAGAAGAATGTCCTTGTCCGGGTTCACAGCGAGTGCCTTACCGGCGATGCCCTGGGCTCTCTCCGCTGTGATTGCGGCGATCAGCTGCAGCGGGCCCTTACCCAGATAGAAAATGAAGGGGAGGGCGTTGTCCTCTATATGCGTCAGGAAGGGCGCGGAATCGGACTTGCCAATAAGATGCGGGCTTACGCAATACAGGATGACGGAAAGGACACGGTAGAGGCGAATATACTGCTTGGCTTTAAGGCCGACCTCAGAGACTACGGAATCGGAGCGCAGATTCTTTCTGAGCTGGGGCTTACTACCATCCGCCTTATGACCAACAATCCGGCCAAGAGAGCTGGTCTTGAGGGCTATGGACTTACCATCACCGAGCGGGTTCCCATCGAGATAGATGCAACCCCCTACGATGCAAAATATCTGGTGGTAAAGCGTGAAAAAATGGGTCATCTCTTGGAGAATAAATGACAGTCATTTAACCCCTTAAAGGGAAACCCATAGAAGATAAGAGAATTGTCAGAAGACTGCTTTCACAGGAGGAATAATTATGGCAAACATTATTGAGGGAAAATATAACGGCGAGGGGCTTTGCATCGGTATCGTTGCCTCCCGCTTTAACGAATTTATTACCAATAAGCTGGTAGGCGGTGCATTGGATACCCTGAAGCGCCACGGTGTTGAGGATGAAGATATCGACATCGCCTGGGTTCCCGGTGCTTTTGAGATTCCTCTGGTAGCCAAGAGGATGGCCGGCTCCGGCCGCTATGACGCCGTCATCTGTCTCGGGGCAGTAATCCGCGGTGCCACCACTCACTATGACTACGTCTGCGCCGAGGTATCCAAGGGCATCGCTCAGGTCAGCATGAATACCGATGTGCCGGTTCTTTTTGGCGTTCTTACTACTGAGAACATCGAGCAGGCCATCGAGCGTGCAGGCACCAAGGCAGGCAACAAGGGCAGCGACTGCGCTATGGCAGCCCTTGAAATGGCCGGCCTTATGGAAGAATTCGATGATATTGAGGATGAAGCCGGCGGCTATCTCGATTTCGATAATGATCAGGAGCTGGCTGAGGAGAAAGACGATAATCCAATTAAGATTGTAGAGGAATAAAAATGGATCAACTCATAAAAGCTACAGCCGGTGATGTCCGTATTTATGCGGCGGTTACCACCGATTTGGTGGCAGAGGGTACAAAGCGCCACAGCTGCAGCGCTCTGGCCTCTGCAGCACTGGGCCGAACCATGACAGGTGCCCTTCTGATGGCAGCGAATCTCAAGAATCAGGAAGCCCTCACTCTTTCCTTCAACGGAAACGGCCCACTGGGAAGAGTGGTAGCTGATGCCAATAATAACGGTTTTGTCCGGGGCTATGTCCAGCATCCGGATGTCGAGCTTCCGCTTACGAACGGGAAGCTTTCGGTAGGTCAGGGCATCGGAAGCGGTCTTGTCACTGTATCCTGTTTTACCGGTATGGGCGACCCGCAGACCGGCAGTGTCGAGATTCTCAGCGGAGAGATTGCCGAGGATTTGACCCGTTACCTTTTCTACTCCGAGCAGACACCATCGGCTGTTTCCCTAGGTGTACTGGTGGATACCGACCTGTCTGTCCTGGCAGCCGGCGGTTTCATCGTACAGCCGCTGCCGGAAGCAAGTGACGACACCATCGCCCGCCTTGAGGAAAACATCGGAAAGCTGAAGCCTGTTTCCCAGATGGTAAAGGAGGGAATGGGGCCGAAGGAAATAATTGCTGCCGTCCTCGAGGGATTTGGTGAAGTAAAATACCTGACGACAACTGATTTGGCCTTTAAGTGCCAGTGCTCCCGGGTGCGTACCGAGGATATGCTGGTGGCACTGGCTCCGGCTGACAGGAAGACCCTCATTGATGACGGACACGCCGAGGTCTGCTGTACCTTCTGCGGCGAGAAGTATCAGTTCAGTAAGGAAGATTTGATTGTAATCGACAATGTGGCCAAGAAGCTGGCAGAAATGCGGGCAAAAGAAGGAAAAAAATAAACCTGAAGGCGTTTTGAGGAATTTTTCATCCCGGCAGACTATTATAAGCTGTCGGGATTTTTTATTGCAGAATCCCCTAAATTGACACAGACAAGCGAATTAATGTAAAATAACAGTTTAGGAAAAGGAGAGAGTGAATTGTCTGATAGTCCTGAATACCTGATAGCCTTCGGCATTGCCCTGGCTGTTTCATTGTTTATAACTCCCGGTGTAATGTGGCTTGCCGGCAGGACCGGTGCCTATGACGCTCCGGATGCCCGCAAGGTCCATGAGCACCCGATCCCCCGTATCGGCGGCTTGGGAATCTATATCGCCTTTATGGCAGCGGTTCTTCTCGTGAACGGCATTTACGGCAGGAACGGTGAGATAGAGCATGGGATTCTCGGTATTCTTGCCGGCGGCACCGTCATTGTCCTTGTTGGACTTATTGACGATTACAAAAATCTTCCCGCTAAGGTAAAGCTTTTGGGACAGATAGCGGCGGCTGCCGTTACCGTAGTCCTCTTTGATGTTCGCATAGATTTTATTACAGACCCCTTCGGTGATTATATATACCTTGAGTTCATGGCGATACCGGCTACTATCTTCTGGATTGTCGGTATTACCAATACGGTAAACCTGATAGACGGTCTGGATGGTCTGGCTGCCGGTGTGGCGACTATTGCCTCAATGACAATATTCCTTGTTTCCCTGCAGTTCGGATTTGAGCCTATTGCAGTGCTTACGGCAGCTTTGGCCGGTTCTGCTTTCGGTTTTTTGTATTACAATTTCAACCCTGCCCGCATCTTTATGGGTGACACGGGCAGTATGTTCCTTGGCTTTATTCTGGCCGGTATTTCGGTATTCGGTGCGGTGAAGAGTGCTGCCACAATTGCCCTTATCGTTCCGATTCTTGCCTTGGGACTGCCGATTCTTGATACTACCTTTGCCATTGTTCGGCGCAAGCGGGCCGGTGTGCCTATCTTCAAGCCGGACAGAGGTCATTTACACCACCGCCTGCTGGATTTGGGTTTCTCTCAGCGACAGGCAGTGCTTCTCATGTATGTTATCAGTGCCCTGCTTGGGCTGGCAGCGATAGCGCTCACAGAGGTGGACACCGGTACTGCGGCGGTCATCTTTGTGGTGGTTGTTTCTGCAGTGCTTTATGGTGCTAGACGCATTGGAATTTTGCGCATGAATGAATGATATTATTCAGCAGAATGTGAGAGGGATTATGGACAAGAAGCTTAAAGTAATGACTGTTTTCGGTACCCGTCCGGAGGCAATAAAGATGGCTCCTGTTGTATTGGAGCTGATGAAGCATCCCGACGAGATAATCCCGATTACTACCGTTACTGCCCAGCATCGTGAAATGCTTGACCAGGTGCTGAATCTCTTCAATATCAAGCCTGACTACGACCTTGATATTATGGCTGCCGGTCAGACTCTGTTTGACATCACTACTAGAGCTATGAACGGACTGGATAAGGTGTTGTCTGAGGAAAAGCCTGACATAGTGCTGGTTCACGGCGATACCACCACTACCTTCGCCGGTGCGCTGGCTGCCTATTATCACCAGACGGCAGTAGGGCATGTGGAGGCCGGTCTAAGAACTCAAAATAAGTATTCTCCTTTCCCGGAGGAGATGAATCGTCATCTTACCGGTGTGATTGCTGATTTGCATTTTGCTCCGACTTCTACCTCCGAGCAGAATCTCCTGCAGGAGAATATTTCCAGGGACAAGATTTTTGTCACCGGCAATACGGTTATTGATGCTCTTCACCATACGGTAAATCATGATTTTTCCTTTGAGGATGAACAGCTTAAGGATATAGATTTTGCAGGTCGCCGCATTGTTACGGTAACGACCCACCGCCGGGAAAATCTCGGTGAGCCGATGCGCCATGTTTACAAGGCAATCAAAGCTATTCTTGATGATTTTGCCGACATTGAGGTAGTATTCCCTGTTCATCGCAATCCGGGTGTCCGGGCGGTGGTTAATGAGGAGCTTGGCGGCATTGACCGCGTACACCTCATTGAGCCCCTTGACTATGAGCCGTTTGCAAACCTGATGCACCGTTCGTCCATTATTTTGACGGACTCCGGCGGCGTGCAGGAGGAGGCGCCGGCTCTCGGCAAGCCGGTACTGGTTCTCCGTGATACCACCGAGCGGCCGGAGGCTGTTGCCGCCGGTACGGTTAAGCTGGTAGGCACAGATATGGATGCCGTCTATCAGGAAGCCAAGCGACTTTTGGCTGACGAGGCGGAATACAGAAGGATGGCGGAGTCCTGCAATCCATACGGCGACGGTGAGGCCGCCCGCCGCATAGTAGAGGCGCTCCTTTATCATTACGGCTACTCTGAGAAGGCTCCGGATCGTTTCGGCGAGTGAAGTCTTCCCTTATGAGCAATAGAAAGAATATAGAAATACAAATAGCGAGGTTATAAATATGTGCGGTATCGTTGGTTATATCGGCAGCAATGAAGCAGCAAAATTCCTCATTGAAGGTTTGACAAAGCTGGAGTACAGAGGCTATGACTCTGCCGGTATTGCCGTGTACAACGGTGAAAACATCCGTGTAGAAAAAAGCGAGGGCAAGCTGGCAAACCTCAAGGCAAAGATTGCCGGAGATATGCCGGCGGGAAATATTGGTATCGGTCATACCCGCTGGGCTACGCACGGCGGCCCCTCCGATGTAAATTCACATCCCCATACCGACTGCAACGGTGATTTTGCCGTCGTTCACAACGGTATTATTGAGAACTACCTGACTCTTAAGGAAGGGCTTATAGAGCGCGGTCATGTGTTTAAATCCGAGACCGACACTGAGGTAGTCGCTCATCTTATGGAGGAGGCATACGAGGCCTGTGGCGGCAACTTTAAGGATGCTGTCAAGTATGTGCTGAAGCAGATCAGCGGCTCCTATTCTCTCGTATTCCTGTCCCGTCGTGATCCGGATATGCTCATCTGCACCAAGCAGGACAATCCGCTGGTAATCGGTCTGGGCAGCGGGGAGAACTTCATCGCCTCGGATATTCCCGCTATCATCAATCATACCCGTCGTACCTACATTATCGCTGACGGTGAGATAGCCTTTGTAAAGAAGGACTCCATTTGGGTTGAGAATCGCAACGGTGAGCCTATCACCAAGAAGGTATTTGAGGTAAACTGGAATGCGGAAGCAGCCGAAAAGGGCGGCTACGAGCATTTCATGCTGAAGGAAATCCATGAGCAGGCAAAGGCAATCCGCAATACTTTGACGAAACGCATTGCTCAGGACAGCAGCGGCATCGTACTTGATGAGCTGAAATGGACATCTGAATTCCTAGACTCCTTCAAGAAGGTATTTATCGTTGCCTGCGGTACGGCGTATCATGCCGGTCTCGTCGGCAAGTACTACATTGAAAAGCTTGCCCGCATTCCTGTTGAGTGCGACATCGCATCTGAGTTCCGCTATCGTCAGCCGATCATTGATGACCAGACACTTACCATTGTGGTCAGCCAATCCGGTGAGACCAGTGACACTCTGGCAGCCCTGAAGGAGGCTAAGCGCCTCGGCTCTCATACCCTGGCTGTGACCAATGTTGTCGGCTCCTCCGTAGCCCGTGAGGCAGACCAGACCATCTACACCTGGGCCGGTCCGGAGATTGCCGTTGCCTCTACTAAGGCATATACTACCCAGCTTATCGTTATGCTGATGCTGGCTCTTTATATGGCACAGCTGAAAAAGTCGGTTGAGGCAGACCGCCTGAAGGAAATCATCACCGGTCTGCGCAACATTCCGGCTCAGATAAATGAGACTCTTGAAGACACCGAGCCTATCAAGATGTTTGCAGTAAAGTATGCAAATGTCGAGGATGCATTCTTCATCGGCCGTCTCCTTGACTACTATGTAGCATTGGAAGGCTCCTTGAAGCTGAAGGAGATTTCTTACATTCACGCCGAGGCTTATGCTGCCGGTGAACTGAAGCATGGCCCGCTGGCACTCATCATGCCCGGTGTTCCTATCGTAGCAATCGCCACTCAGAAGAGTGTATATGAAAAGACCGTCTCCAATATCAAGGAGATGAAGGCAAGAGGCGCTGTAGTCATCGGTATTTCTTCCCAGCAGGATAAAGAGCTGGTGAAATATGTTGACTATGTCATCAGAGTGCCGGAGGCCGATGAGCTGCTGAATCCGTTGCTCACCGTTATTCCGCTCCAGCTTCTTGCTTACTATGTTGCTATCGCTCGCGGGAATGATGTAGACAAGCCGAGAAATCTTGCAAAATCCGTAACGGTTGAGTAAAATTTCTCTTGCATACAGTATTTCCCTGTGATATAATCGTTCGCGGTGTTAAAAACGCACGTCAGTCTATGGTCGTCCTGTGCCCTGCGAAAAAATGCGTGCCGGGTAAAGCGACTGCACAAAAAATTATGAGTATTTCGGACTGACGGAGGAAAAACAGGAGGTGCACCACATTATGGCAATGGTATCCATGAAACAGCTTCTCGAGGCCGGTGTTCACTTTGGTCATCAGACTCGTCGCTGGAACCCGAAGATGGCAAAGTACATCTTCACCGAGCGCAACGGTATCTACATCATCGATCTGCAGAAGACCGTTCGCAAAGTTGATGAGGCTTACAACTTCATGCGCGATGTAGCTAAGGAAGGCAAGACCGTCCTCTTCGTCGGCACCAAGAAGCAGGCTCAGGAGTCCATCAAGGACGAGGCCATCAAGGCCGGCATGAGCTATGTCAACGAGCGTTGGCTCGGCGGCATGCTCACCAACTTCAAGACCATTCAGCTTCGTATTCGTCGTCTGAAGGAACTTGAGCAGATGGAAGCTGAGGGCGTATTTGAAGTCCTCACCAAGAAGGAAGCTCAGAAGCTCCGTCATGAGATGGAGAAGCTTGAGAAGTATCTCGGCGGTATCAAGGAAATGAACCGTCTCCCGGGCGCTCTCTTCGTAGTAGATCCCCGCAAGGAGCGTATCGCTGTTTCCGAGGCTCGCAAGCTCAATATCCCCATCGTAGGTATTGTTGATACCAACTGCGATCCGGATGAAATCGACTATGTAATCCCGGGCAACGATGATGCTATCCGCGCTGTCCGTCTCCTTACCGGCCGCATGGCTGATGCTGTTATCGAAGGCCGTCAGGGTCTTACCGAGACCAGCGCTGATGCTGCAGCTGAGAAGGCAGAAGCTGACGAATAATATTCGCCCATAATAGACGAAATGATTTTAGGGGTAAGGGAGTTTATCCCTTGCCCCTGTTTTATAGGAGGAAAGATCATGGCACAGATTACCGCTGCAATGGTTAAAGACCTGCGTGAGACTACCGGCGCAGGCATGATGGACTGCAAAAAGGCCCTGGCTGCCGTAGACGGCGACAAGGAAAAGGCAATTGACTGGCTCCGCGAGAAGGGCATGGCTGCCGCTGCCAAGAAGGACAGCCGCGTAGCTGCTGAAGGCGCTTGCGTATCTTACATCCACGCCGGCGGCAAGATTGGCGTTCTCGTTGAAGTAAACTGCGAGACCGACTTCGTTGCCAAGACCGAGGATTTCGTAAACTTCGCCAAGGATATCGCAATGCAGATTGCCGCTGCTAATCCGACCTGCATCCGCCGCGAAGAGGTTGACGCTGCTGCAATCGACCATGAGCGTGAGGTTCTCCGTCAGCAGGCTCTCAACGAGGGCAAGCCGGAGAAGATCGTCGAGAAGATGGTTGAAGGCCGCCTTGAGAAGTACTACAAGGAAGTTTGCCTCATGGAGCAGCCCTTCGTTAAGGATCCGGACAAGACCATTGAGCAGCTTGTCAAAGAGAAGATTGCCAAGATCGGCGAGAAGATTTCCATCCGTCGCTTCACCCGCTATCAGCTGGGCGAAGGCATCGAGAAGAAGGAAGAAGACTTCGCAGCTGAGGTTATGGCTCAGATTAAGTAATTGATTTAGGAGGCTGTCCGACAGATGTTTGCCGGACAGCCTTTTTTACTGCCGTAACGAAATTTTATTTCAGAGATTTTCCAACTGGTTGAAATAAAATACTCGCAAAAATAGAGGATAATTTCTTTCTTTGTCGAATTATTTCTTAATATGTAAATTGGGGGTATCAGCTTGAGTCAGACGAAGTATAAGCGTGTCGTCCTGAAGCTCTCCGGCGAATCAATGGCCGGTGAGGAGAAGTTCGGCATCAATCCGGCAGTTGTCGAAGAACTGGCAAAGCAGGTAAAGCTTGTTCAGGAACAGGGGATTGAAGTAACTGTCGTTGTAGGCGGCGGCAATATCTGGCGCGGTCTTGCCGGAAGCGCAAAGGGCATGGAGCGTGCTGCAGCCGATTACATGGGTATGCTGGCTACAGTCATGAACGCTGTTGCTCTTCAGGATGCACTGGAGAAGCTCGGTGTAGATACCCGTGTTCAGAGTGCTATCGAAATGCGTGAGGTAGCAGAGCCGTACATTCGCCGCAAGGCTGTACGCCACCTTGAGAAGAACAGGGTAGTAATTTTCGCTGCCGGTACAGGCAATCCCTACTTCTCCACTGACACCACCGCTGCGCTTCGGGCTGCGGAAATCAATGCCGATGTCATTCTCATGGCAAAGAAGGGCGTTGACGGTGTATATGATGATGACCCGAAGAAGAATCAGAATGCTAAAAAGTTTGAAACTCTTGAGTACATTGAGGTTCTTCAGCGCGGTCTGCAGGTAATGGATTCCACTGCTATCAGCCTGTGCATGGACAACAAGATTCAGATTGTTGTGTTCAATGTTGACAAGTATGAGAATATTCTGAAGGCCGCTGTCGGCGAGCCTATCGGCACCACCGTAGGAGGAAAAAAGTAAATGGTATCCGGTATTATTAAGTCCCACGAAGAAAAAATGCAGAAGACTCTCGATGCATTGAAGCGAGAGTTCACCTCCCTCAGGGCCGGCCGTGCTACTCCGGCACTTTTGGATAAGATTATGGTTGATTACTACGGCAGCCCCACTCCGGTAAATCAGGTTGCCAAGGTAACCGTTCCTGAGTCCCGCATGATTGTAATTCAGCCCTGGGAAAAGCCGATGCTGAAGGAAATCGAAAAGGCTATCATGAAGTCCGATCTGGGACTTTCTCCGAACTCTGACGGTCAGTCCATTCGTCTCGCTATTCCGCCTCTTACTCAGGAGCGTCGTACCGAGCTGGTAAAGACCATCAACAAGAAGACTGAGGAAGCAAAGGTTGCTCTCCGCAATATCCGCCGCGATGTAAACGATGCCATCAAGAAGCTTGAGAAGGCAAAGGAAATCACCGAGGATGATATGGAGAAGGGTCAGAAGGACGCTCAGAAGGTAGTAGATAAGTACACCAAGCTCGTTGATGAGGCCCGTGCAGCTAAGGAAACTGAGGTCATGTCCATCTGATGCAGGACTGTGCTGTAAAAAATATCGATGTCATCGGTCGTCTGCTTAGCGAAGCAGAGTCAATGCTCAATCAGTGCAATATTGAGTACACTGTAGAGCAAACGCGGCCGGGAAGGGATTTTTTCCCCATAGACGATTCAAGGCTATATGTTGTCAAGCAGGTTGAGGGTAAGAACGGAAAACTCAGACTGACTGTGGCTGCAGGTCTAAGAAGGGAGGTGTCCTGATTGGCTTACAAGATTGGTGATGCTTGCATTAAGTGCGGCTCCTGTGCTGCGACCTGCCCGGTCGGCGCAATTACTGAGGGTGAGAACCAGTACGAAATCAACCCCGATGTTTGCGTTGAGTGTGGTGCTTGCGCTGCCGGTTGCCCTGTTGAGGCTATCGCAGCTCCCTGATGCAATAGAAAGCCCCTCTCACCGCCATGGGAGAGGGGCTGTTTTTTAATCGGGATAAATAGATTATTACGGAGAATGAATATGTGGCAGTCACTTTTCGGCAAAAACGCCGAACGAGACAACACCATTTTCGAAAAGCTGAAGGAATGTTCGCTTCCCCGACATACCGCCATCATTATGGACGGAAACGGACGATGGGCGAAGCTGAGAGGCCTTATTCGTACAGCAGGACATACAGCCGGCGTTGATACGCTGCGCAATATCATAAAGACCGCCGTGGATTTGAAGCTGGAGGCATTGACCGTGTATGCCTTCTCCACGGAGAATTGGAAGCGTCCCGCCCCTGAGGTGGATTTTCTGATGACGCTCTTTTATGATTATCTGAAAAAGGAAATAAGCGAGATGAAACGGGACAATGTACGGCTCCGTTTCCTCGGAAGGATTGATGAGCTGGCCCCAAGACTATGCCAGCTTGCCCATGAGGCAGTAGACGAACTGAAGGATAACACCGGACTGACTCTTTCCGTGGCGATGAACTACGGCGGTCAGGACGAGCTTCTGAGGGCAGTACAGAAAATTGCTGCCGCAAAAAAAGAAAACGATAGGGAAATCACCCTTGAGGATATTGAGAAGAATCTGGACACCGCCGGACTGCCGCCGGTAGACCTGGTTATCAGAACCAGCGGTGATTTGCGCCTGAGCAATTTCCTTATCTGGCAGACGGCGTATGCAGAATTCTGGGCGACAGAAAAGAACTGGCCGGATTTTGCTCCGGAGGACTTTGCACAGGCTTTGTATGATTTCTCTCACCGTGAGAGACGATTCGGTGGGGTGGAGGCTGTTAAATGCTGACAAGAATTATCTCCGGTAGTATCGGAATCGGTATTGCCGCCTTCGTTATTCAGACCGGCGGGCTGATTTTCGCCCTCTTCTGTCTGATGCTCATGCTTGTAGGCTATTACGAATATGTGAAGGCCTTTAAGAACATCGACATGGGTCTGTCCTTATACGGTGCCATGGCAGCACTCGTATTCATCTGGTACGGCACTTATTCAATCGGTATCTGCGGACTGATTGGTACAGCTACTTTCGCCGTGCTGGCGGTGCTTTCACTGGCGGTACTTCGTTATGGCAAATTAAATGTGGCAGAGACCCTTACCTCGGCAGCCGGCGTCTGCTACCTTGGTCTTACCCTGCCATGCCTGATGCTTATCCGCTTCAGCTGCGGCGCTAAGGTGGTGGAGTCACCCTTCGGCACCATGGAGCTTGGCTGCGCACTTGTATGGCTTACCTTCGTTGGCACATGGGCCAGTGATACATTTGCCTACTTTGCCGGTTGTGCCTTCGGTCGGCACAAGCTCTGTTCCAATGTCAGCCCTAAGAAGACCATCGAAGGATTTATCGGCGGTCTTATCGGTACGGCGGCTTCCGTGGCGGCTCTTGGTTCAGCCTTCGGTTTTGACCCGGCTCCGCTGGCAATCCTTGGCGTATTGCAGTCACTTGTCGCCGCTTTGGGAGATTTGGTAGAGTCCATTATCAAGAGATACACGGGAATTAAGGATTCCGGTAATCTTATCCCGGGTCACGGCGGAGTCCTTGACCGTTTTGACAGTGTTATTTTTACGGCACCGACCGTATATTACTTCCTGTTTTTCCTGTTTGGGATTTGAGAAGCCGGGAGATTAAAAAGCTAACAATCATAGGCTGTGTCAAAGGCACAGAAAAGAGGCTTTTATGATAGAGATAAAGAAACAAAAAAATATAGCCATCCTCGGGTCAACCGGTTCAATCGGCACACAGACTCTGGATGTTGTCCGCTCACATCCGGAGCTGTTTACGGTAAAAGCTATCGCAGCCTACGCTAGTGATGAGCTGGTGGAGAAACAGCTGGCCGAATTTGTCCCGGAGCTGGTAGTTCTTGTGGATGAGGCGGCTGCCGACAGGCTTCGTAAGAGGGTAGGGGATAAGTACAAGGGCAGGACTGAGATTTTGTCCGGCAGCGAGGCGCTTATCACTGCAGCTACCCTTGACAGCATAGACACAGTCGTAACTTCCCTTATGGGCTTTGCAGGTCTGGCTCCCACCATGGCTGCAATCAAGGCCCATAAGCATATTGCTTTGGCTAATAAAGAGACTCTCGTCGTTGCCGGTGAGCTGGTTATGAAGACAGCTGCGGCTGAGGGCGTAGCAATTCTTCCGGTGGACAGTGAGCACTGCGCTCTGTTCCAGTGTCTTGAGGGCGAGCGCCGGGACAAGATAAGCAAGCTTGTTGTTACGGCTTCCGGCGGTCCCTTCCGCGGCAAGACAACGGAAGACCTTGCCGGTGTTACCGTTAAGGAATGCTTGGCTCATCCTACCTGGTCAATGGGAAAGAAGATTACCATTGACTCAGCCACCCTCGTAAATAAGGGACTGGAGGTTATCGAGGCGCATTGGCTCTACGATATTCCCTATGACAGGATTCAGGTTGTAGTCCATCCTCAGAGTATAATACACTCCATGATAGAATATGTGGACGGAGCTGTGATGGCACAGCTCGGCTCCACCGATATGCGTCTGCCTATTCAGTACGCGCTTACTTATCCGGAGCGTCAGGCGGCAGAGTGGCCGCGGCTCGATTTTTGGCAGATGAAGAATCTGACCTTTGAAAAGCCGGACACGGATACCTTCCGTGGGCTTAAGATTGCCTATCAGGTAGGCAAGGCCGGCGGAATAATGCCCTGTATATTCAATGGGGCAAATGAGATCGCCGTTGCTGAATTCTTAGCCGGAAATATCGGATTCCTTGATATTTACGAGATTATTGAACGTACTATTGATGCCCGGGAGAATGTTGCCGACGAGCTGAGCCTTGATACTCTCAATAGGGAGGATGCCTGGGCAAGAGAATACGCCCGTAGCATCGTGAACAGCATTTGCCGTGCCGGGGGAGGCAAGTGATGGTTACTGTCATTTCCGCCCTTGTTGTTTTTGGCATTCTCGTCCTTGTCCATGAGCTTGGCCACTTTGTGATGGCGAAGCGGACAGGAATGTTTGTAAAGGAATTTGCCATAGGCTTTGGACCAAAGATTATCAGTCGGAAAATCGGAGAGACTGTTTACTCTATCCGCTGCATCCCGCTGGGAGGCTTCAACGATATTGCCGGTATGGACCCCGGCGATGATGAGGCCGGAGAGCGTTCCTATTTCCGTAAGCCGATTGCTCACCGCATGGTGGTTATCGTTGCCGGTGCGGCAATGAATCTCATCCTGCCCATATTCCTCTTCTGGGGAATGCTCTATTTTAACGGAGTAGCCTCGCCGTCACCGGAGCCGGTGCTTGGAGAGGTAGTGGCCAATACTCCGGCAGCAAAGGCCGGTTTGAAGGACGGCGACCGGATCGTTAAAATGGACGATAAGGTCATAAACAGCTGGCAGGATTTTACCGCCGTCGTCCGCGATGGTGCCGGACACAGCTACAGGGTTGTATTGGAGCGCGATGGCAAACAGCAGGAAACCGTTCTTACACCGGAATACAACGAGCAGGCCAAGCGGGCTATGGTTGGCGTCCGCAGTGATGTCATAACAGAAAAAGTAGGCATTGGCGAGGCTTTTTCCATGGCATTAAGCCGAAATATGCTGATTATCCGTCGAATGATTGAGGGAATCGGTGATATTATTTTCGGTGAGGCTGCCGGTGAGGTTTCCGGTCCTATAGGTGTCATTCAGATGACCGGCGAGATGGCTGAAGCCGGTATGCTGCCGCTTATCAACTTCGCGGCACTGCTGAGCCTGAATCTGGGCATTGTAAATCTCCTGCCTATTCCGGCTCTTGACGGCGGGCATTTCGTAATGCTGCTGCTGGAGGCCGTAAGAGGCAAGCCGCTTGGAGAAAAGGCCCTCGGCAATATTCAGATGATTGGTATTGCCTGTCTTTTGACTATAATGCTTTTTGCAACGAAAAACGATATTGTACGAATATTTTTCAAGTAAACTTGAGTCTTGAGGTCGGAAAGGAATTTATATGCCGGACTACACAAACTATGGCCGCAAAAATACCCGTCAGATAAAAATCGGTGGGATTCCCATCGGCGGCGGCGCTCAGATTTCCGTTCAATCCATGACGAACACAAAGACCACGGATACAGCAGCAACCATCACGCAGATAAATGCCCTTACGGCAGCCGGCTGTGATATTGTCCGCCTGGCGGTGCCGGATATGGACGCAGCCAAGAACCTTGGCAGCATAGTTGAGAAGTCTCCCGTCCCCCTTGTGGCCGATATTCACTTTGATTACCGGCTGGCACTGGAGGCCATCAATCAGGGTATATCTGCGCTGCGGCTCAATCCTGGAAACATCGGTGACCACGAGAGGGTAAGAATGGTTGTGACAGCAGCCAAAGCCGCCAATATACCGATTCGCATCGGCGTAAATGCCGGCTCCCTTGACAAAAGGCTGCTGGAGAAGTACGGCGGCGTCACCGCTGAAGCTTTGGTAGAGTCCGCCATGGAGCATGTGCGGATTCTTGAGGAGCTTGACTTCTATGATATGAAAATATCTCTGAAGGCACATGATGTTCCGCTGACACTGGCTGCTTATCGGCTTATGCACGAGACTGTGGACTACCCGCTGCATCTTGGTATCACCGAGGCCGGCACACCTACCACCGGCATAATAAAATCTTCTGTCGGTATCGGTGCGCTCCTTGCAGAGGGTATCGGCGATACGCTCCGCATATCTCTTACCGGTGACCCGGTAATCGAGGTTAAGGTAGCCAGAGAGATTTTGAAATCTCTCGGACTCCGGGAATACGGCCCGACGCTTGTGTCCTGTCCCACCTGCGGCCGCACCTGCATAGATCTGCCGGCTATAGCGGCCAGAGTTGAGAAGCGCCTTGAGGAAATCAAGGAGCCAATCAGCGTCGCGGTCATGGGCTGCGTCGTAAACGGCCCCGGCGAGGCCAGAGATGCCGATGTAGGTATCGCCGGCGGCAAAGGAGAAGGTCTTGTCTTCCGTCATGGTGAGGTTCTCCGCAAGGTACCGGAGAATGAACTGGTAGACGAGCTGTTCAAGGAAATAGATGCATTGCTGGCAGAGAAACAATCTGCCTGAATATAGAAAATAAAGAAACGAAAAGAGGAAAATAAATGCGCACATCTCAGCTTTATGCCCCCACTCTCCGTGAGACCCCTGCTGAGGCCGAGGTCATCAGCCACAAGCTTATGCTTCGTGCCGGTATGATCCGCAAGGCTGCCGGCGGTCTCTATACCTATCTGCCCCTTGCCTGGCGTACCCTGCGGAAAATCATGCAGATTGTCCGTGAAGAAATGGATGCCGCCGGCGGTCAGGAAATCGCTATGCCTATCGTCCAGCCGGCAGAAATCTGGCAAGAAACCGGCCGCTGGTCCGTATACGGCGATGAGATGTTCAGGGTAAACGACCGTCACGGCCGCAACTTCTGCCTTGGACCAACCCATGAGGAAATGGTTACCACCCTCATCCGTGACGAGGTACGCTCCTACAAGCAGCTGCCGCTGCTCCTATATCAGATTCAGAATAAGTATCGTGACGAAATCCGTCCCCGCTTCGGTCTCATGCGCGGCCGCGAGTTTATCATGAAGGATTTGTACTCCTTCGACAAGGACCAGGCCGGTATGGATGAGTCCTACAAGAAGATGTACGATGCTTACTGGCGTATATTTGATCGTATCGGTCTGCAGTTCCGTCCGGTAGAGGCAGACAACGGTGCTATCGGCGGCGGTCACTCCCACGAGTTCACTGTTTTGGCCGATGCCGGCGAGTCCAACATCGTATACTGCGATAAGTGTGATTACGCTGCCAGCGACGAAAAGGCAGAGCTTCTGCCCATCGCTGCCGAGCAGGAGGAGATGGAGCCGCTGGCTAAGGTGGCAACTCCTGACGCACACACCATCGAGCTGCTGGTTGACTTCCTCAAGTGCGATATTAAGCACACCATTAAAGCTGTAGCATTCCAGACTGAGAAGGATGAGGTCGTATTGGCTTTTGTCCGCGGCGACCACGATGTAAACGAGGTAAAGGTTATCAACGCTATCGGAGCCATTGACCTGCACATGGCAGAGGAGGCAGCTATCCGTGAGGTAGGCGGTATGCCCGGTTTCATGAGTCCTATCGGCATCAAGAAGGGCACAAAGATTGTTGTTGATACCACCGTAATGAATATGTACAACGCAGTCAGCGGCGCCAACGAGGTGGGTATGCACTACACCGGTGTTAATCCGGCCCGTGACTTCGACAAGAACGAAATCATTGTTACCGATATCCGTCTGATTAAGGACGGAGATCCCTGCCCTCGCTGCGGCGGTACTGTCCACATGACCCGCGGTATCGAGGCCGGTCAGGTATTCACCCTTGGTACCAAGTATTCCAAGGCGCTCCATGCCACCTATCTCGATGAGCAGGGCAAGGAACAGCTCCTTATGATGGGATGCTACGGTATCGGCGTATCCCGCACTATGGCAGCTGCTATCGAGCAGTGCAACGACAAGGACGGCATCATCTGGCCTCGCAGCATTGCTCCTTATGAAGTGGTTGTTGTACCGGTCAATGCTAAGGTACCTGAGCAGCTTGCTTTGGCCGAGGAAATCTACGAAGAGCTGAAAAAGGCCGGCGTAGACACCATCATCGACGACCGCAAGGAACGCGCCGGTGTCAAGTTTAAGGACTGCGATCTCATCGGCTATCCCCTCCGCATTACCGTCGGTCCGAAGGCCGTAGAGAATGACACCATCGAGCTGAAGGTTCGCAAGAACGGTGAGACGGCAGAGGCCGGCAAGGCTGAAGTTGTTGCCAAGGCTATCGAGATGCTGAAAGACCTCTAAGATATTGATAATATAACCTCATCCGTCTCGCTTCGCGAGCCACCTTCTACAAATATACTAAGTTCATCCATCCCTTCGCTCGGATATCACTAAGTAGTTTGCATGGCTCGCACCAAATTCGCAAGCTCATTAAGTGCTCATGCACACCCAGAGGGGAAGGTCGTGACCCTCTCCTTTGGAGAGGGGGGACCGTTTGCGGTGGGTGAGGTTGGATAAATGGCTTATCCTTAAGCGTTGTTTACTAAGATTTACGCTAAGTAAAGGACTCTGGAAAAATGATTATTCATTTTCCGGAGTCTTTTTTACTTGTGAAAAGTCAAAAAATCAGATATAATAAAGTCAAATAGTCAGTTGTAATTTTGAAATAAGTAATTGGTTGTGTTTTATTCGGAATCGAGGTCTTTACTATGAGTAACATTGCCGACATGATAGAGGCATATATCCTCCAGCGCCTTGCCATGGAGCAGAGCGGACAGGTGGAGATACGCCGTACCGATATTGCCGAGGAGATTTCCTGTGCGCCTTCACAGATAAGCTATGTACTCTCTACCCGTTTCACTCCGCAGAAGGGATTTGCCGTTGAATCACGCCGCGGTCTCGGCGGCTTTATCCGCATTGTGCAGGTTCCTATGCGGGAGATTATCTATGATGAAATGCTGGAGAAGCTGGAGGATGATCCAGAGTACGAAACCGTTCAGTCTATGGTGCGGTACCTTTTGCAGCATCAGATGATATCGAAGCGGGAGGCAGCTTTGGTGATGGCGTCCGTTACCGCGGCCTACGAAGCAATGGACACTGATGAAAGAGTGCATCTTATTAAATCCTTGTTCCTGACCTTGGAGCATTATGGGGAGGAGAGCTGACAATGCTGTGTGATGAGTGCGGAAAAAATCCGGCAAGTATCCATATCGTGCAGATTACACCGGAGGGCAAAGCTGCCAGAAATCTCTGTCAGCAGTGTGCTGCGAAGTTTGGTGCGGGCCTTCCCAGCCTTGAGGAAATGGGAGATTTGGAGGGAGATTTCACCGTCAATGATTTCCTGAGAGGGGTTTTCGGAGGAAGTCAGTCCCGCAAGGGTGAAAAGAAAGTTCGTCTGCAGACGGGGAAGAACCTCTCCGAACTGGATTCGGAAATCCTTGACCCGGCAAAGGCTTTTTCCGCCGGCGGCAGCGAGGAAAAGCCGGCTGACAGCCAGCAGGAGGAAGCCGCAGGACCGATGCGCTGTGATAGCTGCGGTCTGACACTGCAGGAATTTGCCGACAGCGGAAAGCTTGGCTGTGACAACTGCTACAGCACATTCCAGAAGTATTTGACACCGGTTTTGAAGCGTATTCATGGTGCCGGAAGCCACAGCGGAAAAATACCGGTCAGAAGCGGTGACAGGCTGGCGGTAAAACGGCGTCTGGACAGCCTCCGCGTGAAGCTGAAAGAGGCGGTGGCTGCAGAAGAATATGAAAAGGCAGCAGAATACCGCGATATGATTCGTGCCATGGAGCCGGAGAAGGGGGAGGTGTAAGCCGTGACCAATACCTTGAAGCGACCGGAGAATACATGGCTTACCGGTACCTCGGATAATGTGGTTGTTTTGGCCAGCCGGGTAAGGCTTGCCAGAAATTTTGCCGGTATGCCGTTTCCAAATCGGGCGAATGCACAGCAGCTGGAGTCTGTGCTTATGAAAGCAGGGGAATGCTTCAGCGACATAGAAATCGCTCTGAAAAAGCGGCTGGATGTAATTGATGTTGACAAGCTTGGCTCTCTGGAGCGGCGGGTGCTGGTGGAAAAGCAGCTGGTGCGCAGTCAGTTTGTGAATCAGTCAAAGAGCCGTGCTGTCTTTGTAGATGAAGATGAAACCGCCGCCGTGATGGTGAATGAGGAAGACCATCTCCGTATACACTGCATGGGCGCCGGACTTTGCCTTGAGGAGCAGCTTGAGAGAGCCTTTGCTATCGATGATGCTGTTGAGGCAAGGCAGGATATTGCCTTTGACGAAAAGCTTGGCTATATCACCTCCTGTCCCACCAATCTGGGTACCGGACTGAGGGCAACGGCAGTGCTTCATCTGCCGGGATTGTTCTACACCCAGAATATGCAGAATATTACTACCATATCCCAGCAACTTGGTCTCTCTGTCCGACCCTTGTTCGGCAAGGGCAACGAGAGCAAGGGGAATCTGTATATTATTGCCAATCAGATGACCCTGGGCTTCAGCGAGCAGGGAATAATCGATAATATTGTCAGCGCCGTTCAGGGTATTACCGACAATGAGCTGAGAGCCAGAAAGGCGCTTCAGATGTACAGCGGAGCAAGGCTGGAAAATTCCGCCCGTCGGGCATTGGGAATCATGAAATACAGCTCCCTGCTGGAATGGGATGAAGCAATGGAATTCATCAGCAAGATAAGAATGGGCATAGACAGGGGCTACATCACCGAGGTATCAGCTGAGGTAGTAGGACGCCTCCTTATCGCTATTCAGCCGGCTTACATAAAATATATAGAAAACAATGAAAATATGTCCCAGACAGAGCTTTCTCAGGCAAGGGCAGACCTCGTACAGACTATTCTTGCCGGCAGAGGAACAGACTGCACTATCGAGGACAGGAGAGAAATATGAAAGCAAAACTGACAGGAGATGTCGTCCGGGTGCTTCGCTACGCCTACGATCATCAAAGCGGTCATGTGAATATAAATGAATTGCTGATAAATATACTGGCAGATGAGAAGGGCATTTCCAATCGTGTATTGGAACTGCTTGGCATCGACAGGACGCAGGTGGCGGGAGAACTGAGCGCAGTGTCGGACAATGGGAAGCGGCGCCCCGGCAATCGGGCTGACTCCGATGCCCAGCGGATAATGAAGGCTGCCATCAGCGAGGCCCGTGAGATGGGGCATGACTATGTGGGCACGGAGCATGTATTCCTTGGCATACTGAGGGATAATGACACACCGGCGGCAGCTGTACTGGATGATTTCGGACTGGATGTCAGGAGTGCCCGGAAAGCTGTAAGCTTCGTCCTCAATGAAGAACTTGACGAGTATGAAGACAGCCGGGAACTGTTCAGCGAGAGCGGCCTGGAGTTTCGGGACGATGATTTCCCGGAGGATGATGACGACGATGACAGCACAGGAAAGGCTGAAAGCCGCAGGCGCGGTCACGATGCTGCGACTCCCTATGTGGATAAATTTGGTCAAAATCTCAACGAGCAGGCAGAAAAGGGAAATATCGACCCGGTCATCGGCAGAGATAAGGAAATCGGCCGGATTATCCAGATTCTTTCCCGCCGTACAAAGAACAATCCTATCCTTCTCGGAGAGCCGGGCGTAGGAAAAAACGCCGTGGCGGAAGGACTGGCCGCCCGCATCGTCAGCGGCGATGTGCCGTTCATGCTCAGCGGCAAGAAAGTAATCAGCCTGAATATGGCATCGGTTATTGCCGGTACCAAATATCGGGGAGAATTTGAAGAGCGGCTGAAGAATATCATCGAAGAGATAATCAACGCCGGAAATATTATCCTCTTTATTGACGAAATCCATACGCTGATTGGAGCCGGTGCACCGGAAGGGGCAATGGATGCCGCAAATATTTTGAAGCCGGCCCTTTCCCGGGGAGCGCTGCAGATTATTGGTGCTACTACTCCCAGAGAGTACAAAAAGCGTCTTGATAAGGATGCGGCTTTGGAGCGCCGTTTCCAGACCGTCATTATTGAGGAGCCGGAGGAGGAAGAGGCCGTTGCCATCCTTCAGGGACTCCGTCCGGTGTATGAGGAGTTCCATCATGCGGAGATACGGCCGGCGGCTATCGAGGCAGCGGTACATCTCTCCAAGCGTTACATTACCGACCGCTTCCTGCCGGACAAGGCCATCGACCTTATTGACGAGGCGGCTTCCAAGGTGCGGCTAAGTCAGGTGACTCAGCCGGACAGCCTGAAGGAGCTGGAGCGTCAGCAGGAGGAAATAGAGAAGGAAAAGCAGGCGGCAATCGCCATACAGGACTATGAAAAGGCCGCCGGACTGCGGGACGAGGAAAACCAGCTGAAGGAGCAGATTGCCGCCGCCCGTCGTCATCTGAAATCAAAGGAGAAGGTAAATGTCATCGTTACCGCCGAGGACATTGCTCAGGTGACGGCCCAGTGGACAGGCATCCCTGTTCAGGAGCTGGCTGCTACCGAATCCGAGCGCCTGCTGAAGCTGGAAGAAATCCTCACGAAGCGAGTCATCGGACAGAAGGAGGCTGTCACCGGCGTAGCTAGAGCCATCCGCCGGGCCCGTACCGGTCTGAAGGACCCGAAGCGCCCCATAGGCTCCTTCATGTTCCTGGGCAGTACCGGCGTAGGCAAGACCGAGCTGGCAAAGGCTCTCGCAGAGGCGATGTTCGGCAGTGAGGATGCCATTGTCCGCTTCGATATGTCCGAGTATATGGAGAAGTTTACCGTTTCCCGTCTGGTTGGTGCGCCTCCGGGCTATGTAGGCTACGAGGAGGGCGGTATGCTAACCGATATGGTGCGCCGTAAGCCATACTCTGTGATCCTTATGGATGAGGTGGAGAAGGCTCACCCGGATGTCTTTAATCTGCTGCTGCAGGTGCTTGAGGATGGCAGACTTACCGATAGTCAGGGCAGAACTATAGACTTCAAGAATACTGTCATCATCATGACCTCAAATATCGGCTCCTCTATGCTGAAGCCGGAAACACCGAGGATGGGCTTCGCCCTCGGCGGAGACAGTAAGGAAGAGCAGGCAAAGGATATCCGCAAAAAGGTGCTTGGTGAAGCAAAGAAGAGCTTCAAGCCGGAATTTTTGAATCGTATTGACGAAATAGTTGTATTTAATCCTTTGGGGAAGGAAGAAATTTCCTCCATCATTGACATTCAGATGAAGAGCCTGACGGACAGACTGGCAGAGAGACAGCTTTCTTTGGAGCTTTCTCCGGCAGCCAGGGAGCGGATTATCGCCAAGGGCAGCGACTTCAAGAACGGCGCCCGTCCATTGAAGAGGGCCATTCAGCGAATGATCGAAAATGATTTGGCCGAAGAGCTGCTGGCGGGAAAATTCAACGCCGGAGATACTGTAATCGTCGGGGTTGATGAAGCAGATGACGGAAAGCTGTCCTTCTCGAAGAAAGAGACCAAGGCTGAGCAGGTGATGGAAATTGGCGAAGAAGCAGACTATTAAGACTCGCTATGTCTGTCAGGACTGCGGCTACGATACATCCAAGTGGCTTGGCCGCTGCCCCGGATGCGGTGCATGGGGGACTCTCACTGAGGAGAGAGTCAGCGAGGCAAAGGATGAGAACCGCCGCGGCCTCAGCCTTGGTGTAGGGGCAGGCGGCAGCAAGCCGGTACCCATTGCACAGGTAGAGACAGAGGATTTGCCCCGATACTCCGGAGGCTCAGGAGAGCTTGACAGGGTGCTGGGCGGCGGCATTATCCCCGGATCGGTGGTGCTTATCGCCGGCGACCCCGGTGTGGGTAAATCAAGCCTTACCATCAGGGTCTGTGCAGAGGTGGCACGGCAGGGGAAAAAGGTACTGTATGTAACCGGCGAGGAGAGCGCCCGTCAGGTGAAGATGAGGGCAGATCGGCTTGAAGCCATTGCCGACAATCTTTATGTAGTCAGCGAGACCAATCTCACCACAATCACGGCTCATATTGAAAATATTCAGCCGGAGCTGCTGGTCATCGACTCCATTCAGACCGTCTTCATGCCGGAGATAGCAAGTGCTCCCGGAAGTGTCAGTCAGGTGAGAGAATGCGCCGTGGAACTGCTGAGGATTGCCAAGACAGCAGGGATGGCTCTTTTCGTCGTAGGTCATGTGACGAAGGAAGGCAGTCTGGCCGGACCACGGGTACTGGAGCATATCGTAGACACGGTACTGTTCTTTGAAGGGGAGAAAAATGCCGGCTACCGTATTCTCCGGGCGGTGAAGAACCGCTTTGGCAACACCAATGAAATCGGTCTCTTTGAAATGCGGGAGTCCGGTCTGGTGGATGTGCCGGATGCCTCCGAGCTGTTCCTGTCAGAGAGGGCGGATGACGCCGGCAGCGTCATTATCCCCACGGTAGAGGGAACTCGCCCACTGCTGGTGGAGATACAGTCTCTGGTGGCAAAGACTCCCTATGTACCGCCCCGGCGTACCACTGATGCCATCGACCTGAAGCGGCTGCAGCTTCTCATCGCTGTACTGGAGAAACGGGTAAACCTTCCCCTTGGGCTCTGTGATGTATTCGTGAAAGCGGCGGGTGGAATAAGGATTGATGAGCCGGCGGCAGACCTTGGTCTCTGTGTGGCGATGGCGTCCAGCTATTCCGGTCGCAAGCCGCGGCCGAGGATGATAGTCATCGGTGAGGTGGGACTGGCCGGCGAGGTCAGAGCCGTCAGCCAGATTGACAACCGACTTCGGGAGGCTTTCCGCCTAGGCTTTACCACGGCAGTCATTCCCCGGAAAAATGCTGACTCTCTTACGGAGAAAAAGCCTTACGGCATGAGAATACAGGCTGTTTCCTCACTGCGGGAGGCACTGACGGCTGCCATGCCAAAAGAATAAAATTTTGTTAAAAAATTTCTTGACATTAGCTATAACTTGATATAAAATAACTTTCGTTGGGTAGCCAACAGATGCGGAAATAGCTCAGTTGGTAGAGCACCACCTTGCCAAGGTGGGGGTCGCGGGTCCGAGTCCCGTTTTCCGCTCCATTTGATGACAACTCGCATGCAGGCATGGTCCATGGTGTTTGCGTGCGAGATTTTCTATGATTGGGCCTATAGCTCAGTTGGTTAGAGCAACCGGCTCATAACCGGTCGGTCCTTGGTTCAAGTCCAAGTGGGCCCACCAGTCGTAGATTCAGCCGTGCAGCTTGCACGGCTTTTTTGTTAGGGAGGCTTAGATATGGCAATTCGTGGTGTATATGCAGAGGTTGATCTCGGTGCTGTCCGGAGAAATATCCGGGCCATCTGGACGAAGGTTTCCAATGGGGCAAAATTCTGTGCGGTTGTAAAGGCAGACGCTTACGGTCATGGTGCAGCCGCCGTAGCCAGAGTTGCTGTTGAGGAAGGAGCTGACTATCTGGCAGTAGCTGTTGTCAGCGAAGGTATCGAGCTGCGCAAGGCCGGTATCACCACGCCTATCCTGGTTCTTGGCCCTTCACTTCCCTCCGAGGCGGATGATGTTGTCGCCTACGGTCTGACTCAGGCTGTGTTCCATGCAGAGGCTGTAGCTGCTCTCTCCACAGCGGCTGTAAACCAGAAGAAAATCGTCAAGCTCCATCTTGCAATAGATACCGGTATGGGTCGTATAGGTGTACGCCCGGAGGACGCCGGACTGGTAGCGGCAGCCATCGCCAAGCTGCCGGGAGTAGAGCTTGAAGGTATGTTCTCCCATTTTGCATTGGCAGATGCCGTTGACAAGAGCTACGCAAAGATCCAGCTTGACCGCTTCAACATGGCCATCGAGATGACCCGTCAGGCCGGTGTGAATATTGCCATAAAGCATATTGCAAATTCCGCTGCCATCCTTGAAATGCCAGAAACCCATTTCGATATGGTTCGCGCCGGTATTATCCTCTACGGACTGCAGCCCTCTGATGAAATAGCCAACACTATCGGCCTGGAGCCGGCACTTGCTCTCAAAGCACGGCTTACCTATGTGAAGTCGTATCCGGTTGGTGAAACTGTCAGCTACGGCCGTACATGGACGGCGCAGCGTCCCAGCCGTATCGCTACCATCCCGGTAGGTTACGCAGACGGCTACACCAGAATGTACAGTGGCAAGGCGCAGATACTCTGCGACGGCAAGCGGGCTCCTATCGTCGGCCGCATCTGCATGGATCAGTGCATGGCTGATGTTACCGACATCCCGGGAGTAAAGGTAGGAGACGAGGTAATCCTCTTCGGCACTCCCTCCCTTACTACCGATGAAGCTGCCTCCTGGCTGGGAACCATCAACTATGAGGTCGTTTCCATGCTCAGCCCCCGTATTCCGAGAATTTATCACGAATAATTGACCACATGAAAAATGGATGCCTCCCTGTACATTGGGCGGCATCCATTTTTATAAAGAATTGCAGATTTCTCTTTATGACAAGAGCAAGGTGATTAGATGGACTTGTTGTATCTGCACTGGCTGGAAAGCCTGAGAACACCGTTTTTGACTGATTTCTTTCTCAGTGTGACGGCCTTAGGGACGGGAACTTTTTATCAGGCAGCCATGCTGATAATCTACTGGTGTATAAGCAAAAGAGTGGGGACACTCCTCTTAGCGGCTCATGGGCTGGGGGCTGTCATAATGTATGTATGGAAGATATTGGCGGCAATACCGAGACCATACCTGCTTGACACTACTCTGACACCGCTTCATCTGGAGAAGACCTTTTCATTTCCCAGCGGACACTCCTTCAATGCCGGATCAGTGTGGGGCGGTATTGGCTGGCTGCAGGCAAGGGCAGGAAAAATACTGTCGGCGGTATTTTTCTTCACGGTGACGCTGATGATAATGCTCTCCCGCAATTATATCGGCGTCCATACGCCGCAGGATGTCATCGCTGGTATGCTCCTCGGCCTTGGGGCGGTTATAGCCTGTCATAGACTGCTGGCATGGGGAGAATCATCAGAGCGAAGCAGGCTCATAATCTATCTGCTGTTTGTGCTGGCGGCCGTGGGCTTTATGATTTTTGCCTTTGTCTACTGTGCGACAGATGAGAGCATGGATAAGGTCACCGTAAAATCCTATCTGGCAACGCAGAAGGGTGCAATCACTATCCTGGGTCATATACTGGGCCTTGTTATCGGCGTAGAATTGGAACGCCGCTTCATAAAGTTCTCTACTGAGGTGAGTCTGAAATATAAACTTATCAGAGTGATACCGGGAATTTTCCTCTCCGTGCTGCTGTATAAACTGCCGTTGACCTTCATTGACTCACAGGCAGCGTTATTCGTGCGAATGTTCCTCTTTACGGTATTCGTGACAGCAATCTATCCGGCACTTTGGATACTATGGGAACCAAAAGGCAGCGATCGCGAGTAACAACACCTTAAAGCCTCACATAATGGGGAACTGGTCGAGCGAAGCTCCCCCGTCATAAAGCCTCCCCTATAGGGGAGGTGGCCGAACCAAGTGAGGTCGGAGGAGTAAAAATCATAGCAATAACCACATCAAAAATCAAAGTTTGTGCTATGGATAGCATAAACTTTGATTTTTTTCTAGTTTGTGCTATGGATTCTGAAAAAAGATACCAACCTTGTGGTATGTTATGCGGCTGCTTACAAAAATATTTTTTGTAAGTCTATCAATTCTCTTCCTTAACGGCATATATATGAGAGAGTATATAGCCAGCGAAGAAGGGAGAGAAATAATGAACTATGGATATGTGAGAGTATCCAGCTTCGACCAGAACGAAGCAAGACAACTGAACGCCATGAAGGAGAATGGGTTGGAAGCCGGGCAGATTTTCCTCGATAAACAATCCGGCAAGGACTTTGACCGCCCGGCCTATCGGCGGATGCTGCGCAAGCTGAAGGAGGGTGACCTGCTGTATATCCTCAGTATCGACAGATTGGGCAGAAACTACGCCGAGATATTGGAGCAATGGAGACTCTTGACGAAAACTATCAAGGCTGATGTAGTAGTGCTGGATATGCCACTCTTGGACACCCGGCGGGAGAAATCCCTGCTTGGTACCTTCATGGCTGACCTTGTACTGCAAATCCTGTCCTTCGTAGCCGAAAGCGAGCGTGAAAGCATACGCAAGCGACAGGCACAGGGAATAGCCGCCGCTAAAGCAAGAGGCGTGGTGCTGGGTCGCCGCCCACGGCCACTGCCGGAAAATTTCGCAGAGGTTGTGCAGGAGTGGCAGACCGGAGCCATCACCTGTACCGAAGCGGCGAAGAAATGTAAAATGCCGCTGGCCTCATTTCGGTACAGAGCAGGGAAAATGCTGCAAGGGGGAAAATAAAAACAGAGACTGTAGGAAAGTGTACTTTCTTGTAAGTCCCTGCGATTTCAATATTCTACCATAAATCGTGGAATTTGTATACCTTTTTCATCTTATTTCATTATATCAGAATTGCATAGCAGCCTTGTAAATAAAGGATTTTTATAATAAAAACGGACAGTAGGTCATTCTGAGATCTACTGTCCGTTTTATCATTTATATGGTCGTTTTTGATGTATTAAAAAAGTACACCTTTTTGTAAATTGTAATCATAGAGACAAAATGTCGTGGGGAGTTGATGATATGTATTGTAATAAATGTGGCACGCAGGTGTCCGATGATTCTGTTTTTTGCTATAAATGTGGAACAAGACTATCTGTTATTACAGGTAACCAGGCAGATTGGCAAACGGTAGTGCAGGAAAATGTGACTACTAATACTGCGCAGCAGACACAGGCATATCAAAATGCAAATGTAGTGAGTCAACCTGCAACTGTTGGTCGGCAGGGAGACAATGTTTGTGAGGAAGAAGAAACCCCATGGAGTTCATATTGGACTGTAACAAAGTTGTTGGC
>JAFNYY010000013.1 GCA_017383125.1 Schwartzia sp. (in: firmicutes)
GCAGCCTGATTATCAGACTTATTAACTGTTCGGAGAGCCTATTTGGCTCTTTTAATCGAATCATTTTGTTTTGTCTTGACGGACTTCTTTCGAAGTCATCTTGACTCGCACATCTGGCTTGAATCATCTTTCGTGTGAAAAGTGATTCATGTTTGCTGCATTGTTCAGTTTTCAGAGAACACCTGCGAGGCTTGCCTCGCTGTTGCCCACTGTCGTGAGCGACTTGCATATAATACCAATTTGAGATGTCTTTGTCAACACCTTTTTACAAAATTTTCCAAATCATTTTTTCCGGTATCTTTATCCCGCTGATAATCCTTTACCAGATCGGCCAGGGTAATGGAATTTAGTACCTGATTTATGCTGTCGCAGACTCTGGCCCAGACATCCCTCGTGACACAGGTACCGGCTCTTTCGCAGGTCATTGCCTTCGCCTCACCGCCGGCCAGCAGACAATCTACCAGTGCAATGGGGCCTTCTGTGGCCTCTACCGCCTGTCCTATAGTTATTTCCTCAGGCGGTCTTGCCAGCGCATAGCCTCCCTGTGCTCCTCGGGTACTGGTAACCAGTCCCGCTTCCCGAAGGGTTTTCGCCAGCTGTTCCAAATAAGGCTCAGATATTCCCTGATGCTGTGCAATATCTCTGAGAGGTACGACTCGCTCGCCGTAGTTCAGGGCCAGCTCAAACAGTGCCGTTACTCCGTATCGCCCTCGTGTTGATAATTTCATATTTTACCTTTCTTATCGCCAGACGACATTTCCTTTGCCGAGGATTGCTTCCAGCTCTTCCATCAGTTCCGGAGAGTCATCCGCTGAATATTTCGGCTCGGCTTTTACATGTCGGTTCTGTGCTTTTAGGAAGAATCTCACCGGATGCGGTCCGGGATGCTTCGACAGTATATTCATAATATCCTTCTGGGTATTTGCCGTAGCCGCCTTTGGCTCTACCGTCAGGAAATATGTCGGATGGTAGTCCTCCAGAGAGGAAACCTCATCTGCCAGCAGCTTTGTCCCTGTCTCAGAGGCATCCACCCTGCCGGTGATTACTACCATCGATTCTGGCACCAGTTCATCCATATGTTCATAGAAGACCTTGGGGAATACTACCACCTCTATAGAGTGAGTAAAGTCCTCCACTGTCAGGAAACACATGGTGTCTCCTTTTTTCGTGGTGCTGCGTTTTGCCTGCGTGACAATGCCGGCAACCCTCACTCTGGCCTTTTCCGGCAGCTCACCGTTCAAAATGCGGCCGATGCCGAAGAAGCTCTCTATCTTGCGTTTATAGGCATCAAGAGGATGTCCGGTGATATAGAAGCCGGTAATTTCTTTTTCCCATGTGAGGCGTTCCTCGATTGGTACCTCGTCAATATTGGGCAGAGTAATTGCCATGAGGTTTTCTTCCTCACCAAAAAGCCCCAGCTGTCCGCTTTCCAAATCCTTTTGGTGATAGGCTCCCTGGGATGCTGCGTCCGGTAAAATCGCTAACAGCTGAGAGCGATACGCTCCAAGCGAGTCAAAAGCTCCGCACTTAACCAGACTCTCTATTACCCGCTTATTCACCGTTCTCATGTCCACTCTTGAGCAAAAATCTTCGAGGGATGTATATGGTCCGTCAGCCTTTTCTTTCTCTTTTATTTCCGCAATGGCACCGTCCCCGACATTTTTCACCGCAGACAGGCCAAATCTTATTGCATTTCCGTCAACGCTGAAGGAGGCATTGCTGGCATTGATATCCGGCGGGAGAATAGGTATGCCCATCCGCCGGCACTGCTCAATATATACGCCAACCTTATCGGAGGAATCTACTACTGATGACAGCATCGCAGCCATAAACTCTGCCGGATAATGCGCCTTCAGATACGCTGTTCTCCACGCTACCAAAGCATAGGCAGCGCTGTGGGATTTATTAAAGCCATAGTCGGCGAAGTGCGTCAGCAGCTCAAAAATATGCTCCGCAACCTTCGGGTCTACATTGCGCGCCTTTGCACCCTCAAGGAAAGTGACCTTCTGCTTCATCAGAAGCTCCGGCTCCTTGTGTCCCATCGCACGGCGCAGCAGGTCTGCCTGACCGAGGCTGAAGCCGGCCAGCACCTGGACTATCTGCATGACCTGCTCCTGATAGAGGATGACACCGAATGTTTCCTTAAGTATCGGTTCCAGCAGAGGATGAGGATATTCCGCCACCTTTTTGCCATGGCGACCGTCGATAAAATCCTTTACCATGCCGCTGCCAAGGGGGCCGGGACGATAAAGAGCCACCAGCGGAATCAAATCCTCAAAGGATGTCGGGGCCAAATCCTTTACCAACTGGGTCATTCCGGTTGACTCCATCTGGAACACGGCACTGGTCTGCCCATCGCAGAGCATTTTTCCGGTAAGCTCATCCTCCAGGGGAATCTTTCCGATATCCACCCGCTCTCCCCGGCTATGATAAATATTTTCCAATGCATCCGCAATAACGGTAAGGGTACGCAGCCCCAGGAAGTCCATCTTCAACAGGCCGAGCCGCTCCACCAGGTCCTTGTCATACTGAGTGACAAGCGTTCCGTCAGACAGCTGTACCGGCAGATAGTCGGTAAGGGGGCGTCCGGCGATAACAACACCAGCCGCATGGGTGGATGAATGACGGGGAAGACCCTCTACCGCCATGGCATAGTCAATGACCTGCTTCGCCTCCGGATTGCTGTCACAAAGCTGCCTGAACTCAGCAGACTCCTTCATTGCTTTTGCCAGGGTCATTCCCAGCTCGGCCGGGATAAGCTTCGCAATCCTGTCCACATCTCCGTAGGGAAGATCAAGTGCTCTGCCAACATCCCGGACTGCGCCGCGGGCAAGCATCGTACCGAAGGTAATAATCTGGGCTACATGATCTTCGCCGTATCGCTCTTTTACATAATCGATGACTTCTCCCCGGCGAATATAACAGAAGTCCACGTCAATATCCGGCATGGACACTCGCTCCGGATTCAGGAAGCGCTCAAAAAGCAGCGCATAGCGGAGCGGGTCTATGTCGGTAATTCCAAGCGTATATGCAACGATTGAGCCGGCGGCGGAGCCTCTGCCCGGGCCTACAGCAATCCCCTGCTCTCTGGCGTGGTTTATAAAATCCCAGACGATAAGGAAATAGCTGTCAAAACCCATGCGATGAATGATGTCCAGCTCATATTCCAGCCGTTCACGAACTTCCTTCGTCACCGGGTCATAGCGGCCCGTTATCTTTTCCTCGCAAAGCTGTCGGAGATACTGCTCATCCGTCAGCCCTTTCGGCAAGGGGAACTGCGGCAGATAATGCTCACCAAAAACAAAATCTACCTGACAGCGGTCGGCAATGAGCTTTGTATTGGTAAGCGCATCTTTATACACATCCGGTGGGAAAAGCTTCTCCATCTCCGCCACATTCTTCAGATAGAAGTCATCGGAGGAGAATTTCATCCTTCCCGGCTCGTTTACTGTAGCTCCGGTCTGAATGCAGAGAAGTATATCGTGATATGAAGCATCCTCGCGGCGCACATAGTGAAGGTCGTTGGTTGCAACCAGCTTCAGGCTGTATTTTTCTGCCAGATACAGCAATCCTTCACGGGCTTTTCGCTCATTTTCTAGCCCGTGATTCTGTACCTCCAAAAAGAAGTTCTCCGGACCGAAAATATCAATATATTCACGGGTAAGCTCATCAGCCTTTTCCATATCTCCGTTGATGATAGCCCGGGGAATCTCGCCTATTATACAGGCGGATAGGCAAATTAGCCCTTCATGGTACTGCCGCAGAATTTCCTTATCAATACGGGGCTTATAATAGTATCCCTCAATATTGCCCAAAGAAACCAGCTTCGTAAGATTGCGATAGCCGGTTTCGTTTTCTGCAAGAAGAATGAGATGATGGTAGCGGACACCCTTCACATCTGCTCTTTCGTGACGGTCGCCGGGGGCAAGATATACCTCGCAGCCGATAACCGGCTTTATTCCCTGCTTCCTGCACTCCTGATAAAAGGTGACGGCTCCGTACATATTGCCATGGTCGGTGATGGCAAGTGCCTCCATCCCCGCCTCCTTGGCAGCAGATACCAAATCCTTTATCCGCGAGGCACCATCCAGCAGGCTGTACTCCGTATGAACATGCAGATGGACAAAATCAGCCGGTGAAAATGCCATGACAAGCCTCCATATTAAAAGAATAGCATACTAGGGACTGTGAAAAAATAAATAATCATTTTTCACTGTCCATTCTTTATTGTAAATGCTGTGAATAATGTCTATAAGAAAACCGTTTATTCCCCTCACCCACCGGCTACGCCGGTCCCCCTCCCCTATGGGGAGGGTAAAGACCTTCCCCAAAAGGGAAAATATCTCGCGAAGCGAGACGGGTGAGGTCTATGTCAGACCTTTTTCACAGCTCTCATTTTACCCAAAAAGCTCCATCTGGTCGGTCTCCGGCAGGCCTTCAAGGGCGCCAAACTCCCGAAGCTTTTCCACGCAGGTCTTGGAAATACCACTGCGTCGCTTTATATCGCTGACACTGGTAAATTCTCCGTTTGCCCGGCTGGCCACGAGATTTTTCGCCGCCACAAGTCCGAAGCCGCCGATGGCCGAGAAGGGCGGCAGCAGCGACTTATCCCGCAGGATAAATCTGTCGGAGTCAGACTCATAAAGGCTGACCTGCTCCACACTGAAGCCACGGAGATACATCTCCCAGGCAAGCTGCAGGACTATCAGCAGGTCCTTCTGCTTCGGATCAGGCTTGTCAATGGCGTAGAGAGCATCCAGCTCCTGCTTGACCCTATCCTTGCCGCCGGCTACAATCGCCAAATCAAAGGCATCCGCACGAATGGAGAAATACGCCGCGTAGAAGGCCAGCGGGTAATGCACCTTGCAGAAAGCTATACGGTAAGCCATCATTACATAGGCGGTGGCATGGGCTCTCGGGAAGAGATACTTTATCTTCTGACAGGCGTCGATGTACCACTCGGGAATACCGCCCTTCCGCAGCTTCTCCACTACCTCCGGGTCTATTCCCTTGCCCTTTCGAACCTTCTCCATAGTCTTGAAGGAAAGCAGAGGGTCGATACCGGAGTGGATAAGGTACATCATTATATCGTCACGGGCACTGATTGCATTGGACACAGTACAGGTACCGGCTCTGATAAGCTCCTGCGCATTGCCCAGCCAAACATCGGTGCCGTGGGAGAAGCCTGATATACGCACCAGATCTGAAAAGCACGACGGATTGGTGTCGTCAATCATCTGCCGGGTAAAGCCGGTGCGGAATTCCGGTATACCGAAGGTAGCACTGTTGGAACCAAGCTCCTCGGGATCGAGGCCTATGGCCTTGGTAGAATTGAACAGCGACAGAGTCGCCGGGTCATCAAAGGGAATTGTCCTCGGGTCGCGATGAGTGATATTTTCAAGCATCTTTATGACCGTGGGATCATCATGTCCGAGTATATCCAGCTTTACAAGGCGGCTGGATATACTGTGATAGTCGAAATGGGTGGTATAGATGCCGGACTCCTTCTTGTCCGCCGGATGCTGCACCGGTGTGAAGAAGTGAATATCCATGTCCCGCGGCACAACCATGATGCCCGCCGGGTGCTGGCCGGTGGTACGCTTCGTCCCCAGGCAGCCCTTCTTGATGTGGTCGATGAAGGCCGGGCGCTTCTTCTGCCCCTGATCCTCAAAGTAGTGCATGGCATAGCCGTAGGCAGTCTTTTCCTGTACACCGGAGATTTCACCAGCATTATATACATTGTCCTTGCCAAACAGCTCCTCTGTATACTTCTGAGCTGTGCATTTATATTCACTGGCAAAGTTAAGGTCTATATCGGGGACCTTGTCCCCGTCAAAGCCAAGGAACACGGCAAAGGGTATATCGTGACCGTCCTTTATCATAGGTGTGCCGCAGATAGGACAGTCCTTATCCGGCAGGTCGTAGCCGCAGCCATAGCTGCCGTCGGTGATAAAGTGACTGTGCTTGCAGTTGGGACAGCGCCAGTGCGGCGGCAACGGATTTACCTCCGTTATGTCCGTCAAGGTAGCAATAAAGGAGCTGCCGACAGAGCCTCGGGAGCCTACCAGATAGCCGTCAAGATTTGATTTTTTAACAAGCCGCTGGGCAATGAGATACAGCACCGCAAAGCCGTGACCGATAATGGGCTTCAGCTCCTGGTCAATACGGGCCTGAACAATCTGCGGGAGATTTTCGCCGTACATCTCGTGAGCACGGCGATAGGACATTTCCGTTATTTCCTCATCGGCTCCGGGAATAACCGGAGAATAAAGTACATCCTCATCGGGAATCGGCTTTATCCTGTCTATGGATTCCGCGATGGTCCGGGGATTTTCTACTACTGCAGCGTATGCCTCATCCTCCGGCAGATAGGAGAATTCTGCCAGCATTTCCTCCGTGGTACGCAGGAACAAAGGTGGCTGACGGGAAGCATCCTCGAAGCCGTTGCCCGCCATAATAATGGCACGGTAAATGGAATCCTCAGGGTTCAGAAAATGGGTATCACAGGTGGCCACCAGCATTTTCCCCTGCTTTTTAGCAAGTTCAGCTACCTTGAGATTGATATTGATAAGGTCCTCGTCCGTGTTTATGTCCGGGAAGGATTCCTTGAGCTTCATGAAGTCGTTGTTGTGGATTGGCTGGATTTCCAGATAATCGTAGAAGGAAGCGATTTCCAGCAGATCCTCGTCACTGCGGCCATCCACAATGGCTCTTATCAGCTCGCCGGCTTCACAGGCAGAGCCGATGATAAGACCCTCTCTGAATTCCGACAGGATGGCCTTAGGCAGACGGGGCTGACGATGGAAAAATCTCAAATGACTCAGGCTAACCAGCCGGTACAGATTTCGCAGGCCGATCATGTTTTTCGCCAGCATGATTATGTGGTTGGCGTGCTTCTGATGGTAATCCTCTCCGGTAAGGTATCCTTCCATACCGTAGATGACCTTAATGGACAGCTTCTTGTCGATGACCCGCTTCATAGCGGCTGGGAAGCCCTGTACCACGCCGTGGTCGGTGATGGCTACCGCCGGCCAGCCCCAGCGGGCCGCCGTATCAATCAGGTCATTTACCGACACCACTGCGTCAAGGGTGGACATCTGGGTATGGGCGTGGAGTTCTACCCTTTTTACCTCTGCCTTGTCATCCCTCTTGGCCTGCTTTTCTTCCATTATGTCGAAAGGCTTGATTACATGGTCGCTGAGGAAGCTGTCAAATTCCACCGGTCCCCGGATACGCACCCTGGAATTTGCCTTCAGTACGCCCTTCAGGCGCTCATATTCGTCCTTGTCCTTTACAAACATCTTGCAGGAAATGCCATTTGTTTCATCAACAATATCAAAGGTCAGAATATTCGTCTTGGCAAATTCACGGCCGGTGATGTTGTCAATTATTCCGCAGACAACGACATTCTTCATCTCGCCGGCAATATCACCGATGGCCACCAGCTCTCCGGTAATACGCTTGCCAAGGAGACATCCTTCCTCCGGTGCCACCGGCTTCCTGCGGCTGCTCCTGCGGGCACCGTCGCTGCCTTCTCCGCTGTAGCCTCCATAGGAGCCTCCGAAAGAGCCGCCCTCGGATTCTCCCCCGGTGCCCAGAGGGATTTCCTTGGCTGCGGTAACAGCCTTTTTGAATTCCTCACTGCGGTACAATGCCTGATCAGCGTCAATGCCGGACACTGCCTGGCTGTCGGTTATCTCAAAGGTTACGGAGACATCTACACCCAGCTTCTGCCGAATGGCTTCGATGAGGCAATCCGCAACATTTTTCTCCTCCAGCAGCTGATGGGCTACGAAGCCCCCTACCCCGATGGTAAGGCGCACTCCATCTGCCATAATTTTCGCTCCCGTAAGGATATGAGCTGCCAGCGGCGCTGTGCGGCTCACCGCCTGCAGAAGCAGGTGCCAGCTCTTAGCTACCGCCTCTCCAAGGTTGATGGGAGCCTGATAAAAGACAGCTGAATAGCCGGTTGTCTCCTTCACATGAAGAGCCAATCGGCGCAGCAAATCATCATCTATAACATCTATGGTCCGAAGCAGCAGCTCCCAGGTATTGGTCTCCGGAGTAACCTCGATATGTAGCAGCGTGGCTCCGGCCAGTTCCTCCATATCTTCCGGGGACAGGAGCATTCCTGCCGCCAGCTGAGAAAAAGCATCCTTTTTCTCCGGCACGATACGATATCGTTTCATTCTAAACAGATTCCTTCAGTACAACTGGTACAAAAATAGCAGTGCAGCCTTCTGCACCAGTGTAGAGTATATCATATTTTCATCTGATTTTACATAAAAGAGGCTGTGAAAAAAGTCGGTAGATTGTAAAATGAAAGTGAACAAATAAAAGACTCACGGCGAATCTTTTTGGTAGAATTAAGTTACCACACAAAACCTATCAAGGGAATTTCGCTCTCTTTCTGCAGCAAACAAAAGGGTTGTGGTTACTCTTATAAGGCAGCTTATAGAAGCCGAGCACGAGGCGGAAGTGTCGGAAGATTCGACACAACCCCAAAAAGCCTGGTAGACAATGTCATTGAAATTTCTAAATTTTTTTAGTCCATCACGCGGGACGACGAACCCGACTCGACAAAAGAATAAGCTGCAGAAGGAAAAATAATAGCCACCGGGGAAAGAAAAGCTTCCCTGGTGGCTATTATTTTTATCGCCGGTTCGTTTGACAAATTTTTTGCTTAATACGGATAGTTTGCACAAACCCTTGTTGGACGGGATTTCTTGATACTTTCTAGTTATCGGAAGTAACAACATTTTGTTTCTCAAAAATTTTCTACAACGGCCCCCAATATGCCACACAGTCGATATCCATACCAACCGGTTGCCATTAGTGATGCGTTCCGTTTACTACTTCAATACCCATTTCTTCCAACCGGCCGGCAATCTTAGCAATATTCGGGCAAAGGTATTTTTCACCGTTCTCCCACTTCTTAGTGCAGCAGCCGCTGAGATGTACTACATCAAATTCATTTGCCTTCATCCGGGCAATTTTTTTCTCAATGCCTTCCTGATTTTCCAGCATGCTTTTTCCGCAGCCGTTGCAGGTCCACATAGCACCAAGCTGGACATCTTCGCCCTGATATCTTTCAAATGCTTTTGTCTTTTCATTGAAAGCCCTGAAGCAACCTGTAGCTGCACAGGATGCTGAAGTGATAAGACAACGCAAAATCGCCACTTTCTTCATAAATAAAGCCTCCAAAAAGAACTAATCAGTAATCTTTCTCTGAATCAAACACAATTATACTATATAAGCAGGAAAAACGGCTAGAAAAAAGAATATAATATCCCAGTGAAATTTACTTCCACAGTTGCAGACACATTCATAGGAAAGTGAGGAAAAATACTATGAGTAAATTGATGGAGATTTTGCATTCCAACAAGGTTTTCTATGTGGCAACCGCCGATGCTGAAGGCCCGCATGTGCGCCCCTTCGGTGCAGTTGTAGAATTTGAGGGCAAGGCATGGTTCTGCTCTCATGACCAGAAGGCTGTTGTCGCACAGCTCAAGGGCGACAGCCGTCTGGAGCTGGTCAGCCTCTGCCCCCCGCCCGAGATGAGCTGGGTACGCATGAGCGGCAAGGCCGTATTTGAAGACAATGCCGCTGCAAAGGCAGCAATGCTGAAGCACATGCCGATTTTGGAGAAGCTCTACGAGGGTCAGATGGATCATTTCGTCGTCTTCTATCTCGAGAATGTGAAGGCCACCCTCCGCAACTTTGACGGCTCTATAGCAGAGGAGCTCACGCTCTAATCCGACCGGAGATTGTATCGGCTGCTCTGCCGAAGGAACCCCTTCCGGAAATAAAAAGTGTCAGGCTATCAGCTGATCCCTGTAGTCTGACACTATTTTTCCATATATGATGTATCATGGCCTGTTATTCCGGAATGACCACCCAGTCCTCCGGCTCCCAATAACCATCCTCCATGTGGTAGTAGATTACCTTGCCGGTCTCGTATTCGATTGCCAGCTGATCTCCCTCCAGCCAGTATTTCTTCATGGTTCCGTACGGCCATTGCTCGTTTATGCTTATATGCATAATAGCGGTATTCATGACAGCTTCCTCAGAAACTGCAGCTTCTGCTTCCGTTTTTCTCAGCTTTTCATAGTCATCATCGGACACCGGTGCAAGATATTCCGTGTGTTTATTCTCTCCCGGCACATCTATGCACATATATGAAAACCAAGCCTCCGGAGCGGCTCCGTGCCAGTTTTTGACACCGGCAGGAACACTGATGCAATCACCGGGATTCATTTCCACGGCATCCTTGCCCCATTCCTGATAAAAGCCTCTGCCTGCCACACATATAAGAACCTCTCCGCCATGTTTGTCCGCATGGTGGATGTGCCAGCTGGTACGGCTGCCCGGCTCAAAGGTGATATTGTCAATCTTCAGCAAATCATCCGAGACAGATGATATATAGTTCCTTCCTGCAGCACAGGGCTCCATTGCCTGATTTAACTTTCCCAGAGGAAAAATCATGGAGGCTTCATGCTCTTTCTGACCATTTTTAAGACCGGTGTTTTCTGTCATTTTTATCCCTCAATATATGCCGCCTGATGATTATTCACCAGGCGGAAGTTTCTGGTTATATTTTCTGTAGCTTGAATCGGTTCACCGCAGCTCTCATGTGCTTTGCCTGAATGTTCAGCTCTTCACTGGCGGCGGCGGTTTCTTCCGAGGTAGCCGAATTGGACTGTACAACCTGAGAAACCTGCAGCACAGCCTGATTTATCTGCTCCAGTGTCAGCTCGTTTGCTTTGCTGGCATTATCCGCATTGGAAGAAGTCTGCGCTGCAACCTCTGCAATGGAGGTAGACAGCGCCTATACTGTATTTAGATAGTTTCTACCATGTATTATAATCCTATGAGCATAAAAAAGAAAAGTATTTTCTGACCGGCCGCTGATTATATATAAAATTTCAGGGCCAGAACTTACCATCTACGATAATATTCTCCGCAGGACGGGCTTCTTCCTTTGGGACACAATAATTTTTGTTTTTCCTTTTACCTGAGGCCTTTCTGATATGCTGCGGTCTGTATTTCTATATTCATCCGATTTTAATTATTTTCCACCGGAAAAGGAGCTTTTATCATGAGACAAAAAGACAGAGAAGTAACCGACCTCAACGATATTCTGGATATTATACGCCGCTGTGATGTGTGCCGCGTAGCGCTGAACAATGACGGTTTCCCGTACATTATTCCGCTGAATTTTGGCCTGGACACCGACGGTTCCTGCATAAGGCTTATCTTTCACAGCGCCCTTGAGGGAACAAAGGTAAATCTTATGCAGAAGGACAACAGAGCCTCGTTTGAAATGGATTGCCGGCATCAGCTTCAATATTTTGAGGAGGCCGGCTACTGCACGATGGCCTACGAAAGTGTCGTCGGGACCGGCAGAATACGGATTCTTGATGAGAAGGAAAAAGAAACTGCCCTTCATAAGCTAATGGGCAAGTATCATCCCGGAAAAAATGCGTATTTTAACCCCGCGGCCCTTCCCAGAACGCTGGTGTACACCCTTGAGGTAGAATCTGTCACCGGTAAACGGAAGCTCCCCAAGAAAAACGCGCCTTAAAGAACGACAGCCAATCACATATTCTGGAGGAAATAGCCATATTCAAAAATATAGGCCACCTGATAATCACCGTAAAGGCTCCCGATGCCAGCAGAGAATTTTACCGGTCTTTGGAATTTGAGGTGATAGACACCGGCTCCCGACTGGAGTTTCATGCAGGAAGCTTTAAGATTAACGCCCACATTCTGGGAAAAGAGCTTGAACCGAAGGCAAAAAATGTTGCTGTTGGAAGCGCCGATTTCTGCATTGAGCTGGATATACCTTTGTCTGACTTCATAGCAAAAACTTCGGCAATAACAGAAACAGGCATCGTCTCCCGTCACGGTATTCACGGGGAAATGCATTCCGTGTATTATCGTGACCCGGACGGAAACCTTTTGGAGTTCTGTAATTACTAAAACCGACATACGACGCCGAAATGCACGACGAAAATCATGCTATGCCTGCCGGAGCCAGCACGGCAGGCAATTATTTGCAGGCCCGCTCCTGTGCTGCCACGGCCTCAGGCAGTCGGCTCAGTCTGTCCAGTGCTTCCTTCAGCACTTCCTCCCCCCGGGCAAAATGCAGACGGATAAGGTGATTTACCGGCTCACGGAAGAAGCTGGAGCCGGGGACGGCTGCCACGCCTACATTCTTTATCATCCATACACAGAAATCGAGGTCTGTCCAATCTTTGAAGCAGGGTCGCTCCAAAAACTCCCCTATATCGACGAGGACGAAATATGTCCCCGCCGGTACATTGTGCTTTAGCCCGATTCTATCCAATCCATCGCAGAAGAAATCCCGTTTTGCTGTGTACATCTCCCGCAGGTCTTTGTAATATTCATCTCCCATTGTCAGACCGGTCACTGCCGCCTCCTGCAGAGGTGCCGCCGCTCCAACAGTCAGGAAGTCATGTACCTTCCTGGCCGCTTCTATTACATTGGCCGGGCCTACGATATAGCCAAGACGCCAGCCGGTGATGGAATATGTCTTGGACAGAGAATTACAAGTCAGCACATGGTCAAACATCCCTGGGAGAGCTGCTGCATATACATGCTCTGCCGGAGCATAGACCATATGCTCATACACCTCGTCCGTCACCACGAAGGCATCATATTTCACCGCCAGCTGGCAGATATCCATCAGCTCCTGCCGGGTGAATACCTTGCCGCAGGGATTGGATGGATTGCAGACGATTATAGCCTTCGCCCCGGCCCGGAATCCCTGCCCTACCAGCTGCACATCAAAGCCAAAATCAGGCGGTACCAGCGGGATGTATATCGGCTCTGCTCCGGAGAGGATGGCATCTGCTCCGTAATTCTCGTAGAAGGGAGAAAAGACCATAACCTTATCCCCGGGATTGCAGATGGTCATCATAGCGCACATCATTGCTTCCGTGCCGCCGCAGGTCACGACTATCTCCGTCTCCGGGTCTATCTCCCGACCCATGAAATGTCCCTGCTTTTTCGCCAGAGCCGCGCGGAAATTCGGCGCGCCAAAGGTCACCGCATACTGGTGCGGCCCATCGGCAGCCACCTGTGCCAGCCTCTCACGCAATGCGACCGGAGGCGGAAAGTCCGGAAAACCCTGCGACAGATTTATAGCATCGTACTGATTACATATTCTGGTCATTCTGCGGATTACTGAGTCCGTAAAAAGCTGGACCCGACTGCTGAGCTGCGGCATATCATTATCTCCTTTTATCCTTAGGCATGGGGATACATTTTCCCTTACGCCTTATTTTGTTATCTGCTTATTCTATTATTGTACTATTTTCCGACGATTTTTCCATCAGTTTTTGCGATATTCTGAAGGATTTGCCGCATGCCCTTTATCGGCAAGGACAAGCTCTTTCAGCAAGCCTTTCCATTATTGTCTTCACGCACATGCTTGTATGATAAAGCTGTTTTCCGCTCTATAAGTATTGCGTTAACAAACAATTTCCAGCTTATCAAAAAGAAAATCTTTTGACAAATTCAGTTTTCTACTTTTCAAAA
>JAFNYY010000080.1 GCA_017383125.1 Schwartzia sp. (in: firmicutes)
GATGTGATGATCGCACCTTCGGTGCTCGCAGCTCTCGGTAACTGCTACGCACAGGTTGGTCAAGAAGCACAAGCTGCTGCTACCCTCGTGAAAGCTGCTAAGAAGGCCGATAACAACCTAATCGCCAAGTACCGGCGTGGATAAACGGTTTTCCTACGGGCAGCATTTTGACGGAATTACGTTTAGGTAATAAAAAAATCCCGTCCCCCGTGAAATAACTTCACAGGGACGAGATATATTCCCGCGGTTCCACCCTGATTGGCTTACGCCCACTTAATTCTTTGCTTGTGTCTGCTCCCGGCTGCCCCTATCCCTTTGGCGGTCTCACACCGTCACCGCCTCGCTGTAGCGGGATATTCCTTCCGTTCATCACAGGAAGCCGATTCAATCGGCGTCAATAATTTTAGCAAAGGACGGTGCCCTTGTCAAATAAATAGAGGATAAAATCTCCAACCACTCAAATATATAGGTAGATTTTATTCCTTGACTAAAGGTTGCTCACATGATAAAATTATTTTGATTTTTAGCCGGACGGACGACCTCTGTCCATAGCAATTATCACGGACCGCTCGATATTATCGAGCCAAGGCCATACGGACAGCCGGGTCCACTGCCGATTGGCGACTTCGGTCGCCTTATTGATTGAGTTAAAAGCTCAAATTTTATAAGTTGGTTATCTAACCAAATGGTTTCTCGAAAACCTAACAGCGTATCGACGCTTGCTTGTGAAACGGTCAATAAGCGAAGAGAGGATTTTCTCCGCAATAGAGTAGTAAAAGTAATGGTTGCTATATAGACTCTGACGACTAAAATTCCGACCAACCCCGGAGGCGTTGTCGCCTGCCGGCAGAATAGATGGTTTCACAGACAGCGCATACGCCATGCGCTGTTTTTATTTTGCTTTACGGGGTTGAAATGTAATGATTGACAGAAAAACGCTGGCCAAAATGCCCGAACAGCAGCGGGCGCCTATCTTTGAAGCGCTGGAGCGCTTCCGCCAAATGCGTGTTGTTCCTTTTGATGTCCCCGGTCACAAACGCGGCCGAGGCAATCCGGAGCTGCGGGACTTTTTGGGTGAGCGCTGCATCGGTATAGATGTAAACAGCATGAAGCCGCTTGACAATCTCTGCCATCCGGTATCCGTAATCCGGGAAGCTGAAAAGCTGGCTGCGCAGGCCTTCGGTGCCGCGAATGCCTTCCTGATGGTCGGCGGTACCACCAGTGCTGTTCAGTCTATGATTCTCACGGTCTGCAAGCGCGGCGACGAAATCATCCTCCCGCGAAATGTTCATCGCAGCGTCATCAATGCCCTCGTTCTCTGCGGCGCTATTCCGGTGTATGTCAACCCAGAAGTTGACCGCCGTCTTGGCATATCCCTGGGCATGAAGCGCGAGGAAGTCGAGAAGGCAATCAAGCAGCATCCCAGTGCTGTCGCCGTCCTCGTAAACAATCCTACCTACTACGGCATCTGTTCCGACCTGCGGGCCATCGTAGACATGGCGCACCGCAACGGTATGCTCTGCCTTGCTGATGAAGCCCACGGCACCCACTTCTATTTCGGTGATGACCTGCCGGTATCCGCTATGTCGGCCGGTGCCGATATGTCTGCCGTCTCCATGCACAAATCCGGCGGCAGTCTGACCCAGTCCAGCTTCCTGCTGGCCGGTCCCGGCGTCCATGCCGGCTATATCCGTCAGATAATCAACCTGACGCAGACTACCTCGGCCAGCTATCTTCTCATGTCAAGTCTTGACATTTCCCGCCGCAACCTTGCACTGAGAGGCCGGGAAATATTCCGTCATGTCCGGGATCTGGCCATCTATGCCCGCGAAGAAATAAATGAAATCAGCGACTATTACGCCTTCGGACAGGAGCTTCGGGACGGAAATGCCGTCTTTGATTTCGACTCCACCAAGCTCAGCGTCCACACTCTCGACATCGGCCTTGCCGGCATCGAGGTCTACGATACTCTCCGCGACGACTACGATATCCAGATTGAGTTCGGTGACCTGGGCAATATACTCGCCTACCTTTCCATCGGTGACCGCGTTCAGGATGTAGAGCGACTGGTAAGTGCCCTGTCGGAAATCCGCCGCCGCTATCGCCGTTCCCCGACCGGTATGCTCAGTCAGGAGTACATCGCCCCCGAGGTAGTGACCAGTCCGCAGGATGCCTTCTATGCGGCAGACATTTCCATTCCGCGGGAAGAAAGCCTCGGCCGGGTCTGCAGCGAGTTCGTCATGTGCTATCCCCCGGGCATTCCTATTCTGGCTCCCGGTGAGCGAATCACTCAGGATATTCTCAACTACATCCGCTACGCTCAAGAAAAGGGCTGTCAGATGACCGGTCCCGAGGATCCGGAAATCAAACGGATCAATGTATTGAAATAACGCTTGTCGGCGGTTTTCTGACAGACAGTCACGCCACAAGATATTTTTGGAGGTAATAACCTTGGAAGTCTGGTTCAGCGAATACCATACTCCGGATGTAAAGCTCACCCTGCGGGTAAACAGCCAGCTCTACTCCGGTCAGAGCAGCTATCAGCATATAGATGTTTTCGACACACCGGAATTTGGCCGGGTTCTCGCCCTTGACGGCAATATAATGCTTACCGAGCGGGATGAATTCGTATACGATGAGATGATTACCCATGTCCCCATGGCCGTTCATCCCAACATTTCCACTGTCCTCGTTATCGGTGCCGGTGACGGCGGTGTCGTGCGGGAGCTGACCCGCTATGATCAGGTCACCCAGATAGACCTGGTTGAAATGGACCCTGATGTTATCGAGGTCTGCCGCCGCTTCCTGCCGGGCAACGCCAGCCGTCTTGATGACCGCCGCGTTCACCTGTACTACGAGCACGCCCTGAAGTTTATCCGCCGCTGTGAAGATATGTACGACCTCATCATCGTAGACTCCAACGACCCCTTTGGCCCTTCCGAGGGTCTCTTCACCCGTGAATTCTACGGCAACTGCTTCAAAGCCCTCAAGGATGACGGTATCATGGTAAACCAGCAGGGCAGCCCCTTCTACAAAGAGGACGCCGATGCTCTGCAGCGAAGCCACAAGCACATCGTCAACACCTTCCCCATCTCCCGGGTCTATCAGGCGCACATTCCCACTTATGCCGCTGGCTACTGGCTCTTCGGCTTTGCCAGCAAGAAATATCATCCCATCGACGATTTGGATGTAGAGCGCTGGAATAAATTCAACCTCCGCACCCGATACTATACGCCGAGACTTCATCGGGGAGCCTTCTACCTCCCTGCCTTCCTTGAAGAAATGCTTGTGGAGGTAGAAAAAGATGTTGCCCAATAATATCGAAACATTTATTGCCTGTGATGCTCCCTATGAGGAAGCACAGCTGGTGATCTACGGTGCCCCCTTCGACTCCACTACCAGCTACCGTCCCGGCACCCGCTTCGGTCCCTCGGCTATCCGCCATGAAAGCTTCGGTCTGGAGACCTACAGCCCCTACAAGGACAAAGACCTTACCGATTACAAGGTATTTGACTCCGGAGATCTGGAGCTGTGCTTCGGCAGCAGTGAGGCTGCCCTTGCGGACATCGAGGAGCGGGCCGATATCATCATGAATGACGGCAAATTCCCCCTGCTGGTCGGCGGCGAGCATCTCGTCACCCTCCCGGCAGTCCGGGCTGCCCTCAAGAAATACCCCGACCTTCATATCGTCCACTTCGATGCCCACACCGATTTGCGTGACGATTATCTTGGCGCCAAGCTTAGCCACGCCTGCGTAATCCGCCGCTGTCACGACCTCATCGGAGACGGACGGATTCATCAGTTCTGCATCAGAAGCGGCGAGCGGGATGAATTCCGCTTCTCCGATATACATACAGATCTCCACAAGTTTGATTTCACCGGTCTTGAAGAAACAGTAGCCGGGCTCCGGGACTCCGGTGTCCCCGTCTACTTCACCATAGATCTCGACTGTCTTGACCCATCCTGCTTCCCGGGTACCGGTACTCCGGAAGCCGGTGGCATCACCTTTATGCAGCTGCTCAAAGCCATTGACACTGTAACCACTGCCAATGTCATCGCCGCTGATATAAACGAGCTGTCTCCCGGTCTTGACCAGTCCGGGGCATCCACTGCCCTCGCCTGCAAGGTTCTCCGCGAACTGATGCTGGCAATCCTCAAGTAAATAAACACATATAAACATATAACGAAGGAGTAGTTAAAATGAGTAGAGCCCTAATCATCGGCTGCGGCGGCGTTGCCACCGTTGCCATCAGCAAGTGCTGTCAGGTCAGCGAGGTATTCACCGACATTTGTATCGCCAGCCGCACCGTATCCAAGTGCGAGGCTCTGGCCGCCAAGCTGGCTCCCACCACCAAGACAAACATCACCACCTGCCAGCTTGATGCTGACTATGCTGAAAATGTCATCAAGGTCATCAATGAATTCAAGCCTGATGTTGTCATGAATATCGCTCTTCCCTATCAGAACCTTGCTATCATGGATGCCTGCCTGGCTACCGGCGTTGACTATCTCGACACCGCCAGCTACGAGCCGGAGGATATAAACGAGCCGGTATGGCGCGCCCGCTATGAGAAGCGCGTCAAGGAAAAGGGCTTCTGCGCTTACTTCGATTACTCCTATCAGTGGGAATACATGGAAAAATTCAAGGCCGCCGGCATCACCGGTCTTCTCGGCACCGGCTTCGACCCTGGCGTCACTCAGGCATACTGCGCCTACGCCCTGAAGCACGAGTTTGACTCCATCGACACCATTGATATCCTCGACTGCAACGGCGGTGACCACGGCTATCCTTTCGCCACCAACTTCAACCCCGAAGTAAACCTCCGTGAGGTTTCCTCTCCGGGTGCATACTGGGAGAACGGCCACTGGGTACAGATACCTGCCATGTCCCAAAAAGGTGTATATGACTTCGACGGCGTTGGCCCCAAGGACATTTACCTCCTCCATCATGAGGAAATCGAGTCCATCGCCAAGAACATCCCCGGCCTGAAGCGCATCCGCTTCTTCATGACCTTTGGTCAGTCCTACCTGACTCACATGAAGTGTCTGGAGAATGTCGGAATGCTCGGCACTGAGCCGGTCAACTTCAACGGTCAGGAAATCATCCCCATCCAGTTCCTGAAGCAGCTCCTTCCGGATCCTGCCAGCCTCGGCCCCCGCACTGTCGGCAAGACCAACATCGGCTGCATTTTCCACGGCATGAAGGACGGCAAGGAAAAGACCTACTACATCTACAATGTCTGCGACCATCAGGAATGCTATAAGGAAGTAGGCAGTCAGGCCATCTCCTACACCACCGGCGTACCGGCCATGTGCGGCGCTCTGATGCTCCTCACCGGCAAGTGGAAGCGCCCGGGTGTCTACACCGTAGAGGAGTTTGACCCGGATCCGTATCTGGAAGCCCTCGACAAGTACGGCCTGCCTCGTCGTGAAAGCTACAATCCGGCACCGGTCGAGATTCACCCTGCAGAGTAAAATTTAAGGGCGGTCTCCGACCGCCCAAACAAATATCATTGAGACTGTTGCATCACCCAAGGCCCCATTGGGGGCTGTCACTGAAGGTGACTGGGGGGTAATTCAACAGTCTCTCTTTATGAAAGGACACAATATGCGCCCACCTTTTCTCGGTCTTAAGGATTATGACCTCAACGAATTATTCTCCGCCAAAAACCTGCCTACTCCCTGCTATGTTCTCGACGAAGCAGCACTGAAGACCAACGGCGAGAAGCTGGCTGCTGTCCGTGAAGCCACCGGCTGCAAAATTCTCCTTGCTCAAAAGGCTTTTTCCAACTACAACCTCTACCCTGCCCTCGAACCATATCTGGACGGCACCGAGGCCAGCGGCCTATTCGAGGCTCGTCTTGGCCGTGAAGAAATGCCAAACAAGGAAGTTCATGTATTCTGCGGAGCCTATCGTGAAAAAGACTTCCCGGAGCTTTTCAACTACGCCGACCATATCGTTTTTAATTCCATTCACCAGCTGGCAAAATTCGGCCCCGGGGCCAAAGCCGCCGGAAAGAGCATCGGCCTGCGCATCAATCCGCAGCGCTCTACTCAGGAAGGCCACGCCATCTACGACCCCTGCGCCCCCGGCAGCCGCCTCGGCACCCCCCGCAGCGCCTGGGACAAGGAGATGACTCCGGAGCTTCTCGACCTCATTGACGGTCTCCACAGCCACACCCTCTGCCAGCAGAACTCCGACGACCTGGCCACTACCGTAGAAGCCATCGAGGAGAAGTTCGGTGACATCCTGCCCCGTCTGAAATGGCTGAATCTCGGCGGCGGTCATCACATCACCCGCCCCGGCTACGACACCGACACCCTCATCAGGACCATAAAGCATCTTCAGGATAAATACGGCTTCACCGTCTATCTGGAGCCGGGTGAAGCCTGCGCCATCAACGCCGGCTACCTGGTCACCGAGGTACTGGATGTCCTGACGGAAAGTGCCTTCACCAATGAAGATGAAACCGATAAACCCATCATCCCGGTTATCGTCGACGCCAGTGCCGCCTGCCACATGCCGGATGTCATTGAGATGCCCTATCGTCCGCCCTTGATGGATGCCGTCTCCCTTGAGGACGATATTGCCGAAGGTGAAACCTTCGATGGCTGCGACGACCCCTCTCTCGTCAACAATACCGAGCCGAATTTCCCCTACCGTCTCGGCGGACCCACCTGTCTTTCCGGTGACTCCATCGGCGACTACGCCTTTGCCGAGCCTCTGAAAATCGGTGACCGGCTAGTCTTCGGTGACATGGCTATCTACTCCACCTGCAAGAACAACACCTTCAACGGTATGCCGCTCCCGTCCATTTACAAGCTTGCCGAGGACGGCACACTGGAGCTGCTGAAATCCTTCGGCTACTCCGATTTCAAAGCCCGGTTAGGAAAATAAAATCTTCCTCAAGCAATAATCTCGTCCTGCTCATGCTTCTTTTCTTAAACAAGACGGGATTTTCTCTAAAATTTGTCGTTATAATGTTTCAAAGGACAACGCATCCGCCATATAGTAAGTAAGAAGAGCAAATCGGCTGCAAGCGTCGTAGCGCGGCAGCAAAGCTGATATCTGCCCTAGAAGGTATCAACCTCGCTGCTTCACCGCCTCGGCGTGAGCGAAGAAGCGCTCTTCTCCCCGATGGGTGCTAATGTATCGGAGGACAGTAAGCAGCTAGGGATGCTGAGTGTCTACAGCCCGATACAAAGGCACCCACCGGGAGAAAAAGGAAAGACGAAGCGAAAACACCAAGTACGGTATATCTGTGTTCCTGCTGCATTGCTCGTATGTGCAGCAAGGAACCATCGATATAATTACGCCGTTCATCTTTGATGCATCTTCTGCGTCCATCACCAGTTGACAAATCCTTATGTGGGAGCTACCACACAGCGTATTTGTCGCCC
>JAFNYY010000081.1 GCA_017383125.1 Schwartzia sp. (in: firmicutes)
CGGGCCCCTCAGTCAGCTTCGCTTTGGCAAACTCACTTAATAAGTCTGAGTGTAACGAAGGACGAATTTAGTGAGTGCCATCCAGTGAACGCAGAGAGTCGGAGACAGCTCCCCTTTCAGGGGAGCCTCTTATACTGGATATCGGGCCCCACTGTCAGCGTCGCTTTTGGGGAAGTCATCATATTCACAATATTATAAATTGAGGTGGCTCAAATGAAGGAAGCATTCATCGAACTCATCCGTTCCTCAGCCAAACTGGGGGCATCGGATATTCATATAGTAAACGAAAAAATCTATCATCGTATTCAAGGGATATTGACAGCTCTGCCGTCGGCAGGGGATGCATCCTCCTCAACTAATCGGGAAATTATCATTGGCCTTCTCGATGACGAAGAAGCAAAGATACTTCAGGCACATGGCGCCGTCGATTTCGCTCTCACGATAGATGACATCCGTCTGCGTGTGAATGTATATAAGGAAGACAAGGGGCTTGCGGCAGCAATCAGAATCCTGCCGAAAGAATTCCCTTCGATAGAAGAGCTCCATTTGGAGAGAATTATTCAGCGGCTGAATTCGGCACTTCAACAGAGGACGGGAGGCCTTGTTCTTGTCACCGGCACCACCGGCAGCGGCAAATCCACAACTCTGGCTTCGCTGACAGATTGCCTGCTTAGACAGCAGCCGCGTCATGCCGTCACTCTTGAAGACCCCATAGAATATATATTCATCCCTGATAACGGGAACAGCCTTATCAGCCGGCGGGAGCTGGGACGGGACTTCTTTGATTTTTCCGCGGGGATTCGTCAGTCCCTGCGGGAAATGCCGGACATCCTGCTGGTGGGCGAGATAAGAGATGAAGAAACGATGACCGCTGCCATGCGGGCTGCAGAGAGCGGGATCCTTGTGCTGGCCAGCCTCCACACCGGTTCTGCGCCGGGAGCGGTGGAGCGGGTGGCAGGCTTTTATCCTCCGGAGCGTCAGCCCGTTATATTGCAGCAGCTTTCGCAGGTGCTGACGACGGTTATTGCCCAGCGGCTGATCTCCGCAGCTGACGGTCGTCGGGCAGTCCATGAGATACTGACTGCAACTCCTGCCGTCCGAAATCTTATCCGTACCGGCAGCACGGCACAGCTGATGTCGGCAATCATCGCAGGAGGAAATGATGACATGATTACCTTTGAGAGGTCGGCCGAGCAATATCTAAGAAAGGTATAATATGCCGCTTTATAAATATCGGGGAATTCACCGCCATTCCGGCAGCAGAGCAACGGGAAAAATAGAAGCAAAAACAAAGATAGATGCCGCTCGTACTCTGACAGCAAGGGGAATCACTGTCACCGATATAGATGATGACCGGCCAATTTTTCGGTGGGAATTCATCGACCGGGGACTGCCCGCACGCTGGACTATCGACTTCTTCCGGCGGTTGTCAACCTTTGTAGGAGCGAGGCTTTCGGTACCGGATGCGCTGGAGCTTATGGCAAGAGAGGGACAGGGCAGCAGTAGACAGAAGGCGGTAATCAACCGTCTTGCATCTGCAGCTGCCGGGGGAAGCAGCCTTACATCCGCTCTGCGGGAAGTTGGACAGTTTCCCTCCACTGCGGTTGCATTGGTTGAGGCGGGAGAAGCTTCTGGAAATCTGGAGCGGCTTCTGCCCGGTGTGGCAGATATGCTGGAGAACAGCTACCGGGCGAGACAACGGCTGCTGACCATGCTGATATATCCCTCCCTGATGATGGCGGCTCTGATGGGGGCATTGGCACTGCTGCTGCTTTTTGTTCTGCCGGCCTTTGGCAATTTGTTTGATCAGCTTGGGACGCAGCTGCCGCCGATTACCATGCTGGTTTTGTCGGTTGGACTTTTGCTGGCGGACATCGGGTGGATCATCCTTGTCGGACTGGTCATAGCCTTGGCGGTGGTTATTGTCGCGATAAGAAATCCCCGCTATCATTGCGAGGTTGACAGACTGCTGTTAAAGCTGCCGCTGCTGGGAGAATTATTTACTCTGTCGGACTCGGCTGACACTGCGGCTGCGTTATCGGCGCTGACAGGCGGTGGACTGCCGCTGGCAGATGCGTTGGAGATTGCCGCTGGGGTACCGGCCAATAATTATCTGTCGTGGCAGCTCCACCGCGCGGCTTCGGCGGCTCGGGCCGGACGCAGATTGACGGCGGCGTTGGGCGGCGACAGCAGATTTTCTCAGATATTTCTCAGTCTGACTGCGGTGGGAGAGGAAACCGGAACATTGCCGGACTCCCTGGGGCGGGCAGCGGAGATCTGCCGCTATGAAAGCCGCAGTCGAAGAAAGAAGCTGGAGGCTCTGGCTGAGCCGACACTGCTTCTATTTATCGGCGGACTGGTGGCAGTCCTCGTATTTTCCCTTGCAATGCCGCTGCTGGATACGGTGACGATGCTGTGACGTGGTTTACCACCCATGCTGGCGTAGCGTGCATCCTCTCTTAAAAGGAAGATTTGATTCTTCATCGCATCGGAAGAGGAGGGGTGAAATTAGATAACGGTAGGGATCTCCCACAGGCGACCGGAGACAAGAACGTGGCTAGTCCTTTATCTGCACTTTTAAGGTTGCTAAAAAGGATTGTCAGAAGTATAATTTTAATAGAAAGCTTGTTAGGAGGTGCTGAAATGCCGGAAATTTCCTTGTTTTTGGGTATACGGATAACAATGTATTGGAATGACCATATGCCGCCTCATTTTCATGCCCAATATGCGGAGCATAAAGCTGCGGTATCAATTTTGGACGGTACCGTGATTGAAGGCGGATTGCCGAATCGACAGCTGAAATATGTTTTGGCCTGGGCGGAGTTGCATAAGGATGAATTGATGCAGAACTGGGAACTGGGTAGAGATAACAAGGACTTTCAGAGTATTGACCCCTTGCGGTGAGGTGATGAAGATGCTTGACAATAAGTGGATGCCGGAAATACTTCAGGTGATACCTGATGACGATTATGGAGTCTACATGTACTTTAATGATGGTTCGGTCAAATACAAGAATCTGCGCAGCCTGATTTTTGCCGGCGGTGTGTTTGCTCCCTTTCAAAATAAAGAAGCGTTCAGAAACAGCCTCACTGTAATGAATCACACGGTAGCTTTTGATTTGGAAAAAACCTACGATCCATGTAGAGTTGTTGATTTGGACCCACTGGAATTGTATAAAACAGGGGAACCTTCAAATTGTCCGCTAATGTGAAAACTGATTTCAGTCCTAAAGCCTCCCCTCTAGGGGAGGTGGCACGAAGTGCCGGAGGGGTTTACCTTCCCCATTAGGGAAGATGGCCGAGCACAGCCACAACTCCCAAGCCTCCCCTGAAAGGGGAGGTGCCACCCAACCTGTTTCGTTGCCTCCCCTGAAAGGGGAGGTGCCCGAAGGGCGGAGGGGTTTACCTTCCCCATTAGGGAAGATGGCCGAGTACAGCCACAACTCCCAAGC
>JAFNYY010000082.1 GCA_017383125.1 Schwartzia sp. (in: firmicutes)
CAGCAGGGAGGAAGAGGCAAGGGACTCGTAGGTGAGAGTTTCGGCGAGAGTAGCCTCCGGCATATTGAGTGCCTTCTTGGCAGCCTGAATAGCCAGCGGAGCGGTGGCGGCAATGGATTCGGCGATGGCCATTACCTTCTCGTTCAGCTCCTCAGCAGGATATACTTCGTTTACGAGGCCGAGAGCCTTTGCTTCGTCAGCCGGTACCGGACGGGCGGTGAACATAAGCTCCTTGGCCTTTGCCTGACCGACGGTCTTGGCCAGATAGTAGAAACCGCCGCAATCGGGCGGGAGACCTACCTTGACGAAGCTCTGGATGAACTTCACGGAGCTTTCGGCGTATACAAGGTCGCAGCTGATGGCAAGATTGAAGCCGGCACCGGCGGCAACACCGTTTACAAGGGCGATGACCGGCTTGGCAATGTCATGGATGCGCTGGACTACTGCGCCGACCTTCACGATGAAGCGGCGGCGTTCCTCGGTGGTGTGAAGATTGTCGAGAGAGGCAAGGTCGCCGCCGGCGGAGAAAGCACGACCGGCACCGGTGAGAACGATGACCCGTACTTCATCATCTGCCTCGGCGGCATTGAGGTAGTCTACGATGCCTTCAACCAGATCGAGACTCATGGAGTTGAGACTCTTGGGACGGTTCATGGTGATGACGGCTACATTGCCCTTTTTTTCGTAGAGGACTGCTTCGTTTTCTGCCATTTTATTACTTCCTTTCGTGTGCGATTTATCATATAATAACTAATAACTTATTCTACAAGGATTTTAATATTCCTGCAAAATGTAGATGCAAATAAAAGTAAAGAATTAGAAAGCAGTTCTGTTTTAATGTAAGACCTCATGAATATTATCTGACGAAAACACGCTCTCGCTCGATTATCTACGCAATGGTACTAAGTGCCTGCTTCGTTTGCTTACTCGCAGTGCACTAAGTACCGGCGTAGATAAACGGTTTTCCTACAGACAATATTCAAGAGGGTTTTAATTAAGGAATACGGAGGGCGCCGAATGCTGGCAGAAATATACATAAATCTCCCGGTAAAGAGTATCGCCGGTGCCTTTACCTACATTATCCCTCCGGAGCTGACGGAGGAAGAGCTGTCCCCCGGCTGGCGTGTGCTTGTGCCTTTTGCCGGGCGGGATGTGGAGGGATTCATAGTCAGAGTATTCTCCGAGAGTCTTCCCGGTAGCGGCGTCCGCTGGGAAGAGGACGAAGCCACCGGCGAGAAAATCTGTCTTGCTGCAGACCCTAAGACCGGCAAGGAATACCGGCTGAAGAATATCAGCGCCCTGGTGGATGACAGTCCCTGGTTTACGCCCATGATGCTGGAAGCGGCGTATCGTATGGCTGACTATTACCTCTGCTCCCGGGCAGAGGCGATGCGCCTCTTCATGCCCGGTAAGAGCGGCGTATCAATATCGAAGAAAAAGGGAATCCAAAAGAGGGAAAAGGCTGTCTATGAAAAGCTGGTCACTCTCACGGAAACAGCCGGGGAAAATCCGCCGAAGCGGCTCGGCCCCCGACAGGCGGCTTTGCTGGTCGCCCTGCGGGAAAACGGCGGAACGCTGAGTCAGAACCAACTGAAGGAAAAGTATGACATTACTCCGCCAACTATCGCCTCACTGGTGGTAAGGCGGATGGTGACAGTCCGGGAGGAACGGGTTCTCAGGGACAGCTATGCCGCGGAGGGTGAACCGCGGACAGCCGGACAGACGGTCATGAGCCGGGCAGAGGAAAGGTTGGCTCAGGCTCCCTGCCTCACGGAGGAGCAGGCAGCGGTGATGAAGCAGCTCGATTCACCTCTGGCGGAGAAAAAATATAATCCGTTCCTATTATACGGAATAACCGGCAGCGGCAAGACGAGGGTCTATATCGAAGCGGTGGCCAGGTGTCGCCGGGCAGGTCGTCAGGCAATCGTACTGGTGCCGGAGATAGCTCTTACCGGTCAGCTTGTAGCCAGCTTTAAGGAGTTTTTTGCCGGAGATATCGTCGTCCTTCACAGCCGGCTGTCGGTGGCGGAGCGCTCGGACGCCGTGCGGCGGGTCAGGGAGCAGGGCATCGGAATTATCATCGGCGCAAGGTCGGCTCTCTTTACTCCGGTGGACAATCCGGGGCTGATTATCCTCGATGAAGAGCAGGACATGAGCTACAAGCAGGATGAGGCCCCACGCTACCACGCAAGAGTGGTGGCGGAGATAATCGCCGAGCTATACGGCAGCGTCCTGCTGCTGGGCAGTGCCACGCCCTCATTGGAGACAGCCTACCGGGCAGCTCACGGAGAGCTGAAGCTGCTTAAGCTCACGAAGCGTATCGGCAGCCGCCGTCTCCCGGAGGCGAAGTCCGTGGATATGCGGGAAGAGCTGAAAAGCGGAAACCGTCATGTCCTCAGCCGGGACATGGAAGCAATGCTTCGGGAAAATCTGACGGCCAAAGAACAGACTGTCCTCATGCTGAACAGACGGGGCTACTCCACCTTTGTCATGTGCCGCAGCTGCGGCTATGTGGTCACCTGTCCTGACTGCAGTCTGCCTATGGTCTACCATCAGAGCGGACGGCTGGCCTGTCACCACTGCGACATTTCCGCCGATACTCCCACCGTCTGCCCGCAGTGCGGCGGCAAATATATCCGCTTCTTCGGCACTGGCACCGAGAAGCTGGAGGAAGAGCTGCGGACTCTGCTGCCGGAGGCAAGAGTTGTCCGCATGGACAGGGATACCACCGGGAAGAAATTCGCTCATCAGGAGATCCTGACCGCCTTCCGCCGCGGCGAGTACGACATTCTTCTCGGCACTCAGATGGTAGCCAAGGGACACGACATCCCCATGGTCACGGCGGTGGGTATTATCAGTGCCGACAGCGCCCTCAATATGCCTGACTTCCGGGCGGCAGAGCGGACCTTTATGCTCATCACTCAGACAGCAGGCCGAGCCGGCCGTGGCGACAGACCGGGGCGGGTAATCGTGCAGGGCTACAATCCTCACCACTACGCCGTGGAAAGTGCCATCGCTCAGGACTATGGACGGTTTTACCGGGAGGAGCTTGCCCTTCGGAGGGAGCTTTTCTTCCCGCCCTTCTGCCGACTCATCAAGATTACCTTCACCGACAATCAGGAGGAAAAGGCGAGGCTGAAGGCCGCCGAGTGCGTGGGGAGGTTCCGCAGGGAATTCGGCAAGGACGGTGGGGGACAGAGGGCGGTACAGATGGAGAGCAGCTCCGGACAGAAGCCGCTGCCCATTCATCAGATAATCGGCCCGGCTCCGGCTCTTATCGCCTGCTACAAGGGGATCTACCGCTTCGCCGTCCTTATCAAGACCGCCGACCCGGACAGGGTGCGGAGCTTCCTGCGGCGGCAGGGCTATGACCGGCGAAATGATGCCCTCATCGATATTGACCCAACAAATACCGTGTAAGATTATTGATATATTGCCGATGTATCGGCAGACCAGAGGTAGTATTTTGAACTACAACGATTTTGCAGCCCAGCTCAGCCGACTGGATGACAGTCACCTGCCTCATGTTTTCCTGCTTAGCGGAGAGGAGCCGTACTTCATTGACCGGGGGTTGGAGCTTATTCTTTCCCGGCTGCTGCCTACGACGGCAGACCGCTCCGACGGACTCACGGTGCTTGACGGCGAGAGTGACCCCAATGTGCTGGAGCAGGAGCTGAGCGCCATCCCCTTCTTCGGGGATCGGGCGGTGGTGCTGGTGAAGCAGTCGAAAATCCTCGGCGACAGGAAGACAGCTGACAAGGACGAGGGCGACGATAGCAAGGACAAGAAAAAGGGCAAGGCAGACAAAGCCCTTGATAACCTTTTGACCACAATTGCCGATATGCCCGAGACAAATTATGTGATTTTCCGCCAGAACATGGCCGTGGACAAGCGGAAAAGGATATACAAGACCTTGGAAAAGGCCGGCCTGGTGATGGAATCCGCCCCTCTGCGCTCCTGGCAGGCTGCTGACTGGCTGACTGACGAGCTGGGGCGACGGGGCTTCCGGCTTGAGCCGGCGGCCTTTGAATACCTGTCTGGTGCATTGTCGGCACTTCATGATGTTCCGCTTGGCTATCTGGCCGGAGAGCTGGACAAGCTGGAGCTTTTCTTGGCCGGGCAGGGCATAAAGCCGAGTGGCAAGAGCCGTACCATGATTACGGCAGCACAGGTGAAGGAATCCTTTTCCCGGCTGCCGGAGATATCCGGCTTTGCTATAGTGGAGGCCATTGACGACGGACGGGGCGCTGATGCATTGAAGCTTTTTGCGGAGGAATTGCAGGGCGGCACCTATCTGCCGGTGATTGCCGGTCTCCTCCTGCGGAGGGTGAGGGAGTACCTGACTGCAAAGACTCTCCTGAAGCGGGGCTTGCGGGGAAGGGAGCTGTCCCAGGCATTGGGACAGACGAAGTTTTATCCTAATCTTGTGAACCGGCTGACCCGGACGGTGAACGGCAAGGACGAGGCTGTGCTGAAGAAGGTCTTTCTTGACCTTGCGGATGCGGACTACCGGCTCAAGACGGGACAGGGAGGAGCGGAGCTTCTGGAGGCAGCTATCATTGCCCTATCCAGGAGCGGGAAATAATCTCCTTGACAATATATATTATGGTAGATATAATAATTTCGTTGTATTGCTGATGTAGCTCAGTCGGTAGAGCAGTTCATTCGTAATGAACGGGTCGTAGGTTCGATTCCTATCATCAGCTCCAGAGAAAAATCGCCCCAAGGATGATGCCTTGGGGCTTTTTGTTTTCTGATAACAGTTTTGCAATAATCATAAGGTGTGCTATACTAGAGCGCCACGGCCTTGAAGCCATTCCTCTGGCGGAAAGGAGGTCTAGGAATGCTTTACTCTCGAATTATGTGCTCGTTGATTATAAGTGTGCTCGGTAGTATTATCGGGTATCTTATTATTCAACTGCTGGGGTGGTAGTGCACAGCCACCATGTGGCACCAGCTGGTAAAGTACCTGGCTTGAGGTGGTAACACCAAAAGCAAAATCCCTTACTGTTGCAGCAGTAAGGGATTTTTGCTTTTAGGTCTTAGAATGCAATCCTCTCGAATGATCACATCTGTATTATAGCAAATTCTGGAGAAGTGTCAAATGTCAGGTTAAGTCTATATAATGGTGTAAATTAAAAAGAAAGGAGTCATCTCAAAATCTACAATTATGTAATTCATCACTTTATCCTCCGTTTTCAAATAAAAAAAGAACCAAGGTAGTCGGTTCACCCTTCTATCATGGTTCCATTCTATATTATTATATGTCCAATAAAACGGCCTCAATAGGAAATACCAAAAACTACCAAAAACCAAAAATATCAAAAAGCACCGTTAATTAACGTATTTTCCCAACTCATTATTCGCCCATGTACAAAACTCATCATTAACGCTTTTTATCATTTTTTTGACTTTTCCTTCGACCTCCATCCACAAATCACGTATATTCTGTTCGAAATGATAATGGAAGATAGCTGCTTCATTGCAATTACGTTTATTTCCAGGATTAACATTTTCCCATGTAATTTCTTTCTTATCTATTTCAAACTTATTCTTTTCAACTATTAATTGCATAGCATCTCTCATCTTTTCCCATAGCAAAGCATGTCTTTCTACACATTCCTTACTTTTCTTATCATAGCCAATTTCGTATAATCTGAGAGAAATATATGGAGCCTTTACATCAGTATCTATCCGCCAAAAAACAACATATTCATCCCCCTTTGGAAATTTACCATTAAATACCTTCATCTCTGTCCACGGACGTCCGGATGAACTTCCAGAAGATACTTGATAATACTCATTGTAGTTTCCTTTTTTCATATCCCACAAATATTCTGGGAAAATATCTCTCATTAAAGTGTATTGCGCAATATGATGTTTTGAAATATTCAAATCCCAATGTGATGTGCTATTATCATTCTCATATTCCCAATATCTTTTATGTTCCACATACCACTTTTTGTCCTCATGAAGCTTATTGATATAATCAGCCAAAATTTCACTATCATTATAATATGGCTCTAAAAATGCCAACACGTCGTCAATATTTATTATTCTATCTGCAATTACTACCTTATCTGCATCATAATGATGACCAGTCTTCCAATAAACGGTTTTTATCTTTTCTACATCGATGGTATATTGTTTACCTTTAATCGATAAACTGCCATCCTTTTTTGCATTTTTTCTTATTCCATCAACATAACTATTGATTTGATGATCATGCTCTGATGTAAATATTTTATCTTCTATTATTACTGGTATTTTATCATTAATTATGAGTAAAATATCTATTTTATTATACTGTTGATGAATGCTCACCGTTTTAATATCATTAATCCCTGAAATGCTAACTAGTATTTCTTTTGCCATCTGCTGTAAACGTGGCATATCAGAATAATTAAACCAATTGATACACCAACATATCATTGCATCTTGTGACAATTCTCCCTTTGCAAATTCAAATAAATTGTTTTTCATATGTAAACTCCTTTCACACTAAATTAATCATTATTCTTACTTATCAATTCTTATACTTCTCAGCCATTTCCTCTACCGGCTTAACCCCTTAATATAAGATAAATCTCCAAATCATTTGATTCATACGTTTCAAAAGCCTCCCTGGCACATTCCAACGCAAACTCCCGCGGGTATCCATGATGATCACCACTCAATAATGGAAATGCTATTCTTTTAGAGGCTTCCACCATTATGCCAGAGGCCTCTTCATTTTGCAATTTAATTCTCATATACAATTCCTCCATTCTAACCATAGATTTTATTGGTATATTCAGTTTTCAAAGTTCATGTGTCAATAGGGACGGTTCTCATTGACACACTTCCGCGATTTATAATAAGGTCCGTCATCACCCGGCTGATATTGCCGGGTATTTTTGTACGATTCTTCTTCATATTGAAATTTTGACATCGCTGCCGATAATTCTTGTTGAAATTGCGGCACTTTTGTGTCAAAGAGAACCGTCCCTGATGACACACGGTGACACAACAGGCACTGTTGTGTCAAAGAGAACCGTCCCCGGTGACACATCAATAATAACGGCTAGGCCGTTGAATGCCAATAGGATAAATTACTTTGCAATTTCCTTAATGACGGCATTATAATGTACTAATAAGCAATTACTCTGCGGAGGTGGATTATGACAGAGCAACATCCCAGCTGGAATGAGCTGCTGCAGAAATACTGCCGGGAGCCGGAAGTACGGCAGGTGATTTTCGTTCAGCAGACGGAGGGCAGCATGGCTAGAGTGCAGCTCTACGTCAAGACAGAGGAATACCCTGATTTCTGGACGAAGCTCCTGACCTGTGAAGGCTATATCGGCAGGAACGGTCTGGGCAAGACCACGGAAGGGGACATGAAGACCCCTATGGGAGACTTCGGCGTGTTTACCGCCGTGGGGATGAAGGACAATCCCGGCA
>JAFNYY010000083.1 GCA_017383125.1 Schwartzia sp. (in: firmicutes)
ACCAGATATCCCCTGCCGGCCAGTTCCATGGTGAGCTTGATGACCCGTTCACGGGTGGAGCAGAATACCATCATGAGGTAGGGATGGCTTTCATTTATATAGGCGCAGAGTTTGTCCAGCTTCGTTTCTTCGGTGGAGCGATAGACTATCTGGTGGATGTTGTCAAGGGTGACATGCTCGGCTTCGATGGTAATCTCGGCTGGTTTGTCCATGAAGCGGCGGGTAATCACTCTGAGTCCGTCGGGGATGGTGGCGGAGAAGAGGAGGAGCTGGTGATCGCCGGCCAGTTCGTTGAGGAGCTTTTCTACATCTTCGATGAAGCCGCGCTTGAGCATTTCGTCTGCTTCGTCCAATACCACTTTATTCGCGGTGGAGAGGTTTAGCCGGCCGTGCCGCCAGTGGTCGAGGAGTCGTCCGGGGGTGCCGATGATTATCTGGGGGTGCTGGCCGAGCTTTGCTTTCTGCCGCTCGATGTCCTGTCCGCCGTATAGGGGAAGTGCACGGATGCCGTAGGCTTCGCCCAGCTGACGAGCGACTTTTGCTATCTGGATGGTCAACTCCCGGGTGGGGGTGACGATGAGGGTCTGTATGACATCTATATCAGACTTCATTCTCTCCATGAGTGGGAGGAGGAAGGCGATGGTCTTGCCGGTGCCGGTGGGTGCCTGCACGATGACATCACGGCCGCTCCGGACTACGGGGATAGCGGTTTCCTGTACGGGAGTGGCTTCGATGATTCCGTTTTTTTTCAGGACGGTAAGGACTGCTTCCTTTACGCCCAGTTCTGCGAATTTTTTACTCACCAGGCAAGCACCTCCGCTCCTGTGTCTGTGATAAGGATGGTTTTTTCCCACTGGGCGGAGAGGGTTCCGTCGTGGGTGGTGACGGTCCAGCCGTCTTCTTCGTCTACATCTACTTCCGGGCGGCCGGCAGATATCATGGGTTCTACGGTGAATACCATGCCGGGTACCATGAGCATGCCGGTGTTTGGCTCGCCGATGTGGGCGACATAGGGTTCCATGTGGAAGTGTTTGCCGACGCCGTGGCCGCCGAGGGCGGTGACTACGGTGTAGCCGTTTTCGAGGGCGTGGTTGCCGCAGGCGGCGTTCACATCACCGAGGAAGTGCCATGGTTTGGCTGCGGCAATGCCGAGATCCATACATTCCTTGGTGACGCGCACGAGCTTTTCGGCTTCGGGGCTGACATTACCTACCATAAACATACGGGAGGCGTCGGCGTAGTAGCCGTTGTAGATGGTGGTGATGTCGATGTTGAGGATGTCGCCGTCCTTCAGGATGGTGTTCTTGGATGGTATGCCGTGGCAGACTACATTGTTCAGGGAGATACAGACGCTCTTGGGGTAGCCTTCGTAGTTCAGGCAGGCGGGGATGCCGCCGTGGGACACGATGTATTCGTGGCAGGCGTTGTCGAGGGTCTCGGTGTCTACGCCGGCTTTCACCAGCTGGCCTACCATGTCGAGGCAGCCGTTGTTGATGACGGCGCTGGCTTTTATCCCTTCTATGTCATGTTCATTGTTGATGATGTGGCGAGGGGGTCTGGTCTGTCCCAGCAGCCAGCTGTATTTTATTCCTTTGATTTTTTCGTCGAATTTCAGGTGGCAGCTTTTGTATTTTTTCTTACTGCCGCACCAGCAGTTGTCGTTTCTATCCACAGTTAATCTCCTTCCAGGGTATATTTCCGTTTGCTTTGTAGTAAACTTAACAATTTATATTACCACAAATCAACTTCCCTGCCTAGAGCTATCCGGTCAGCTTGACACTTTTCCCAGTCTGCATTATGATTGTGTACACAATTTTATTTAAGAAGGTCGTGAATATAATGATTAAGGTCCGACGAGTTATCTTCGGGCTTGTTTTACTCTGTTTGGCGGCGACGGCCGGCTGGCTGTATTATCTGTTTGAGGTGGTGGTGACGCCGTCCGATGATGTGCTGGTGCTGAACTATCATCAGATAAATACGCGGGATGCGAATTCTCTCACTGTCCGTCCGGGGAATTTCGCCGATGAGCTTGATTATCTGACGGAGCATGGGTATCATGTGATTTCCCTTGATCAGTTCATCCGTCATCAGAATGAGGGGGCGGCTCTGCCGGATAAACCGGTGCTGATTACCTTCGATGATGGTTATCTGGATAACTATACGGATGCGTTTCCTCTCCTGAAGGAGCGGAAGATGCCGGCTCTCATCTTCATCATCACCGATTATATCGGTACTCAGAAAAATTATATGACCTGGGAGCAGGTTCATGAGATGGAGAAGAACGGGATTGATTTCGGCAGTCATACCCTTAGCCATGCGATGCTGAGTCAGGATGATCCGAAGGATGCGAAGTTCCAGCTGGAGACGAGTCAGGCGGTGTTCCGCTGGCAGTTCGGGAAGAATGCCCGGGCTCTCGCTTATCCCTGCGGCTATTATGATGATACGGTAAAGGAGCTGGTGAAGGATGCCGGCTTCGAGGCGGCTTTCACCGTGGACTATGGGCCGGTAAGGCCGGGGCATGATATGCTGTCCCTGCAGAGAGTGCCTATCTTCGGGTGTCTGGAGAATGAGCTGGAGCATTTCCGGCTGCGTATCGAGAAGGTGCCGGCGCTGTGTCTGATGTATGATGTACGGACGAGGCTGCGGAGTATAGGGCTGAATAGTCTCGCCAATTATGTGCCGATTCCGTGATTATATAGCGAATACCCTAAAGGCTCCCCCCAGGGGAGGTGGCACGGCGTGCCAGTGGGGTGAAGGTAAATAAAAACAAAAAGTGTGTCAACGGAATCCTGATATGCTACCCCCAAAGTAGACCATGGAAATATCCAAATCTACTTTGGGGGTATTTTCATGCGAAAATCAAAGTTCTCAGTGGATGCTGTTATCTCCGGAAAGGGAAGCTGTCGGGAAATTGCTGCCAAATACGGAATACCAAGTCCTTCTATTCTCGCAGGCTGGATAAAGAAGTATAATGCCAATATGGAGCTCAAGGATTACATCCCGGAAAAGGCTAAATTTGCCGCACTAGAAAAAGGGCGTCTCCTTTTGGGAGACACCCTGGAAAGTTTTTAGTTATTTCAGTGGTCTACTTGACAGGGAGCTGTTCATCCGTCCTGCTGACACACTTTTTACTTTATTTATTCTTTTTCGGTCTATGGAATTCAAAGAGGTTGAGGAACTGCTTGGCTTTGTCGCTCTTGGGGGCGGTGAAGAATATCTCGGGGTCTTCGTCCTCGATGATGTGACCGTCGTCAATGAGCAGTATTCTGTCGGCTACTGCCCTAGCGAACTGCATTTCGTGGGTGACGATGAGCATGGTCTTGCCCTGCTCTGCCAAATCAAGCATGACATCCTGTACCTCTCGCACCATTTCCGGGTCGAGGGCAGCGGTTACTTCGTCGAAGAGCATGACTTCGGGGTGCATGGCCAGCGCTCTCACGATGGCTACACGCTGCTTCTGGCCGCCGGACAGCTCTGCCGGATAGCTGTCGGCTCTGTCCTTAAGACCGACTCTTTCCAGCAGGGCCATTGCTTCCTGCGTGACTTCGGCCTTGTCTCTGCCCTGTACCTTGGTAGGGGCCAGGAGGATGTTGCCGAGTACGGTGAGGTGTGGGAAGAGGTCGTAGCTCTGGAATACCATGCCGATTTTCTGCCGGATGTCGGTGAGGTTTTTGCTGTCATGGGTGATTGATTCTTCTCTGAGGCGGACGGTGCCGCCCTGTATCGGCTCCAGTGCGTTGAGGCAGCGGAGGAAGGTGCTTTTGCCGCAGCCGGAGCTGCCGAGGATTACTACTACTTCACCTTTATTTACTGTGAGGTTTATGTCGTTGAGGATTACTTTGTCCCCGTATTGCTTGAGGAGATGTTCTACAAAGAGCAACGGTTCTGCCATCGTTACACCTTCCATTTCTTTTCAAGGTATTTTGCCAACATACTGATGGGCCAGCAGGCAAGGAAGTACAGGATAAATATGACAAGGTACAGTCCAAAGGCGGCGTTGGGGCTTTTGGCGCGGTTTGCTTCTATTATCTGCTGGGCTACCTTCAGGACTTCGATGACGCCGATCATCAACACGAGGCTGGTGGTCTTAATCATGCGGGTGATGAGGTTTATGGAGATAGGCAGCAGCCGCCGGATTGTCTGGGGGAGGATGACATGGAAGAATGTCTGCGTCTTCGTGAGTCCCAGTGCCGCTGCACTTTCGTACTGGTGCTTTGGTATGGAGGACAGCGCGCCGCGGACAAGGTCGGCCATTTCCGCTGTTCCCCAGAGGGAGAATACTATTATGGATGCCATTTCGCCGCTGACATGAAGCTTCATTATCTTCGTGGAGCCGAAGAATACGATGAAGAGCAGTACCAGCTGGGGCATTATCCGAATGAATTCGAGGTAGACCCGGAGGAAGAAGCGGACTATTTTGTTTTCCCAGGTCATCAGGACCCCCAGCAGAATGCCGGAGGGGATGCTGATGGCTACGGCCAGCAGGCTTATCTTCAGGGCAACACCGAGGCCGCCGATGAGGCGGGCCATGTTCTTCCCTTTGAACAGCACATCAAGGCCGATGGAGGCGAGGTTGAAATCAGCCACGGCGCAGCCTCCTCTCTATGAAGCTGCCCAGAAGGGATATCGGCAGGAGAATAATCAGGTAGAAGACTACAAGCAGGAAGAGGGATTCCTTGGTCTTGTAGAATACGCCGATAAGGTCCTTGGCGGTGAACATCAAGTCCATGAGGCTGATGGCCGAGAATACGCTGGTCTCTTTCATAAGGAAGATTACATTGGCCACGAAGCCGGGGAAGCTGATGGACAGCGCCTGAGGAAGCAGGACATAGCGCATAATCTGGAATTTGTTCAGTCCCAGTGCTTTGGCGCTTTCTTCCTGGATCGGCTCGATGGCTTCGATGCCGCTGCGGAAGGTCTCGCACATATAGCTGCCGCCGAGGAAGGCGAGGCCGACGATGCCGCAGGTGAAGGCGTCGGTCTTGATGCCGGTGACCTTCGGTATGCCGTAGTAGATGAAGAAGAGCTGTACCAGCAGCGGTGTGTTGCGGCTAATCTCTACATATGTACTGACCAGCCGCCGCAGTATCGGCACGCGGTAGTAGAGTATGGCCGCGCAGATAATACCGATGATGACGGAGAGGACGATGCCGGCTGTTCCGGTTTTTACCGTGAGCCAGGCTGCCTTTTCATACATCGGCAGGTATTTTGCAATAAATGCCCAATTCACTAGAATTTCTCCCTTTTCTAGTATTTTACCTCTCAGTCAGCTTCGCTGAATGAGAGCCATTTTAATCGTGCCAATCTCCTTCTCCTATGGGGAAGGTAGCTGAGCGAAGCGAGCTCGGATGAGGTAAAATCAGATAAACCTCACCCACCGTCTATCGACGACCCCCTCTCCAAAGGAGTGGGTCGATCTTCACCAACCATCTATACCAGGTGGCAAAGTGATTTCTGTTTCATCCTATCTCCGGATAATCTCTGTAGGTGACCTGCTCCATGCAGAGTCCCGATGCCGGGGCCATAGGGGGCAGCAGGCTTCTGTCCTTTGCGGCTATCAATGCCGCAAATTCCGGGACGGTCATCCGTCCTTCGCCTACCTTCACCAGGGTGCCTACAATGTTTCTCACCATGTGGTAGAGGAAGCCGCTGGCGGATATGCGAAGCTCTATGTCCGGTCCCTGCCGGATCAGGTCTGCCCTGTATATAGTCTTTACCGGGTCGCCCTTTTCATTGGAGCCGGTGGTCCGGAAGGCTGAGAAGTCATGCTCGCCCAGCAGCGTATCCGCTGCCTGCTGCATAAGTGCCGTATCAAGCCGGCTGTCTATCTGCCAGCTGTACCGGTGCAGGAAGGGACTGGCATAGCCGTCTGTCTCCGTGAGCCGGTAGGAGTATGTCTTGTCGTGGGGACTGTGGAGTGCCGAGAAGCGGTCGTCCGTCTCCCCTGCCCCTGTCACCACGATACTGCCGGGGAGGAATCTATTGACCACCGCCGGCAGTCTGTCCACGGGTATGGTACTGTCGGTAAAGAAGTTCACAATCTGTCCCCGGGCGTGGACACCGGCGTCGGTGCGTCCTGATGAGGTCAGCTCGATAAGCTCACCGCAGATTTTCTCCAGCGCTTCTTCCAGTACATTCTGCACGGCCGTCATCGGCGAGGTCTGCCGCTGGAAGCCGTGGTAGTCGGTGCCGTCGTAGGCGACCCGCAGCCAGATATTCCGGCTCCGGGCTTTCATCATTTCCTTGTGCTCCGGCTTCATATCATGCTGCCTGCTTCAGGAAGAAGCTGGCTCCGATGACAGCTCCGAGGAATATCACGGAGAAGGCAACGGCGCCGTAGTCAACGCCGCTGACAGCCAGAGATTTCATCCTCGTCCTTCCTTCACCGCCGTGGTAGCAGCGGGCCTCCATGGCCATGGCCAGCTCGTCGGCTCGCCGGAAGGCGGAGATGAACAGCGGTATGAGTATGGGGATGATGTTCCTCATCTGGGTAAGCATATTGCCGGAGGAAAAATCTACGCCCCTTGACTGCTGGGCCTTCATTATCTTGTCCGTCTCCTGCAGGAGGGTGGGGACGAAGCGAAGGGCAATGGTCATCATCATGGCCAGCTCATGAGCCGGGACACCTACACACTTCAGCGGGCTGAGCAGCCGCTCCAGGGCGTCTGTGAGCATCAGAGGCGAGGTGGTGAGGGTCAGGTAGGATGACAGCACGATGAGGAGTATCAGCCTCAGGGATATGAAGAAGCCGCGCCAAAAGCCTTCCTCGGTAAACTGGAATATCCATAGCTGTGCTACCACCCTGCCGGGCATGGTGGCAAAATGAATGAGGAAGGTAAAGAGCAGTATCCACCACAGCGGCTTCACAGATTTCACGATAATCCTGGCCGGTATGCCGGAGGCTGCGCCGAGGATAACGGTAAGCAGGGTCAGCGCTCCGTAAGGAATCGGGCCGTCTATCAGGAAGATGGACACGATGAAGAAGAACATCAGGACAATCTTCACTCGGGGGTCCATGCGGTGCAGTACCGATTTGCCGGGGAAGAACTGGCCAATAGTTATATCAGAAATCATCAGCCTTTGCCTCCTGTCTTACTGTCCCTGGTCTTTGGTGCTGCTTTTTTCGCCGCCATGATGCCCCGGACAGCTCCCTCTACGGTGAGCATATCCTTCGGCTTCATGTCCAGCTTCAGGCCGTTGGCCTCCAAGGTTCTCAGCAGTGTAGTCAGCCGTGGCAGCAACAGTCCGGCTTCCTCTATCGTCTCTTTGTTGGCAAATACTTCGGTGGGGGCAGCGTCCAGTACCAGATTGCCGCCGGAGAGGACGATGACCCGATCTGCATAGCGGGCGATGGCGTCCATGTCGTGAGAGACGAATACTATCGTCATTTTCCGTTTGTCGTGGAATTCCTTTATTTTCTCCAGCAGCTCGTCACGGCCAGCAGGATTCAGTCC